>JBCCZA010000001.1:0-61227 GCA_039188455.1 Planctomycetota bacterium
AGAACGGTCAGCGCCAGCGCCTCGCTCGCCCCCAACTGTGGCGGCTCGCTCATCCCCAGCCCGGTCAGCCGATAGCCCCGCCCCAGCTCGTGCGTCACGACTCCGCCGGCTTGGCGGATCGTCGTCAGGTCCCGGAACACGGTCCGGCGGCTCACCCCCAAGCGCTCCGCGAGGACGTCCACCGTCGCCGGCGCGTCCTCTCGCAGCAGCTGCATCAGACGAAGTACCCGCGAAAGACGCGTCACCAGCTCACCGCAACTCTCGAGCGAAAACACACAACTCGAACCTTGCCTACTGCCGCCGGCGACGACAGGCTTCTCCACCGGCGGTAACGATGCGTAAAGCTAGTGAATAACTCGGCTTGGAGAGTGCCAGAGGGCTGTCACACCGATGGCTTTTTCCAGATGACCGGCCGCGCCACTCAGACCGTACACGCCGCATATCGAACGAGGCTGATTTACGCCGCCGGGGTCAGAGCGGTTCGCTGGCGGGCTCGGTCGGCCGGCCTCTCGCTAGGCCCGGCACGCAGGAAGTCCAGCATCGCCTCGGCCGTGTCGATCGCCTGCACGTCGCGCTTCAGCCCCGGCCACGGCTGCAGCCCCGCCGAGTACCAGCTGATCCGCCGCTTGATCGTCGCCAGCGCAATCCGCTCGTCACGCATCGCCAGCAGGTGGTTGAAGTGATCGACGACGAGCGCTGCCCGCTGTGCCTGGGGCAGTGGCTCGGCGTCGCGCCCGGTTGCCAAGTGATAGGCGATGTCGCGGAACAGCCACGGGTTGCCCAGCGCCCCGCGCCCGATCATCACGCCGTCGCAGCCCGTTTGATCGAGCATCCGCCGCGCGTCGGCCGGCGTCTTCACGTCGCCGTTGCCGATGACCTTGACGTCGGGGTGATGGCGCTTCACCGACGCAACCACCGCGGCGATCCCCTCCAGCCGGCACGTCCCGCGGAACTTCATGGCCGTTGTCCGACCGTGCACCGTCACCGCCGCGACCCCAGCATCCGCCAGCCTTGCCGGCAGCGAGTCCACGATCAGGCAGTCGTCGTCCCACCCCAGCCGGATCTTCGCCGTCACCGGCACGCCCGTCGGCTCGAGCGCTCGCACCAGTTTCTCGACCAGCTCCACGGCCAGGCAGGGCTCGGTCAGCAGCTTGGACCCGCCGTTCTTCTTGGTCACCTTGTCGACCGGGCAGCCCATGTTGACGTCGACCACCGCCGCGCCGTGCTCAACCGCCCACTCGCCGGCCGCCGCCAATGTCTCGGGGTGCCGCCCGTACAGCTGCATGCACACCGGCGCATCGCGCTCGTCCGTCGCCGCCAGCCACATCGTCTTGTCGGTCTCGCGCAGGATCGCTTCGGGGCACAAGAGGTCCGTGCACGCCAGCCCCACCGCCCCGTACGTCCCGTCCCCCACGTCCCGCGGCCCGTCCAAGTCCGCCGCGTCGCACGCCACCCCCGGCACCGACCGCACCACCAGCCGGAACGCCAGATCGCAATACCCCGCGATCGGCGCGAGCAGCAGGTTCGTCTTCAGCTGTACGGGGCCGATGCGCATCGCACCACTATCGCATATCACCTCGCCGCTACCGCTGGTGCTCTGGGCTGTGGAAGCCTGCCTTGCAGCCCGCGTCCCACGCGTCCGGCTGGTTGCCGTGAGCGGGGATACCGCCCTGGTCCTTGAGCATGCGGGCCAAGTGCAGGCAGTTCCACACGAGGAAGGTGGTATTGCGGTTGGTGAAATCGTTCGCCGGTCCGCCCGAACCCTCGTCCATGTATGACGGGCCCGGCCCCGCTTCGCCCATCCAGCCGGCGTCGGCCTGAGGGGGGACCGTGTACCCGATGTGCGACAGCGAGAACAACAGGTTCATCGCGCAATGCTTGACGCCGTCCTCGTTGCCGGTGATCAGGCAGGCGCCGACCTTCCCGTAGTCGCGGTACTGGCCCTTGTCGTTGAACCGGTGCGTGTAGCCGTACATCCGCTCGAGCGTGCGGCTGGCGACCGAGCTCTTCTCGCCCAGCCACACGCTGCACCCGATAACGAGGATGTCGCAGGCGTCGATCTTGGCCTGGATCTGAGGCCAGTCGTCGCGGTCCCATTCGGGGGTCTGGCTCATGTCCAGGCCCAGCCCGGCGGGGACCTCGTAGTCGACCGGCCGAATGATCTCGGTCGACTTCACCCCGGCTCGCTCGAAGATGCCCTGCGCGACCTTGATCAGCCCTTCGGTGTGGCTCATGATCGGCGATCGGCTGAGCGTGCAGTTGAGGAACAAGACGCTCAGATCGTCGTAGGCGGCTGGCGGGACGCTGCAGAGCTGCTGCGTGACCTTCTCGAGCTGGTCGGACATGTCGGCTCCAGGGTGGGGTGGCGGATGAAGACCCTGGCAACCTATCCGAACCACCCGGGCCGGGGGAGGCGTCACCAGTCGAGACGGATCACCACTTCGCCGTCGTCGACCTCGCCGGTGGGCTTAAACCCGAGCCGCTCGTAGAAAGCCGCCGCCGAGCCGTCCTTCGGCACGTAGGACGACTTCAGCTCCCGCGCGTCCGGCAGGGTTTTGACATGCTCGATCGCCAGCCGCACCCCGGCCGCGCCATAGCCCTTGCCTTGGTGCTCCGCATCGACCATGAGCCGCCAGAGGTAGTACGACGCCCGCCCCTCCTCGACCTCGGGGTGATCGGGCCCGACGAGGTCGAGCATCAGGAACCCGACCGGCGTGTCCCCCGCGTAGATCGCCCGCGGCCACGCCCGATCCGGGTAGACGTACGCCTCGGCCAGCGAGTTCGAGTTGGTTGCCACCAGCCCGTCCTGCCCGGGTGCGACCCTTAGCTTGACCACGGCCGCCACGTTCTCCGGCGTGACCGGCCGCAGCGTCACCACGCCCAATCGCTCACCCGGGTTGGCGGTCATGCCTTCCGTCGTCGCATCATCAATGACGCGCCCCCTAGGGCCAGGAGGGTGAGGGACGCTGGCTCAGGGACAAGGACGAAGCGGCCGATGTTGGACTCCGCTGCCTGTTGACCGCTGAAGGCGAAGTGGGCGCCGCGCTGCGGGCAGGGCGCGACAAGGCAGAAGATCTCATCGACGGTGGTATCCACATAGGCATTGGCGGCGCGGATGGTGGTGTACTCGAAGGAGAAGCTGCCGCCGGCATAACCGGCGAGTTCGCCGTCGACGACCTGGAACGGGGTGTTGTTGAGGTCGTTCTGGATGGTGGTGGCTTCAGAGAAGCCGGCCGCCTGGTCGATCGAGAAGCCGTTGTCGAAGGTGAACGAGATGGAAAGCACCGACTGTGGGCCGAAGGTGGTGATGAAGTTCTCGGCGTCGGTGTAGAGGATGTCGATGCCGTTGGTGTTAGCGCTGATGTAGGCGTCGTCGAAGATGATCTGGCCCTGCCCGCCGGAGCCGCGGTCGGGGACCCACTCGTAAACGAGCACGGCTTGGGCGTGGGTGGCGGTAACGGCCAGAGCGGTCAGCGCGAACGCGTGGACGATGCGATGCATGAGGGGCCTCCGGGGATGGGATGTCGACGAAACCACCGGCCACCTCGGCGGGGCCGGGTGAGCGAGCGGCGCGACGCGAGGCCACCTTAGGGTGACGCGGTTAGCGAGGGGTGTCGCTCGCTCCTCCTACCCGATCAACACTATCGAGCGAGCGAGGCGGCCACAATGCCATTGCACGTTTCTCGAACGATAATCCCCGGCATTGACCGCGATGAGCGTTGGTCGCCCTTAAATCGAATTCACGATCCGGTCTGCCCCGGCGTCCATCGCGAGGTTCGCGAGCTGGTCGGCCCGCTTGTTCTTGTCGCGGTAGACGTGGGTGATGGTGGACGCAGGGAAGGCGCTGAGCAGCGAGCTGGCCTTCTGGTAGAGCGGCTTGAGGTCGGGGGACTTGACTCGGTACTCGCCAAGCAGCTGCTTGACCATCAGCTGGGAGTCGGAGCGGACGGTGACGCGCTGGGCGTTCATCGTCGTAGCAACCTCGAGGGCCTTGAGCAGGCCGGAGTACTCGGCGACGTTGTTGGTGCAGCGGCCGAGCCAGTAGCCGGCCTCGTGCAGGGGCGTGCCGTCGGGGTCTGAGATGACGACGCCGGCGCCGGCTGGGCCGGGGTTGCCGCGGGCACCGCCGTCGACGTGGATCACGACTTCGTCAATGACATGGCTCATGTGGGATGGATCATGGATCAAGCAGGTGAATCGAGCAACCGGTCAGCCCAGGCGGCTGATCCATGCTCCCTGGCACATGCTCCGTGATCGTTACTTCGCGGCGATCGCCGACTTGAGGTCCTTGGCCATCGTGAGGATCCGCCCGCAGCAGGGGCAGCAGACGACCGAGTCGGGCGAGCGCATCACGGCCGAGACGGTCTCGACCGGCAGGGCCATGTAGCACTCGCCGCAGGTGTATTCCTTGCGCCGGCGGTCCTGCTCCTCGACACGCGCCAACGCCTCGCCCTCGTGCTCGACGATCAGCCGCTCATACTGACGCAACGTGTCCTCGTCGATCTCGGCGGCCGCTTCGGTGCGCTCGCCGGTCAGCTCGTCCTTGCGCTGCTGGATCTCGGCCTCGGCCTCTTCCAGCTCGCCCTTGGCCCCGGACACGAGCGTCTTCTGTTCGCCGAGCTGGGCCTCGATCTCGCCGAGCTTGGCCTCGAGCTGCTCGACCGTGGTCATCGCCTCGAGCGTCTCGTCGTCGAGCTGCGTCTTGTCGGCCTTGAGGGTGTTCATCTCGACCAGCATCGCGGAGTACTCCTTGTTGCTGGTGACCGAGTTCATGCGGTCGCGCATGGTCGTGACGCGTTCATCGATGTCGGCGGCCTGCTTCTCGAGCGTGGTCGCGTGGGCCTTGCTCTGCTGACGCTGGGCGTCGAGTTCGTCGTGCTGCTGGTGCAGGACGTCGAGCTTGTCGGTGAGTTTGTCGAGGCGACGGGTGCGGGCACCGACACGGCTGGTCAGGGCGCGGAGCATGCCGTCGATTTGGTTGAGGTGTTCGAGCCGGTCGTGGAGGGTCAACAGGGGTCTCCGGGCGGGGTCTACCAATATACATACGGCGGGGTGCGGCCCAACCCGGGGACGCCCCGAGCGGTCGCCTTGCCGAGGGCGCGGGCGGCCTTTATGATCCCCGATTCCCTCGCGGGGCCGTAGCTCAGTTGGGAGAGCGCGTGCATGGCATGCACGAGGTCAGGGGTTCGAGCCCCCTCGGCTCCATTTCCGCCGGTCCCGGCCGTCTGGCTGGGTTGGCTGTCAGCTCCATGTCGGCGACTTTCGGACGCCAGGATGTTCCGAGGCCGTCTTCAGGATCGATGGACCTCGGGATCGCGATTGTGGCGCTCCTCGGGGGACGAGGCGCCAGGCAACGAGGCGACTCGGGACGCCGCTCGTACCGCAGGCTCAGAGGTCATCCGTGTGTCGGCGGCGTGATCGGTCACTCGCTTGGCGAGCCCATAACCACAATCGCCGTCTCGTGTCGGCACGCTTCGTTCTGGTTTCCAGATCGGATCAAAGCCGAGTTTGGGAAAGCGCTCCGGAGAGTGGTTTGACGGCATGCTGAACTGCACCTCATCGAGCCCTTGGCCCGTCACGGGCGTATTGCGAAAGCCGGTTCGTTTGCGCCGGCAGAAGATGCACAAGACACGCACCCAGACCGCCTGCGGGGTTCAGCGACGACCCGTAACGGCCGAGTCGTTCAACTCAACGGGCCCCGAAGGCAAACCGAGTCCGAAGGCTGCGTTCTGCGACAGCGTTCGCTCGGCGTGTTGCCCGACGAGGCGACCGCCGTCTTTGCGGACAGTTGCGTTAAGCGAGGCACCGGCGCGACCGGAAGCGATCGCGCCGTGGCAGCTGAAAGACTCAATCTGAGAAGTCGATCTATTCGGCTTCCGCGAGGAACAGCTCAAGGTAATCCGCTGGCATTTGGTGTGCTCTTCCAAGTTTGGCAGAGGGGGTGGCGGCCGTGAACGCGGGCAGGTCAGCGTCGCAACGGCGTAAAAATTGCCTCGAATCGTCAAACGCGTCGGCCCCTAGTTGGATCGGCGCGACTCGTCGGTCTGTCGTGGGTGCGAGCACACGGATAAAGCGGTCAGCACGACGCTCTGGAATCTCCGCCGCTGTCAAGCCGCGCCGCCGACGTGGCTTGCGTATCGTCACGCCGAAGAAGGCTCGGGCAGAGTTGTGAAATGCGAGTTGTCGCAAAGAGTGCGGAGAGACGGCAGGGCCCGAACAAACCTGGGCGAAGCTTCAAGGGCCAAATGGCATTGGCATCCAGCCGGTTGATCGCATCACGGCAAAAGACTGCTGGAAGTGCCCCGTCGCGATACAGGGTATTGCGCCTCTGTGTTCCCGCGGGTCATGCTGGGCCGCCGGACATCATGGATTCGCTGTCAACACGGTTGCGGGATTGCAGTTCGCTAGACCTCACGAACCTAGACTGCAGATACGACGATTCGGTCCGTCGTCGGCAGCGCATCGGTAGGAGGCCCTTGATCACGCTCCGTAGCGCCATATGACCGAAGAAGGGCAGGCACTCTACGAGGTATCGCTTGAACAGACGACGTGGTTCGCTGGAAAGGCGATGCAGCCACTCCATCCCGCTTCGTTGCATCCACTGAGGTGCCCGAGCCGACTCGCCCGCGACAAAGCTGAAGCTGTACCCAACGCCGAGATACCAAGCTTCAGGCATCCGGCGGTATAGCGATTCCATCACGCGTTCTTGCTTCGGGCATCCAAGGGCGACGTAGACGATGTCGGGCTCGGCATCGATCACGGCTTGGTACATCTTCATGCGTTCTTCGGGATCGCTATCGAAGCCAAATGGCGGGCAGTAGTGCCCCGCCACTTGGAGGTCGGGGTACGTCTTTGTGAGTTGCTGGGCGGCCCGCTCGGCCGTGCCTTCATTGCCGCCGAGGAAGTAGACCGATAGGCCTCGCTTCGCGGCTAACTCGCTGAGCGACCAGATCAGACTCGAGCCGGCGATCCGCTCGGGCAGGGGTGTCCGTTGCAGCCAACTGGCCCAGACCAGCGGCATGCCGTCGGCCGCCCGAAGGTCGGCCTGTTTGACCAAGTCGGCCACCTCCGGGTCGCGACAGCAGAGGCGAAGGATGTGCAGGTTGGGTGTTACGACTCGCCCGCCGTTGCCTCGCATCGATTCTCGTGCGATCAGCTTGGTGCAGCGCTGCTCGGAGATCGCATGGAAGTCGAAGCCGCGCATCCAGACCCGGGGGAGGTCGGTGAACCGCAGCCGGTTGACTTGTTGAGGTGTGATCGATGCGCTGCGCCAGAGCTTGCGGGGCTTTGTCCTCTGGCCGACAGCCGCTGGTGACGGCCGCGTGGCCGGCTCTACGTGCGCACCGATCGCGCTGGTGGTGGTCATGGCGAAGCCCTCGTAGTCGATCACCCTTCGGGCGGCCGACACTCGCTATCTAGCGATATCCCTCACTTTGCATCGCCCACGTAGGCGAGCCTCCATCTCCTACTCACGATCCACCAGAACAACCGCGGCCGATCTTGTATGCGTCTAGGGTTTGGCTTACTTGGCCAATCCTATTGTCGTGCCCCCTCAGGCACCTGTCGTCGGCATCGCGCCGACGCACGCCCCGTCTTTTGACTTAATAACTCCTATACGGCTGGCAGTCAACCGGCCTGAAGGAATTCTTACGAAAAGTCTCACGATGATCGGCTGGCTCAGCGGGGGCCGCGCCGGCAGACCATCGCGATACCCAAGGACACCAGCAGAATCGACGCTGGCTCGGGGATCGGGTTGGCCGTGGTTCGTGCGTCGCCATCGACGTAGATGTCGTCGATGTAGATCGCGTCGTCCTGCGAGGCATCATTACCCAAGAGGACGCCGATGCCGAGGATCGGCGGCTGATTCGTCAAACCTAGACCGTTCGCGGTGTCGTCGTAGAGCCGATAGGCGCGGCGGAAGAAAATCACGTCGTTGTTGGACGGGTCGAGCTCGGTTTGAACCGCGTAGGGGCCTGAGTCCGCCTCAATAAAGACGTCAAAGACGTCGTAAGCCCTGCTGAACTCGTTGCCGCTGCTGTCCCGGACATCGTTGTTGAGCACCATCCAAATGCGGTACCACGTATCGGCGAGCACCGGGGCGATATCGCTGTCTAGGCGGTCGAATCCGCCATAATTTCGCGCGTCGAACTGTGAGCTCTGCCGTACTTGAGCTGCGAAGGCATCGAACGGATTCGCGGGGATGCCGCCAAGGATGTCGTCTGCCCAGATCAGGCCGAAAGAGGCGTCGGGATTGCCGTCTGTCGTCTCGTAGCGGAACCTGGCGAATAGCGTTCCTTGCTCGCCATCGTTGATCAAAGGGACTCGGACCGGCAGGTAGGTGATGTTGTCGCGGCCCGTGACCTTCAGCACGAGGTTGGACGGGTCGGCGGGGTCGGTCACAACGGTGCTCTGGGTGGGCGGCCGGTTGATTCCAGTGCCTTGCTCCCAGCCATTCTGCCCGCCGATGTTGGCGCCTTGTACGTAGCCGGTCTCGAAATCGTCGATGAGAACCAACGCAGCCGAGGCGTGGCCGCTGGCGGCAAAAATGACGGGCGCAACCAGCGCAACTCTCACGCGACGTCGTCGGCTGTTCAACATCATTCCTCCTGCCGCGGGATCGGCGACACTACAAACCGGGTGGCTCCCGACTTGGTTAAAATAGCGAATTTTATCAGAGCGGCTACGGTGACCTATCGGGATGAATCGAAAAGCCACGGCTCAGCTAACTCTATTCACATAATTAAAAATAGGAAATCTGGGGGTTCTAGATATCTAAGAGTTTGCCCCAGTAGACTCCGTAGTATTCCCATTGCGATGCTGCTAGAGCGTTTGCGGCGGCCTTGTGACAGGTGCGTTCGGCGGCTACTCTGCCGCAGACGGCCTAGGCCGCTTCAGACCCCGCCTGCTCGTTCGGGTTGTCGCCGGTGACTTAGGTAGCCGCTGACAACGGAGTTGAACACCAGACTTACAACTCTGCCCGGTTTTGCGACGACCGCTCAGCCCAAAGTGTGTACGGCGTCGCGGAAGTGCTCAATGGAGTCCACGAAAGTGCGCTTGCGATTCGATGTGCTGGGCGTGTCAAGAGAGAAGATCTGGACGGCCGGGCATCGGGCCGTCTGGAGTTCATCGCGACTTTCGGTTGTTTTTGGGGTTGCCATAGCCGTTGTCTTGGGGGCACGGGGCCAGGCAGTTTGGCTGCCGCTCGACGCTGTCGGTCGGGTCGATGTCGGCCTGCCTCTCGATGGTCGGCAGATCTTTGTAAGCGATTCCCGGGGCGACGACACCAACGACGGGCTTTCCTCTGCGACTGCGGTGAAGACCCTGTCCAAGGCGATGTCCTTGGTGCGTAGCGGCAAGCCCGATCAAGTCCTGCTCAAGCGTGGTGACCGCTTCTTGGATCAGTCGTTCGGGCAGATCAACGACGTGACCACGGGCGGCCCGAGCCCCGACCGTCCCTTTGTGATTGCCAGCTATGGCACGGGCGCGCGGCCCATCGTCACGCCCGCCAAGTTTGGAGAGGGCACGCCCGATGGCCTGCGTGTCTGGTCCGACAATTTCTCGAACGTCCTGATCAAGAGCGTGTCGATCGAGCGGCCAACCGACGAGTTTGGCGGCGGGGCCGGCATCTCGATCCTGAACCCCATCTCCAACGTTCACATCGAGGACGTGCGTGTGTCCGGCTTCGCGACCAACGTTGTGCTTCAGGGCCGTCGAGAGACGCACATGACCGACGTGGTCATCCGCCGATCGATTTTTGACAACGCGTTTGTCGATCGCGCCGAGTTGGACGCTCACTCCTCTGGGCTGTACGCATCCAACGTCGAGCGGCTGACCATCGAGGAGAGCGTGTTCGATCACAACGGCTGGAACGCCGAGATCGAAGAGGCGCGGCCCACGAAGTTCAATCACAACGTCTACATCCAGAGCGACAGCCTCGACGTCGTGTTCCGTGACAATATCGTGGGCCGCGCTTCGGCGGCGGGGCTTCAGATGCGACCCGGTGGCGAGGTCATCAACAACTTGTTCATCGCGAACAACGATGCCTTCTACCTGTCCGACGGTCAGTCCGACGCCGCGGGCTTGGCCGTCGACAACGTCGTCTTGCACGGGTCGGACAAAGACATCGCCGGAGCCGTCAGCTGGGGCATCGATATGAAAGACAATGCCGGTTACCGCGCGCTGCACAACATTGTCGCTCATGGCCCCGATGGCGCAGGGGCGGCGCTCGTGGGTCTCGATGGTGTGCTCGCGGAGGGTAACGTGGTTTACGACTGGGGAACCAGCGAAGACGTGGGCCCGATTGCAGAACTCGTTGATCCTGATCGGACGATCTTCTCGTACATGGAGGCGCTCGGTCTGGAGCCGACGATCGA
This sequence comes from Planctomycetota bacterium, assembly GCA_039188455.1. Classification (GTDB taxonomy): domain Bacteria; phylum Planctomycetota; class Phycisphaerae; order Phycisphaerales; family Phycisphaeraceae; genus JBCBUE01. The sequence goes on from JBCCZA010000001.1 coordinate 10,374, forward strand.
GGCCTTTATGCTCGCCTCGGCCATGTTCGAGGAGGGGACCCTCGACCCGAGGTTTACCGCCCAAGCCGTGAACAGCTATTTCCGCGAGGGCTTCGCTGCCAATGAGCAGTGGGGACGCAACGACGCCAAGTACGTACCAACGCCAACGGCTATCGCGGCCGTTCCGCTGCTGATGTGGTGCCTCTTGCGCCGTCCGACCTGAGCTGTTTAAGTCAGGAAAGACGGCGCGTGTGCTAAAGGCCGAGGTCCCCGGGATTGCCAGCCGTGGGGTCCTCGTGGCTCGGCAGCGAGAGATGGGTTGCGGCGGGACTCGCGAGCGTAGACTTCAGGCCGTGTGGGCGGCGGGCAGGGTCGGATCGAGGCTGGCGTCGAGGGAGCCCAAGGCCAGCCGCTCTGAGGAAGTCGCCAGCACGGCCGCGGCGAGCGGGCCGTAACGCCTGACGTCGCTGGGGTCCACCTCGACCGGCAGCTTTTGCATGTCGGCGCGTCGGCTGACGCTGCGAAGGCTGGAAAGCTCGGGTCGTTCCGCAAGCTGAGCACGGTTGAAGACGAACCCCTCTAGGCGAGCGTCTGCGGCCTGAAGCCGACTGCGGGCGGTGATGACGGCTCTGCGGTGATCGCCGCGACCGATGATGAGCAGGGTTCGTTCGGCCAGTGACGCGACGAGCGTCGCCTCCACGCTCGATCCGGCGGGGCCGGTATCGAATAGCACGACATCGAATTCGAGCCGCGCCTGCTCGATGATGCGCTTGATCAACGCGGGCGAGAGCGTGTTGGCGTGGCCAAGGGAGTTGGCGGCCTGGGGCAGCACGGACAGGTTGGGCACGCCGGCAGGCCCGACGCACTCGCTCAGCGGGATATCGGGTCCGACGTCGGTGATGCCGAGGGCGATCTCCTTCTGACGGTGCAGGATGGCGTTCCGCTGGGTTTCGTTGAGCCGCCCCTGTTCGACCAGCCAGTCGACTAGGCGCATCCCCGACTGGGAGGCTGAGTTGATCGCCACCGCGAGTGCTTCCTCATCGATCAGGCCTGCCTCGCGGAGCAGACGCTCGGCGGTGGGGCGGGGGGTGACGCCGTAGGCGGCGGTCAGTGCGCCGCCGACAAGGTCGGCGTCGACGATCAGCGTGCGCGAGCCGCTGGTGGCGAAGGCGACGCCGAGCGCCGAGATAACGCTGGTCTTGCCCGAGCCGGGTGCGGGGCTTGAGGCGGCGATGATCTGGCAGCCCTCTCCGCCGTCGGTAATGTGGAGGTGCGAGCGGAGTTGGTGGACACGGAGGCCCGCGACGGCGGCGTTGTCCAGGCCGTTGCCGATCGCCGGCAAAGCGGCGAGCATCGGCAGGCCCGGCAGCTCGAGTTCGGCGTCGTGGCCGGAGTTGATCCGCTGGCTGATCAGCGACGACCCGACGGTCAGCGCCAGGCCAAGCAGCCCCATCAATCCGCCGCCTGCGATGGCCAGTTGGAGCCGCTTGCCCAGGTTGCTGGGGCCATCGGGCGAGACGCCGAAGCCGATGATCTCGATTCGGCCCGTGACCGTCGACTCGATATTGCGTTTTTCCAGCTCGTGGCTGGACTCGGCGAGGCGGCGTTGGGCCTGGTCCAGCTGGCGGGTGAGTCGGTCGACCTCGGTGAGCCGGTGCGTCATCGCCGCCACTTCCTCGCTTACGACCTCGCGCTGGGCCATCAGCCGGTCGCGTTCGGCGTCCCGGCCGCTGCCCTTGCCGACGCCGTTCTCCTGCACCGTGTAGGCCTGGCGCTGCTGGCCGATCATGCGATCGAGGTCGTACAGCTGTGAGCGGAGTTGTCGGACGCTCGCGTGGTTCTCCATCTTGCCGGCGGCCAGCTCGCGTTGGAGCTCCATCTGCAGTCCGCGTTGAATGGTGAGCAGCTCGACCATCGCCGTGTCTTCGGTGTCGAGTTCGGTCGAGGTGGGGTCGCGGCGGTTGAGTTCGGCCAGGTCGACGTCGAGGTTGTCTAAGGCCAGCATCTTGGTGTCGTGGCGGTGGCGGAGTCCGCTGACGCCCAATGGACCGGTGATCTCGCCGATCTGAGCCTCGAGGCGTTCGATCGCGGAAAGCGCCTGCTGGCGGGTCTGTTCGAGAATCAGCGTGACCTGCTCTTCTTTGCTGGAGCCGGTATTCTCGGCTGCTTCGGCGTACGCCCGCAGCGTGGCGTTGACGCCTGCTGCCGCGAGGTCGGGGTGGTCTGCCTCGAATCGCACCACGAACAGGTAGCTGCCGCTGGTGACTTGCTTGGCGGTTACCGACTCCTGGAACTCTTCCACCGTTAGGGCCATGCCGTGTCGGCTTGTCGCTTGCACCCACTCGGGATCGTCGACCGCGCGGGACGCGACCGCCGGCCCCTCAATAATCTCCGGCTGGGTAGCCAAGAGGTCGCGGAACATCGGCGGCAGGCCCTTCTCACGGAGGTCCCACATCACGGTCGGCAGCACGGGATGCATCTGCACCTGCCCCGCGCTCAAGAAGCGGTCCTGGATCGACGAGTATCCGATCACCATCCCCGTGGCACCGAACATCACCACCAAAATCATCGCAAGACGCCAACGCGCCCGGAGCGCGTGCAGCAGCTTGGCCCGACGACGTATCGCAGCCAGGTCGCTTGTGGAGGCGTCTGGGTCGCTCGCGTGTTGATGCCCGTTCGGACTCATTGGCATGTTCTCTCCCTCACCCGGCTTGCGCCGGTGTTCTGTCCTTTGGCTCGCGCTCCGCGGATCGCGGCGTGTTCTCGGGTTGGTTTGCTTGCCGAGCTGCCGATCCGCCCGACTCCAGCCGCTTGGACCAGCGGACCACCGGCCGCTCCATCCCGTACCACGATGCCGCTGCGATCAGGGTCGCCAGACCCGTCGCGACGGCTCCAAAGGCGGCGCGCTCCACCCAACCAATGGATTCAACCCCTTCAAATCCGCCGTGCCAGAGATTTTTCACCCAAAGCATCGACGGGTAGTGCCATAAATACAGTCCATAGCTTATCACGCCGACCCATCTCAACAAAGGGAGATCTAACCACCCGCCGATCCGGCCCGTGAAAGGCAGCGAGGTCATCACCACCATCATGAACACCGGGAAAATGGGGAAGCCATGCCCTAGCCCGAGCGATGCGGCGTGGGGTGCCAGCGGGGCCAACGCCAGGAATACCAGGGTCGCCGCCACGATCGCCCCGTCGAACGCGTTGAATCGCCCCCACGACGGTCGCCGCCAACGCTCGGCTCGCCCGGTCGACACAAGCCACACGATCCCCCAGCCCGACAGCACGCCGACGAGAAAATAGGCAAACAGCCCGATTGGGTTCTGGAAGGGCAGGAAATTGTTCGCTGCGCTCCAGGGCAGCCCCTGGGCCGTCGTCCGCACGCCGTCGAGCATCGGCTCGAAAACCGCCCGCCCGACCGCCCAGTTCCCGACCGCGATCGCCGCCGCTAGGCCCGCGATCACGCCCGCCGCCGCCGCCAGTCCCGGCCGCATCCGTCGCCACGCGAACACGCCCACCATCGGGATCGCCAGCAGCAGGTAGAACTGCATCTCGATCCCGATGGACCACAGCGGCGGATCGCCTTCGACCGGGAAGAACGTCTGGTAGTGGAACGAGTTCAGGTACAGCAGGCCGGCGATGAGCCGAACGGTTTGCGTGATGCTGAAGTCGCTGAACGCGACGAAACTCACGAGGCTGGCGACCGTGAAAGCCGGCACGATCCGCGCGATCCGCCGATTGGCGTATCGCCCGAGGTTCGGCATCGGTCCGCTGTCCGCGTAGGCCTTCCAGAACGGGTACGACAGCAACATCCCGCTGAGGACGAAGAACGCCCCGACGCCCAGGCCCAGCTGCTCCCATCGCACGATCTTCTTGATCATCGCGTCGATCGAGCCATGGGGATCGGGTGTCACGTTGTAGAGGTGGATGACAACGACCAGCAGGCAAGCGAGCCCGCGCACGCCGTCTGCGCCGGCGAGGTGACGCGGGTACGCCGGGCTTGATGTGACCTGACTGCTTCTGCTCATCCCGTCACCCTTGTCCCTCACGCCGCGCGGAGCCAGCCGCGTTCACACGCCCACCGCCGCGTCCCTGGTCGTCGCCGCGGCCTGGCTTGCGTGCTTAGTGTCTGTCCAAGGCTCCGCCAGCGTCGCGAGGTGCGCCACACGCTCCTCCGCCGTGGGATTGGTCTCGATCCCCGCCAGCGCCAGCAGCTCGAGCCAGCGGTGCGACCAGTCGAACCGTCGCAGCGACTCGGCGACGTTCCGCCGGCTCATCGCTTCCATCCGTTCAGGCTCGGCCAGCAACGCGACCAGCCGCTCGGGCATCTCGGGGTCGTCGAACGGCGTGGCGATCGCCGCATCCGCCCAGTCGAAGGTCTCGCGGAATACCGCCGTGTTCGGCACGTCGCCGATCAACACCGCCCCGCCCGCGGCACCCTCGAAGAAGCGGGCACCGATCTCTTGCTGGCTGGCGCCCAGGTCGTTGACGAATCCGCGGTTGGCGATGAAGAACTTGCTGCGCTGGATCGTCTGAGCAAGCAGTCGGCGGTGTTGCAGCGCGTCGATCACGTCCTTGATGCCGACCGAGTCGAAGTGGTAGAGGAACCGCTTGTCGGCGCTGCGCTCGTACAGGGCGGCGTGCGTCACTTCGCTGCGTCGCCCCATGTAGTACACGTCGAGCAGACGCGGCGCGCCCGGCAGCGGGGCGAACATCGCCGCGTCTACCCCGAGGCGCACGTGTTCGGCTCGGGTCGTAAGTTTCTCACTCAACGGCGGGATCGACTCGTGGCAGGGCGTGGCGACGATGTCAAAGTCGTTTAGCTCGGGCACCCAGTCGACGTAGTGCAGCGCCTTGATCCAGAAGTCGGAGATGTAGCAGACCTTGGTTCTGCAACGCTCGCGCCAGCCCTCGACCGAGCGGAGAGTCCACAGGTCGGCCGGTGACTGGCAGGCGACGAACATCAACTCATAGTCACGATCGACCTTGGCGGGTCGGGGCTTGCTGCGGTCGCCGAGCTCGAAGCCGGTGAGACGCTTGGCGAGCATCGCGGCCGTCTTGCCGGGCGTGAGCGTGTCGCGACCGGGGCGAAGGACATCGCAGGGCTCGATCGCCCGGACGACGCGCTCGAACTCAGCGATCCAGGCATTCGAGACCGGTGGGCGATCGCGCAGGATGGAGTACAGCAGCGTGCGGGCCTGGCCGGTCTTGCCGCCTTGAGAGGCATCGGGCTTGGGTGTGATGACGGTCATACGCGGTCTCGGGCGGGCGGTCCGATCAAGCGGGCGTGGCCGAGCCGAGCGCGGCGAGCGCGGCGTCGGCCGCGTCTTCCCCGCTGACGTACGACTCGTCCGTCCAGTGGTAGTTCCACAGGCCGTAGCGGCCGGCGGTGTGGATATTGACTTCTTCGAGATAGGCGCGAACGGTCGCGATCGCATCGGGGCGGTCGCGGTCGAAGATGATGTTGGCGTAGGGCAGCAGCTGGGCCCCCTGGTAGATGATCTCGTCGTCGTCCTTCACCAGCCCGCACTTGCGCAGGTCGGCCAGGGCAACGGGGATCAGGTCGTCGGGCGACATCTCCAGCGGCTTGTACTTGTCTGAAAAGTAGATCTCGCACTGGATGCTGCCGCAGCCCTCGGGGGCGTTGGAGGCGGCGAACATGTGGGGGAAGCTCAGGCGCGCAAAGCAGATGTCTGCGTCGTAGAAATATGACCAGTCGGCCTTGGAGATGTCGGTGCGCGCCAGGCCGAAGTTCGCCACGACGCACTTAGTACAGGCGAGCTTGGCAACCGCGTCTCGGACGTGCTGTGGCGCCGAGTCGATGCGTTCGATCAGCCGTGGCAGGGGGACGGTCGAGACGAGCTGTTCGTAAGACTGGGTTGAGCCATCGTCGTAGCGGACCTCGCGGGTAATCGGGTCGATCTTGGTGATCTCGCGGTTGCACTGCACCTCGAGCTCGTTGGCCAGGCCGTCGACGTAGGCCATGAACCCGCCGTGGTTGGGGTAGCGAAAGTTGTCGATGTAGTGGACGTCAGCGGTCTGCTCGGTCATCGCGCCGGTGAGCACCTCCTCGAGCTTCGGGCGGTACAGCCGTGGTCCGAGCCAGTCGGTGGTCATGTTGATCGCCTCGCAGGTGTGGTACTTGCGGGTGTAGGCCATCGGGAAGTTGTGTGCGAATGTCTTGCCGAACGTCGCCTCGAGCCAGTCCTGGTAGTGGTTGATCTCGGGGTCCTGGACCTTGGATGCCTCGATGAAGTCGGCGATGCACTTGACGCGCAGCTCGACGGGCAGACGAGCGAGGTTGATCTGTGCGGGGTGCTTGATCCACATGCCCCGGTAGTAGTTGTCGACGTAAGTCTGCAGGGGCGTGTAGTCGCCCCCCACGGCGTCGGCAAGGACGCCTTGCATGCGCTCGTTCTTGGTGAACGAGATGTGCGGACCTTCGTCGAAGGTGAAGCCGTCGTGCGTATGGGACTTGGTGTGTCCGCCCACACGCGACTGTTTCTCGACGACCAGCGGCTTAACGCCGCCCTCGAGAAGCCGTCGTGCCGCGCCGAGGCCGGCCATGCCCGAACCGATTACGAGTGCCTGTGTCATGCGGATGCCTTGGTAGGAGCGGGCGACGGTGCGTCGAGCGCCATGCGAGCCCGTTCGATGACGTCGGCCACGCCGGCCGACAGGTTCATGGTCGGCTTGTAGCCGACCTCGTCGATCAGTCGCCGATTGCGTGCGACAATGAGCGGTGGTTCGTGAGCCCCGGTGGGCTTGGCGCCCCATTGCACGAACTCGGGTCTGCCGATCTGCTCGGCGGCCTCGGCAACAAGGTCCCGCACACGGATCGCTTCGCCGGTCGCGACGTTCACCGGCCCGACCACGTCCGACCCCAGCAACGCCACCAGCCCGCCCGCGACATCGGCGACGTGCATATAGTCGCGGAGCTGTCGGCCATGAGACACCTCCGCCGGCCGACCCGCCAGCAGGTTGTTCACCACCGTCGGCAGCAGTCGTGCCGAGGCCTCGCCGGGGCCGTACACGAAAAACACACGACCCCACGCGGTGGTCACGTCGTACGCATCGGTCAACGCCGCTGCGGCGTGACGCGTCGCGAGCTTGGCCCGGCCATATGCCGTGTTGGGGAACTCGGGCGTGGCCGTTTCGTCGCACATGCCCGTCGACCAGTCGTATTCGCCGCACGTGCCACAACCCACCACGCGCCGCCCACCGGCCCGGGCAAAAGCCGTCATCAGCGCGACGCTGTGTCGGTACCACGCGTAGTTCTCAGGCGAACGCCAGATGTCGCCGCTGACCGCCCGCCACGCCAGGTGCAGCAGGTGCGTCGGGCGATACTCGCGCAGCACCGCGTCGATCGACGCCGCCTCCGTCACGTCCATCGCTACCAATCGCTCGCTCGCCGCCGCCTCGCCCAGACCGTCGCTCGATCGGCCGGTGACCACCGTGTCGATCCCAGCCTCGGCCAGACGGGTGCGGCAGGCACGCCCGACAAAACCCGTCGATCCCGTCAGCAGCACCCGCGTGCTCATGCGCCGCCCCCCGCCACGCCGATCGGCCGCGCCCAATGCACGTCCGGCCAAAGCTGATCCTTCTCCGATACCGACGTCGGCCGCATCGGCCAGTCGATCCCCACGCTCGGGTCGTTCCATCGCACGCCGCGCTCCGCGTCCGGTGCGTATCGCCCGAACGCGGCGTACAGCACCGCTGCGCCGTCAGCCAAGGCCATGTACCCGTGCGCACAGCCCTCGGGGATGTACACCGCTCGCTGGTTGTTGGCGCTCACGCGCTCGCCGTGCCAGCGGCCGTAGGTCGGCGAGTCCTCGCGCATATCGACCATCACGTCGAACACCTCGCCCACGATGCACATCAGGTACTTCGCGTCTCCGTGCGGCGCGACTTGATAGTGCAGGCCACGCAGTGTTCCCGTCTCAGCGTTGTCCGAGTAGTTCCATTGCACCGGCGTGTCGCGCAGCCCGGCCGCGGCCAACTCGTCCACACAGTACCGCCGGGCGAACGAGCCGCGCGCGTCGCCGCGCCGCTCGACGTCGACGATCAGGCTGCCGTGGATCGGGCCGGGCTCAATGAGCATGGGCGACCTCCGGCTTGCTCGGCGTCGCCGCAGACTCGAACGCCGCGATCTGCGTCAGCGTCAGGTCGCGCATCGCGGCGGCGTCCGCCCCGCGGTCGTGCTCGCGGTACCAGGTCACGAGCCACTCAAGCGTCTGACGCAGCGGTAATCGCGGCCGCCATCCGAGGCGGGCCTTGGCCTTGGAGATGTCTAGCTTGAGCGTCCGCGCCTCGTGCGGGCCGGCGTCGGCCGCCAGGTGCCACGCCGCGGTATCGCCCCACAACGCGACCATAGTCTCGACAATCTTGCCAACCGGTGTCGCGTCCGCTTCCTCGGGACCGAAGTTCCAGCCGTCCGCGAACGGCCCACCCTCGTTCCACAGCCGCTCGGCCAGCACGAGATAACCGCCGACAGGCTCGAGCACATGCTGCCACGGCCGGATGGCGCGTGGCGAGCGGATCTCCACCGATTCGGCACGCGTGAACGACCGAACGATATCGGGGATCAGCCGGTCTTCCGCCCAGTCACCGCCGCCGATCACGTTGCCCGCTCGCGCCGACGCCACCGCCGGGCGCCCGCTCGCGCCGCCGAACAGATCGTACGACCGACGGAACGCGGCAATCGCCAGCTCGCAGCAGCCCTTGCTCGACGAGTACGGGTCGTACCCGCCCATCGCCTCGTCCTCGCGGTAGCCCCAGTCCCACTCGCGGTTCTCGTAGCACTTATCCGTTGTGATCATCACGGCCGACTTGACCGACGGTGAGCGCCGGATCGCCTCGAGCACGTGCACCGTGCCCATCACGTTCGCTGCGTAGGTCGCGATCGGCTCGGCGTAGCTCAGCCGGACCAGCGGCTGAGCCGCCATGTGCAGCACCACTTCGGGCGCGACACGATCGATCGCCGCGAGCGTTCGCTCGGCGTCGGCGATGTCCACCCACGTCTCGCTGGCCATCTCTTTCGCTAAGGCCGTCGCGTGGTACAGGCTCGGATCGGTCCACACCGCGTCGCTCAGCCCGTGCACCTCGGCGCCAAGGCGCCGCAGCCACCAACACATCCAGCCGCCCTTGAAGCCGCTGTGGCCCGTCACCAACACCCGCTTGCCCGCCCAGAACTCGGGCGTTGGCGTGGCGGCCGGCTGAGCCTCCATTATGTTGTTCACCAGGTCTTCCACGGTGCCTCTCCGTCGTTCCACAGCTGCTCGAGCAACTTCTTGTCCCGAAGCGTGTCCATCGGCTGCCAGAACCCATCGTGCCGATACCCGTTGAGCTGCCCGTCGTGAGCCAGTTTCCGCAGCGGCTCCTGTTCCCAGACCGCCCCCGCGTCGTCCCCGACGTACTCATCGACAACGCTGGGCTCGACCACGAAAAATCCGCCGTTGATGTACCCGCCGTCGCCACGCGGCTTCTCGCGGAAGCTGTCGATCTGGCCTTCGTCGCCCGAGAAGATTACGGCCCCGAATCGTCCCGGCGGGCGGACCGCCGTGAGCGTGCACAGCCGGCCGCTCTGCCTGTGAAACCGGATCAAGTCGGCGATGTCGACGTTGCTCACCCCGTCGCCGTAGGTCAGACAGAACGTTTCGTCGCCGATGTAGTCGCGGACACGCTTGATGCGAGCGCCCGTCATCGCGTCTTGCCCCGTGTCGATGAGCGTGACCTTCCACGGCTCGGCGTGCTGACGCTCGATGTGCATCTGGTTGGTCGCCATGTCGAACGTCACGTCGCTCGTCCGCGCGAAGTAGTTGGCGAAGTAGTCCTTGATGACGTCGCCCTTGTACCCGCAGCAAATCACGAACTCGTTGACGCCGTGCGAGGCGTAGATCTTCAGGATGTGCCAAAGGATCGGCTGCTCGCCGACCTCGACCATCGGCTTGGGCTTGATCTGTGTCTCTTCGGAAAGCCGGGTGCCGAAGCCGCCCGCCAGGATTACCGCTTTCATCGTCTCGACTCTCCCTCGTTCAAGCGGCCGACAGCTCGCCGGCTTGGTTAGGTTGCCACGCACCAGACTGTCTGGCGTCCAGCACCTCGGTCGCCTTGGCCTTGCCGGACAAGAGGCAGGCCCACTGGTAGCGGCGTAGGAAACGCCTGAACGCCGCGTCGCCGTACCTCGGCTTGCCTTTCAACCAGCTCGCGACGTATCCCCACATCATCGCCGCCGAGCCGATCACCGCCGGCTTGTAGCCCAGACGTAAGATCGCGCTCGCCGCCATATAGATCGGCCCCGTCCCCATGAAGTACTGCCCGAACCCGTGCCGCGCCCGGCCGGTGAGGATCCCCTTCTGGCTCGAGCCCATCGGTCGAAGGTGCAAGAAACGAAGCTCGGGCTCGTCCCACGAGCACGCCTTCCACCCCAGCATCCTGCAGCGGTGGCAGTCGATGCCGTCCCACATCACCTCGCGCACAAACCCGCCGATCTGCTCGAAGCAAGGCACGCGGTAGAACTTGATCATCCCCACGCACATCTCGTCCCCGCAGAGTTCGCTGATCAACTCGCCGTCCCAACCCTTGTCCGTGTTGCTCGGGCCCGGAAAGTACGGCTTACCGCTGCAGCAACCCAGCCGCGGGTCGGCGTTCATGCGCTGGATCAGTTTCTCGAAGTAGCCGGCGGGCAGGTCGAGGTCGAGGTCCAGCTTGACCGCGTAGTCAAAGTCACTCAGCTCGATCGTCGAGAGCCCGGCGTAGAACGTGTCGACGACGCCCGGCCCGACGGCCCGCTTGCCGCGCTGTTCGCGTGTCACGACCTCGATGTACGGGACGCGTTGCGCATATTCGGCGAGGATCTCGCTGGTCCCGTCCGTCGATCCATCGTCGACGATGACCCACTTGGCCGGCGGGACCGTCTGGCCGATCACCGCGTCCAGCGTCCGCCGGGCGTATGCCGCCTCGTCGCGGCAGGGGGTCACGATCACGTAGCCTCGCCCGCTCATCCCGCCTCGTCCTCCTGGGTTACCTGGTCTTCCCGATCGGCCACGCCGGCCTCGGCGTCGTTCGCCGTACGCCTATTCAGCCACCCGTTTACCCGGTCGGCAAGCCAATCCGTGTATTCGACACGCACGTCGTGCCGCACGTGGTGAAGATCGATAAACGACGCGGGGTCGGCGAACAGCTCGGCCGGGGGCAGCCATAGCTCGCCCCACTCACGGTACAACGCGGCGTACGCCGGCTCGCGATCGGCGCTGCCGTACCCCGGCAGGTAGTAGAACACCACATCGGCCCCCGCGGCTCGGGCCTCGGACGCCATCGCGCGGACCGACTCGACCGAAAAGCGATGCTCCACGTCCCCGATTACCCCGGGCAGCAATCGCTCGCCGACGCCGCGGAGATACGCGGCGGATTGATTGTCCAGGAAGTCGGCAGACAGCTCGGGGTAGGTGTCTCCGGCGCGGTGGTAGGGCGGGTGGGTGCCCCAGTAGTCGGCCGGGTCGAACGCGCGACTCACGCCCGCCGCTCCCGGCAACGCCGTCGACAGCGCGCCGGTCGGGCGGCGCCGGGCGAACTTGGCTGCGTCGCTGAGCAGATTGAAGTTCACCGCCAGCGGCTGGTCGACCATCTCGCCGGGCCCCGCCAGCTCGGCGAACATCGCGTGCCCGCGACGGTCCTCCGTCTCGTTCACCTCGATCAGAACCAGCCGTGGGTGCTTTCGCTCGATGGCGCGGTGCAGGAGGATGCGGTGCAGGTTGCGCCCGTACTGCGGCACCGCCAGGTTCGCCGCGACGACCGGCTTGTCGCGGGTGCTCACCGCGTCACTCAGCAGTCCCGAGTCGACCGCGTCCATCGAACGCGACGAGCCCAGCACGACCACGTCGACCGGCTCGGGGTCAAAGTGCAGTCGCTCGTATACCCAGCGCGCCTTGACGAAGTCGCCGCCGAGTTGCTGGAACCGCACGTACGCGTCGTCCGGCAACGCCACGAGCACACCCGCCCAGAGTATGGCGAACGCGAACAGCGCCCACGGGTAGACCCCGTAGCGGGTGTCGAGCTCGCGCTGGGTCGTGGGGGTGGCCATGGTGGGTGCGTGCGCGAGTCCTTAGAACTGGAAGTAGATAAACACGGCCGGGCGGGCCAACTGAGTGAACGCCAGCGCGAACATCGCGCCGACGACGCAGGCCATCGGCAGCGAGGCACGCCACGCAGGCAGGCCGACGAGCCCGCCGGTGGCGACTGTCGCGCCGCCCTCGTCGGCTCGCCCGACGCCGCCTGGCCGTTGCGACGGATCGGGCGAGTAGCCCACCCACTGCTGCGTGTTGGGCATCACCCACACGACAAATGCGCCGATCGCCAGCCAAGCCAGCGGCCACCACGCGGCGGGCACCGCGCCTAGGCCCGCCTCGGTCACGCCCACGGTCCCGGCGAGCACCGACATCGCGCCCTCCAGCGTCACCGCCCGGAAGAACACCCACGCCACCATCACCGCCAAGAACGTGACCGCCACGCCGGCGATCCGGCCGGCGCCCAGGCCCGCCGTCGATTTTCGGTCTGCGCCCAACCATTTGCTGAACGCGTGGTGGATCGTCAGGTACACGCCGTGCAGCCCGCCCCAGATCACGAAGTTCCACCCCGCTCCGTGCCACAGCCCGCCGATCAGCATCGTCATCAGCAGGTTCAGCGACCGCCTCGCCTCGCCACGACGGTTGCCGCCGAGCGGGATATACAAGTAGTCACGCAGAAACACGCTTAGCGTAATGTGCCAGCGACGCCAGAAGTCCGAGATGTTCGACGCCTTGTAAGGCGAGTTGAAGTTGAGCGGCAGTCGCACGCCAAACAGCAACGCCAGCCCGATCGCCATGTCCGAGTAACCGCTGAAGTCGAAGTAGATCTGGAAGCTGTAACTCAGCAACCCCAACCACGCGTCGAAGGTCGTGATCGCCGCGCCCCCGTCGGCCGCGTCGAACACGCGCGAGGCGGTCGGCTCGAGATTGTCCGCCAGCATCACCTTCTTGAAGAGTCCCACGGCGAAGATCGTCAGCCCCACGCTCACGTTCTCGCGGAACCGCCTGCTGAGAAACTGTCCCTCGAACTGCGGCATCACCTGCTTGTGGTGCACGATCGGTCCGGCGATCAGCTGTGGGAAGAACGTGACAAAAAGCATGTAATCCACGAGCGACGACTTGCCAAGCCTGCCGGACTCGATGTCCGCCAGGTAGGCGATCTGCTGGAACGTAAAGAAGCTGATCGCCAGCGGCAGGAGGATTGGATCGTTGGCGATATCCAGGCCGGTGTAACGCGTGACTTCCTCGATGAAGAAGTTGGCGTACTTGAAATAGAACAGCAGCCCGAGATTGCCCACGACGCCAAACAGCATCAGCCATCGTCGCGTCGATGCGCGATCATCCCCCGCTGCGATCATCAGCCTGCCAAGCGTGTAGTTAAAGGCGATCGAGCCCCAGAGAATCAGCAGGAAGGACGGCTTCCAAGCGGCGTAGAACGTGAACGATGAGGCGATGAGCCACAGCTTGGCGGCGGTGACCAACTCGTACCGCTTGAATGCGTAATAGCCCGCCACCACGATGGGCAGGAAGACGCAGATCATCGTGTACGAGTTGAAGAGCACGGCTTAGGTCGTGGTGGCCAAGGCGGGTTTGGGGATCGCCTGGCGTTGCGAGGCGTCGTGAGCGCTGGTGGATTGGGCGATATCCGTTATCACGGCCTGTGAAGGAGGATCGACGATCGGCCGACCGAGCGCGCGTTCCAGCGCGACGATCAGACGGTCGAGGTTGACGCCGTCGGTGAACTCGGTCGCGACGCGTTCCCGCCCGGCGGCGGCTAGGCAGGCTCGCGTGTCGGGGTCATCGAGCAAGTCCTTCACGGCGTCCGCGACGGCGTCGTCGCTGCCGGGGGCAACGAGGCGGCCGGTCTGGCCGTCGGCGATCAACTCGCGGATAGTCGGCAGGTCGCCCGAAACGACGGCCACGCCGGCGGCCATCGCCTCCATGAGCGCCACCGGGATGCCGTCGCGATCGCCGTCTGCCGCCGGCTGGCAGGGCAGGACGAAGACGTCCGCCTCGGCGAGCAACGCTGGGACGTCGGCGTGTTGCAGGGCGCCGCGGAAGTCGATCGCCGAAACGACGCCGAGTCGATCGGCCTGCTCGCGCAAAGCCGCGAGTTGCGGGCCGTCGCCGCCGATCACGAGGCGTGTGTCGGCGTGACGTCGACGGATCTCGGGCAGGGCCGCGACGAGCGTGTCGATGCCCTTCTTGGGCACGAGCCGGGCTACGGTCGCCAGCCTGGGCGGGCCGACATGAGGCGCCGGCGTGGCCGGTGACAGGGCGACGCCGCAGCGGACAATCGGGTATTCGGCATCGTCACGCTTGAAAAGGGCTTGGTAGTGGGCGCGATGCCACTCGCTGATGCAGGCGACGAACGCGGCTCGGCGGAGCTTGGTCGGCAGCAGGTGGGCGTCACGGAAGAGGTCCGCTGCGTGCCCGGTGAAGCTAAACGGAACGCCCGTCGCGGCCGCGGCGTACATCGCGATCGACGCCGGCGCGTGGGCGAAGTGCGCGTGCAGGTGATCGACGCCGATGCGCCGCAGCCGACGCGCCAACGCCACGCCGGCCACCGACTGGACGAGCGCCTTGCCACGCCCGCCGATCGACTCGCCCGACGCGAGCGCATCGGTCCAGCCCATCGCCAGCGCCCGCCAGGCGCCGAGCGACGTTGCCAGCCCGAGCCCCGCATCGATGATGAGCCTTGGCCAACCGCGTGCGTAGACGGTCACAGCTTCGGCCGCGATCGCGTCGATCGAATCATCGCCGAGCGCCTGCTCGGGCGCATACAGGCTGACGGGCAGCACGCTCGCGCCCCGCCCGCGAAGCCCGAGCAATTCGCGATAGACGAACGTCTCCGAACGTTTCGGCAGCACCGACGCGACGTACGCGACGGTCGGCCCTTGCCGTGCCGTGCGCTCGGCGGCCTTGTATTCGATCAACCTCACCGGCCCACGCCGGCCGCGGCGTCGCAGGTAGGTCAGCACGCCCGCGGCGTTGGCCCACTTGCCCGCCACGCACGTCAGCCCGTACGCCAGCGCCAGCCCAAACGGCACATCGCCGCGCCGCCGTCGGCTCCAAGCGACCTTCAGCACCATCGCCGCCGGCATCAGCGCCACCACCGCCACGCCCATCCACGCCCACGACCAGACGAACGCCGCGACCGCGATCGCCGCTGCCAGCGTGATAGTCCAGCCCACCGTCCAAACGGCGATCGACTTGACCGGCCCGACGTTGTGCCGAGCCGACGACCGCCCGTGCAGCATCGCGCCCTCGGCATAGGCATGCCCGGCTCGGACCGACCGCTTCCACCACTGTCCCCATCGCGTGAGGTCCGCGTCGTGCAGCGTCATCTCGCGATCGATCCGACGCAGTCGCCAGCCGGCCTGTCGAAGGCGGACGCACATCTCGGGCTCTTCACCGGCGATCATCGTGTCGCGAAAACCGCCAACACCCTCGAACGCCGACCGTCTCACCGTCGCGTCGCCATGACAGGCCTTCACCTCGCCGACCGGCGTATCCCATTCCAGGTCGATCAGCGCGTTGTATGTGCTTGCCTCAGGGCTTCGCTCGCGACGCCGGCCGGAGACCACGGCGATGTCAGGCTCGGTGTCTAGGGTCTCGAGCGCCGCACCAATATAACCCGGGCGCAGCTCACAGTCGCCGTCGATGAACTGCACAAACTCGACGTCGGGAGCGATGTCGAACAGCCGGCGTGCCCCCGCGTTGCGTGCCCGCGCTGCGGTGAAGCCCGCGCTCGTGTCGAGGTCGACGACGTCGGCACCGATTGAGTGTGCGAAGGCGACGCTGTCGTCGGTCGAACCCGAGTCGACGTACACGACCGGGCAACGTCCGCAGTCGATCGCGCGCAGTGCGCGTTGGAGGCGCTTGCCCTCGTTGCGACCGATGAGGACGTAGCCAACGCGTGATTCAGGCCGCATCGCTCGTCCCCTCTCCGTCGTCGGCGAGCCGTGGGCCGTCGGACGGCGCGGGCGTTTCTTCGGGCCTGATGACTCGAGCGGGGATCCCGACGGCGATCGCGCCGGCGGGCACGTCCCGCACGACCACCGCGTTGGCCCCGATGACCGCGCCGTCGCCGATCGTGATCGGCCCGAGCACCTTGGCGCCCGCGCCCAGTTCCACGCCGTCGCCGATGATCGGCAGGCGCGGGTCGTCGTGTCGCTTCATCCCGATCGTGACCTGATGCTGGATCAAGAGGTTGACACCGACGACGGCTCTGGGGTGGATGACGATCCCGTTGGCGTGAGGCATCGCGACGCCACCGCCGAGCTGCGCGTTGAGCGGGATATCGCAGCCGGTGACGACCGACCAGAACCGATGCCGCGCGGCTGCGAGCCGCTTGCCGATTGCTCCGCCGCGCTGGTATGCGCGGATCGACGCGAGGAGCGCCTGACCCGGCTGCCACCAGCGCTCGCGGCGTTCGCGCGACCAATCCGCCGCGATGCCGGGCGTCTCGACTCGGGGCGCCGCGGCGCTCACGCGGCGATGACCTCTTCCAGGAACGCCTCGTACTGCGCGGCCACGGCTGTCCAGCCGTAACGCCGGTGGGCGAGGCGGTGCAAGGCGTCGGCGTCGGTCGGCGCACCGCCGTCCAGCACGGAGCGCAGGGCTTCGGCCGTCGCGTCGAGGTCGGTGGTATCGACCAGCCGCGCGGCTTCGCCAAAGATCCAGCGTGTCGACGCCCAGTCGTGCGTCACCACAGGCAGACCCGTCGCCATCGCCTCGATGTAGATGTTCCCAAACGGCTCGTCCATGCTCATGTGCAGCAACGCGTCGGCGGACCGATACGCCATTGGCATCTGATCCGGCTTGAGCGTCTGTCGGCGGAAGCGATCGCCCAGCACACGCTGGCCGGCCTGTTCGACCTCAGCCTTGAGCGGGCCGTCGCCAAGCACGACCATGTCGACGCCGGCGAGCTTGCCGACGACCTGAATCGCTTCAACGACGCGCTTGCTGGGGATGAGCGCGGCGCAGACGAGCACGATCGATCGGTCGGTCGGCCAGCCGAGCGCCGCGCGGTCTCCGGGACCGAGTGTGAAGCGTGCGGTGTCGACGCCGTTGGGGATCAGGGTTGAGCGATACGTCTGGCGGTGGGCGTCGTGGTAGAGCTGATTGGTGCAGACCAGGCCGTCGCAGTTGAAGAAGCGATACTCGCGGCCGCGACGCTGGCAGGGCCAGTCGCCGTTCTGCGTGACGAAGACGTGGGGCAGGCCGCGACGGGTGCGCAGGGCCCAGTTGGTCCACGGATAGCAGCACGTGACCGAGACGTCGAAGTCGCCACGCCACACCTCGCGCAGCAGTCCTGGCGTGAACGTGAACTCCTCGTAGACATACTCGGAACGCATCGGCGGCAGGCTGGGCCAGCGGCGGAACCGCGCGCGATCGACTACGCCCACCCTGCGGACCGCCGCTCCGGGCACAGCCGACTCGGCGCCCGAGCCGATGAGAGTCACCTCGTGGCCGCGGCGGATGAGCTCGCCGGCGAGCGACTCCATCGCCAGCTCAGCCCCACGGCGGACGCGGTTCAACCCCGGCAGGGCGATGCACACGCGACGGGGCGTGGCCGCGGTTTCGGTAGGCGCGGGCGAGGCCGCCTTCGGCTCCGTCGACGCACTATCACTCGGGGCGATCGCCGTCGTCACGCGGTCTTGCCTCCTCCGGTCCAGCCCTGCACGCGAAGCAGTGTCTGGAACTGACCGATCCGCTCGGCGGCCGTCGAGGATCCGCCCAGCGGCAGCGAAGCCCGCACGACACGCGCAGCGCCCACGAACAAGTCCAGCCCACGCAGCCACGCGGACGCCCACCGCCCGTAGCACGCGCGCTGCACCTCGTACCGCGCGAGCCACCGAAGCCGGCTGAAGCGATCATCGCCGACCGACGCCGGCGCCGACGAACCGCCGCCAAGGTGCGTGATCGATCCCGAGGGGTCGTACCGCACGCGCATCCCGAACTTGCGAGCACGGTGGCAGACCTCGATATCTTCGCCGTAGAAGAAGAACCGTTCATCGAGCAGACCGTGCTCATCGACGAACGAGCGTCGCAAGAGCATGAACGCTCCGCCAACCCAGTCGACATCGCGCGCGGTGCCGCGCCGGTCCCACTCGAGGTCCTCGGTGTCGGCCCAGCCGAACAGCGCCGGCAGGTACCAAGGCAGGCCCAGGGACTGCGCAGTCAGGCGAGCGGGCGTGGGGAAGCGGCGGGTAATGTTCTGCACCTCGCCGTCGGCTTCTAGCAGCAGACAGCTAAGGATCGCGATGTCGGGCTCGGCGTTTAGCGCTTGGACGGCCGCGTCGAGGCAGCCGGGGTGAACGACGGTGTCGCTGTTGAGAAGGAGGACGGCATCGCCGGGTCGGCAATAGCGCAGGCCGTAGTTGTTGCCGCCGGAGAATCCCAGATTGTCAGGGGCGCGCTCGAGGGTTGCCCAGTCGCCCCAGCCGCGATGTTCGATCGCCTGCTCGATGGCGTCGTCGGACCCGTCACCCGACGCGTTGTCAACGACGATCACGAAAGCGTCCACGCCGGTGTCGCGTTCGGCGGCCAGGGACGCCAGGCAGTCGATCGTCAGGTCCGCGGTGCGGAAGTTGATAATCACAATGCTCAACGCAGTCACAGCTTGGCTCCTCCCGCAAGGCTGACGTCCGTGCGCGCCGGCAGCGTCTGCTTGCCTTTCGCTTCTGTCGTCCGGTTCAACTTCTCCACCGACCTCAGACCGGCCGCCGTGCAGCTTGCCAGCCCCCCCAGCCCCATCAGGAAGATTGGGTTATACATGGCGTTCAGCAGCATGTCGAGGGTAAAAGTCAGCACGCATAGCAGCACCGCCAGCAGGGCGGCCAGAGGCGGGGAGAGCAGGGCCCGCCTGGGCCAATTCGCCAGCGGCACGATGACCGGCAGGGTCATCGCGGCCATGAAGGCGCTGAGCCCGACGACGCCGTAGCTGCCCAGCGCAATCGACCAGTACGAGTCGGGGATCACCTTGTGGCCGTCGACGATCTGGCCGACAAACTTGAAACGTCCGGCCCCGAGCATCCAGTCGCCGCCGAGCAGCCGCCAGACCAGCATCTCGCTTTCGAAACGTGTCCGCAGTGACGCGGCACGGTCCTCGCTGATCAGCGTGGCGAGCTGGACGAGATGTTCGCCGTGGTAGTTGAGGGCGGTGCGTATCGTCACGTACGCCGGCGGGACCGCGGCGGCGACGATCGCCGGCCATGCCATCCGCCACGACTTGGCCAGCTCGAACAAGCCGATCGCGAATACACCCAGCAGCGTCGCGCCCGTCGAACGACACCACACCGACGTAAACGCCAACGCCAGACAGAGCATCGAGCCGCGGCTGACAAGTCGTATCGGTCCAAAACGACCGAGCCGCCACAGCACGTACGCCGAGATCGTGCCGGCCCACATGAAGACACCGACCATCAGCCCGTGCTGCATAAACACCATCGGTCGCCAGCCACCAAACCGATATGCCTGCAACATGCTGGCCTGGTTGAACCCGTACACCCAGCGATGAAACGACGGGCTCATCCGACCTTCGTAAATGCACAGCGGCATGTACGCACAAGCGCCGATCACCAGGCCCCAGGCCACGTCCTCGAAGTCGCTCGGCTTGCGCAGGTAATAACGCCCGATGAAGTACGGCATGCCCCAGAGCGTGATCTGACGCAGCATGTTCGATAAGCCGTCGTACGCGCCGAACCCACCGCTGATCGACGAGGCCATCGGCAGCAGGCACCAGGCGATCATTGGCAGGTCGATCAGGCGCAGCCGAAAGGACCGCAGCCCGTTGAGATCGAACAGCACGATGCCCAGGAGGATGCCGTAGATCGTGGCGGTGACCTTGCCGTAGTCGGGCAGCAGCGGCACCTCGATGTCGGCCACGGGCAGGAACAGCCAGGCGATGAGAAAGCCGGTGATCGCCGCGCGTCGGCCCGTCATGAGGAAAAACAGGCCGAGCACGATCGGCACCCACGCGTACAACGCCAGGTTCACGAACGCCGTCACGCCGCGCCTCCCGTCACACTCGATCGGGAGTCGGCCACGCGGCGCAACGCCGACTCGAACCGATCGCACAACGCCGGCCACGCATACCCCTCGGCCGTCGCGCGGGCTTGGCGGCGTCGGTCACGCCATGCCGCGTCGTCCAGTGTGGTCAACGCGTTCATCGCCTCGGCCATCGCGCCCGGGTCATCGACGTCGACCCGCCACCCACCGCCGGGCTCGATCGCTTCACGACCCACGCCCGCGTCGGTACCGATGACGGGTGTTCCGCTCGCCATCGCTTCGAGCACCGGGAGCCCGAAACCCTCGCAGCGGCTGGGGTACAGCCACGCGTCGCACGAGCGATACAGTTCGGCGATCCGCGCCTGGGCGGGGCGATGCTCGAACGCGTCGATCACGTCGGCGTGTGCGTCACCGGGTGTCTCGTGGCCGAATGTGATCAGCCGTAAGCCGTCCGATGCGCCGATCGCTGCGCGATGCCGACGGACGGCATCGATCGCGATGTCCGCGCCCTTGAACGCCGCGCGCGAGTACATCATGCCGACGGTTTGGGTGCGCGAGGTCTGAGTGTCGAGCGGATGGAACAACTCCAGGTCGACGCCGTTCGGGCAGAGCTCAACGTCGTTGTGCTCGAACTCTTCGTGAGCGACTTCCGCCAGCCACGGCGACACCACCAGCCGCGGGCCGGGCAGCCGCCAGGCCTCGGCGACCTGCTCGGCGAGCATCGGTGTGACAACCCGCTCGTCGTGCTGGACGAAGTGCACCTGCCGGCCGCACGCCGCGGGCAGCCGGGCGGCGTGCACGGCCGTGGTCCATAGGGTCGTCACCAGCACATCGGCGTCTCCGACCCGCGCCGCCGTGAGCTGGGATGGCTCGGTGAGGTCGAGCCGCTGAGCGTCGAGTTCATCGAGGTGCGACGGCTCGGGGCGACGCACGTCGAACCGGCCGCGGCTCCAGTCTTTGAGCTTCCACTTGAGGCTGCGCTGTCGGTAAGGCACCGTGACGATCCGCACGCGGTGCCCGCGCCTGGCGAGCGACGCGGCGTACACGGCGATCACCCTTACGCCACCGCTAAGGTTGGCCGGCGGGCAGACAAACGTGATGGTCAGAGCCCGGTCGCTCATGCTGTCGCCCCGGCTTTGGCTGACCTGCCGTTGTTCAGCCAAGCCGACTTGGCCAACCGAAGCCACTCCCCGGCCGACGCGGGGTTCTGGACGACGTAGGGCAGCAGCCGCCTGGCGTAGAGCCGGGCGGTCGTGGCGTCGCTCTGACGGATCGCCGCCCAGGCGCGGCCGAAGATCAATTCCCGCGCCGCGGTCGCGGCGGACCGCTTGATGCCGGGGCCCTCGTGCTTGGGCTCGACCGGCGGGTCGTTGCGCATCAGGTCATCGGTCTCGGTCTCGGCGCGCTGCTTGCAGAATCGCTCGACCTGCTCGCCGAACCACGCCAACTCACTGACGGGGCGCGACCGCGTCAGCGACGAGTCGTGCAGCCGCGCGACATACGCCAGGTAAGGGCAGTACAGCACGCGCCCGTGGTCGGCGAAGCGGGCGCACATATCGATGTCGCCACAGGTGCGGAAAAAGCCGCGTGCTCCGCCCGTCTGGCGCATCACCTCGGTGCGGAAAGCGATTGCGCAGTTGTGCCCCGGCACTTCGCCGCCACGCATCCGCTCGGTGAAATCGATCGGCTCGGGCGGGTACTCGTCGAGCGTAACCACGTCTCGACCGTCGGACCTGATGAAGGCCATGTAGCCCGAAACGGCGTCGTACTCGGGGTGGTCGGCGAGGTACTTGGCCTGGGTCGCGACGCGGCCGGTCGGGTACAGATCGTCAGCGTCGCACTTGCTGACGTAGTCGCCGGTGGCGATCGCCACGCCGTGATTGAACGCGTCTGGCCAGCCCTTGCCGGGGTTGGCGATCGCCTGCACGCGCGGGTCGTTGCGTCGCCGAACGACGTCCATCGAGCCGTCGGTTGAGCCGTCGTCGATCGCGAGGACTTCGAGGTCCTCGTAGTCCTGTGAGAGGATCGAGTCGACGGTCTGGCCGACGTAGTCGGCCATGTTCTTCATCGGGATGACGATTGTGAAGCGCAAGCCGTCTCTCCGTACGTCAGGACCACACGCTCCACACCGTCGCCGGCCCGCTGTACGCCGCGAACGCGAACGCCGCCAGGCTCAGCAACACAAACGGCGCGTCTAGCCAGCGCTGCCAGACCCCCAGTCGGCCCATCGCCGCCGCCATCACCAGATAGCCCGCCGCGGTTGCGCCCACCACGCCCCCGACAAACCCGTCCGGCCCTGCGGCAAAGAAGCCGATCACCGGCAGGCCGATCCGCAGCACCGAATCGACGATCGTCATCCACAGGATCCAGCTCACCTTCCCCAGCGGGATAAAGCAGCCGTTGTACGTTGCGCGCAGCAGCGTGAACATGCCTGCGATCGCCAGCAGCTCGAGCATCGGGCCGGCCTGCTGGTACCTCGGGTCGTACATCAGCTCGATCAAAGGCTGCGCCACCAGCATCAGCACCGCCATCAACACCCACATCGGCGGGACCACCAGGCGCCGGAAGCGATGCATGGCCGGCCGGATCCGAGAGGTGTCCCGCCGCGACAGCTCCGCGTAGGCCGGGAACATCACGCTCGTGCACACCTTGCCGACGATCTCGGTGGGCATCGTCGCCAGCACGAACGCGAGCTGGTAGAAGGCCAGATACGCCACGCCCTCGCCCTCGATCGCCTCGCCGCCGGCACGGTTGAACAACGCGGGGAGGATCAATCGGTCTGCCTGGAGAGCCAAGAAGGTGAACGCCGTCGACGCTGTGATCCAACGCACGAAGCGATAGATCCACGTCGCCGCCTCGCGCTCGATGCGGAATCGACTGAGTCGGTCGGACAGCCAAGCGTGGGTCATGATCGTGCGGTACAGGGCCGTCGCCCAGCCGCCGGCGACCAGCGCCCAGATCGTTGGCGACCACCAAGCCCACGCGATCATCACGCCCACGCCGATCGCGCCGCCGCTGAGGTCCAGGACGGTCAGCTTGCCCAGCTTGATCTTGCGCTGCGCCGTGAGCATCGCGGGGCTGCGCAGGCCCTGGATGACGGCGGTGAAGCCCGCGACGGGGATCACCCACGTTAGCTCGGGCGTCTCGTAAAGCCACGCCATCGGCCAAGCGCAGACGCAGGCGATGAACCACAACCCGACGCCGCGGATGGCCTGGACGGTGAAGACGGTGTCGAGGAAGGCGGGGTCGTCGCCGCGCTTGCTCTGGACGACCGCCGGGCCTAGGCCGATGTCGCTGAACATCGCCAGCCCCTGCATCAGCAGTTGCACGAGCGCCATCACGCCGAACGCTTCGGGAAACAGCAGTCGCGTGAGGACGAGATTGCCCGCCAGGCGCATGCCTTGGCCTAGGAAGTGGTTGCCGAACGTCCAGGCGGCGCCCGACATCGCCTTGCGGCCGAGTCCGCCGAGAGACTGCCACGTGCGCGACACGCGACTCACGCCCGGCCACGCGACGCGGGCGTCCACCACACGGGTCTCGTCGGCGCCGACCGTCACGCCATCATCCTCGCCGCTCGCGGCACTTCAGCGTCGGGCCGGTGAGACGCCGATGACGTGTCATGCAGCGGCATGTCGTAGTCGGGGCGATCGTCGCGTCGGCCGGTCGCCCAGCGATACACCTCGGCCACCTGTCGCGCCTTGGCGGCCCAGGTGAAATGCGTCGCCACTCGGCTTCGACCGGCCACCGACATCGCCTGCAGCTCCGACGGGTCAGCCGCCAACGCCGCAAGCCGATCGGCAAACGCTCGGACCAACGCCTCGCGGGTGTCCATCGGGACGGCGTAGCCCGTCGACTCGGTGACCAACTCAGCGGGCCCGCCGTAGCCAACGACCAACGGCACGACGCCCATCGCCATCGCCTCGAGCACCACGGCCCCGCCGAACTCGCGGATGCTGGGGAACGCAAAGACCGCCGAACGCTTCAGCTCTTCGCCGAGTTGCTCGTGCGGCACGCGGCCCAGCAGCCGCACGCCAGCGCCCAGGCCGTGGTCCTCGGCGTAACGCTTGAGGCCATCGAACAGCGGGCCGTCGCCGGCGTAGGTCAACTCGACGCGCCCGTCGCGGATCAGGTCGGCCGCGGCTTCGAGGAGGACGTCGGGCCCCTTGTAGGGCACCATGCGCCCGACGAAGATGATGCGCAGCGGATCGCCGGCAAACCGATCGGCCGGCTCGTCGATCGCGTCCGCCGACCGATCAAGGTCCGGGAAGCGAGCGGGATCGACCGCGTTTTCCGGGATGTACACGAGCTTGCCGTGAGTCGATGCCGGCATGAGGCGATGCGTGTCGGTCGAGCCAACGATCACGGCGGTGGCGTTGCGGAAGGTCGCGCCGTGCCCGGGCAGCAGGCGATGTAGCGGGCGGACATAGCTCAGCCACTCGCGCTCGGCGCGGCGTACGTGGTCGTACTCCTTGGGCCACGGCACGCCGCCGTTGAGCGGCCCCATGACGAACGGCACGCCGATCGACTTGCATCGCTTGGCGAGCGAGCTGTTGACCGTCGGGCTCAACGGCGTGATGCGGTGCACGAGGTCGTACTTGCCCGCGCGGAGGTCGTCACCGAAAGTCGCCCAGACCTGACGCTCGAAGTAGGGGTATGAGAGCGCGGTCGCGGCCATGATCATCGTCCACCCGACCCCCTTGCCGCCGCGCAGCTTGTTGGCCAGGTTGTACAGCGGCTTGGCGAGTCTCTCCGAGTCGATCGCGGTGAAGTCTTCCCCCTCGACCATACCGGCCCGCAGGAAGGCTTCGCGGTTGCGGACTTGGGTGACGACGTGAGCGTCGATATCAGCCCGCTGCGCGATGGCCCGGCTGTGCGACCAGCCCTCCAGAGGGACACTGACCCACTCGGGGTTCGCCTGTTCGGCGATGAGCAGGGCTCGGATCGGTCGGCCGTTGCGCGTATCAGCCATCGGTGGGCTCCTCGGCCGGCAGGCCCGCGAGGCGACGCTCGATCGCGCCGACGACCCGATCGGCCACGATCGCCGTATCGAACTCTCGGGCCCCACGCCGCTTGGCCGCCTCGCTCACGGATAGCCAACGCTGCGGGTCGGCGATCAGGCCCTCGACCGCGTCGGCGATCGCGTCGCCGTCCTCTTGCGGGACGAGTCGGCCGTCGACGCCGTCCGCGATCATCTGCGGCGTTCCCCCAATCACCGTCGCCACCGCCGGCAACCCCGACGCCATCGCTTCGCACAGCGCGACCGGCGACGCCTCACCCTGGCCGATGCTGGGCAGGACGAACACGTGCGCCTCACGCAACGCCGCCAGCACACCCGCCTCGTCTTTCGCGCCGTGGAACGTCACACGCTCGGCGACGCCCATCTCGGCAACCTCGGTCTGCAACGTCGTGAGATAGTCGCCCGACCCCACCACGTCGTATCGCACGTCCACCCCGCGATCAGCCAGAAGACGCACGGCTTGGAACGCGTAGCGATGCCCCTTGGTGTAGTTCAGCCGGGCGACGGTGAGCATGCGTACCGCTTCGCCGGGTCGCGGTGGCACGCGCTCGATAGCGCCGAAGCGGTCGGCGTCGACGCCGAGCCAGGTCGTGAGGAGGCGATCGTCATCGATGCGGATGCGGTCGCGCAGCTCGTCGGCGTTGTTCTCGGCCGCGGGGACCAGCAGCGCGGCGTGCCGGGTCTTGCTGAGGTGATCGACGCCGTAGACGTCGAGGTCGCCGCCGAGCCGCAGGCCGTAAGCCGGGCCACCGAGCAGCCGGCTCATGGTCACGAGGTGGGCGGCCTCGGCGAAAGAGTGCACCAGCAGGAAGTCCATCCGCTCGGCCCGGCATCGCGCGGCCAACCCCGCCGCCAGCACGATCATCGGCAGGCGCTTGAACCGCTTGGCCCAGCCGCTTTCTTTGCACCTCATGAGATAGCCGATCGCTCGCCACCCGCGGGTCAGCAGGCTCGGCGTGCCACGCAAGACCCACTTGGCCGATGGCGGCCACACGTAATACGTCCCCTCCGCCGCCTCGAGCAGAAAGGGGTGAACGCCCGCGGTGTCGGTGGGTCGCTTGGTCGAGATCGGCACCACCTTGATGCCGCGCCGAGCGATCGCCCGGCCCAAACGCCACATCGCCACGTGCGTCTGCCCGGGGAAGTCGGTGATCAGCAGCCCCATGATGCGCAGCTGTTTCGCGGCGTCGCCCGACGATCGGGCTGGCGTCGGCTTGGAGGTCGATGCGGCGTGATCGATCGCCTTGGCCGTCGCGGTGGCACCGCCGGCGGACCGAGCCTCATCGACGCACGGCAACTGCATCACCTCGTCTCTCCAAATCGCCGCGGTGCCCCGCGACGCCCCTAACGTTGTCTCGCTTGCCCTCACGGCTTGGAGCGGACTTCTCCGCAGCCGGCAGCACGATAGTAAGCCACTGCGAGCAACTCGCAAGGATCGCGGTTCTCGACCCCGCCCGGCGGGTCCGTCTTGGCCGCGCGACCGGCACTCCCCGCCCAGTTTCTCGGGTGCCGACCCGAAACGAAAACCGCCCGAGCCGGGGCTCGGGCGGTCGAGGGTGGGTTGTAAGGATGAGTTGATCAGTCGAAGCTGGGGGAGACCGAGAAGCCGGCTCGGACCCAAGCGCTGATCTCCTTGGCGGACCACTTGGGGTTCCACTCGCCGCGGTCGCGGCTGCGGACCCGGTCGATCAACTCGTCGAACCCGCCGCCGTTGCCGAACTCGGCGACGTAACCGTGGTACCGACGTGACGGGTCGACCATGGGCACTTCCTGGCCGGTGACCTGGCTCTTGCCATTGACGAGGTTGTTGACCTCAAGCGAGATGCCGTCGCCCACGACCGGGTTGATCACCACGCCGCGTCCGTCGTCCTTGGTCCAGTTCACGATGCGGTTGTGACGCACGACGATCGGATCGACGTTGTTCTGCCAGTAGTCGGGCTTGGCGTGCATGCCCGGCTGCGGGTTGTTGCTCTGGCGGTCGGTGAAGATGTTGTGCTCCACGGTCCCGCGTTTGGTGGCGTGGATCTCGTAACCCCAGCCACGCTGGTTCTGGCCACCGCCGATGTCGTCGGCCTCGGCGAAGACGTTGCGGCGGACGTAGGCCACGCCACCGTCCTGACCGCGACCCGCGTACACGCCCGAGGCGTTGCGGAGGAACAGGTTGTCTTCGATCGTGCCGCCGGGGCGGAGCTGCAGGCCGTGCGATGAGCCGCGAGTGATGATGTTGCCGATCACCACGCAGTCGCGCGAGCTGCTCTGCACGTAGATGTTGTGATTGAAGATCGTGCGCTGGTCGGGCGTCGCCCAGCCGTTGTGGTCGAAGACGTTCTCTTCGATTAATAGTCCTTCGATGCGATCGAGGTACGCGCCCTGCGAGTGACCGCCGCGGGGGAAGTTATCCACCACGATGTTGCGTCGCAGGCGGACGTCCTTGATCGCGCCTTGGAAGCCATTGATGTTGACGCCCGATTCGATGAACAGGCAGTCCTCGATGAGGATGTCTGTGCCCGGGGTGTGGTAATCGATGCCTTCGGCAAACTGGATACCCACCACGCGAAGGTGGTTGATCGTTCGAGTCTTGACCACGCGGAGGCGACCGAAGACTTTGGGACGCGGGCCTTCGCCGTACACGCCGATCACGATCGGACGCTGCTCGGTCGACTTGCTCGTGGCGCCCTGGGGCATCTCGAGGTTCAGCCGGTTCTCGAACTTGTGGCCGGCGTGCAGGAGCATCGCGAAGGGCTGCCCGAACAGCGATTTGTTGAGCTCTTCGGCTCGCTCGAGCGTCTTGATCGCGGTCTCGGGTGTGGCGCCGTCGTTGGCGTCGTCACCGAGATTGCTCAGGTAAATCCGACGGACATCGGCCGGGATGTTGATGATCGACCAGCCCCACTCGTCGAGCCCATCGCGGTCGGCGTACAGGTCACCGGGCTCGGCGGGGGTGTCGTCCGCGTAGTCGTACTCGTCGTCGGCGTTGTCCGCGTCGTCCTCGGTGCCGTCTTCATCGGCGGGTTCATCCGAGGGGTCATCGGAGCTGTCGTCGGCGGGTTCGTTCGTATCGCCGTTGTCTCCGGCGTCGGTGGGATTGCCGTTGTCGCCGCCCGAACTGCCGCTCGAGCCGTCATTGTTGCCGCCGGAGTTGCCGCCGGAGCTGCCGTTGGAGCCATCGTTGTTGTTGCCGGAGTCGCCGCCCGAAGAACCACTCGAGGCGTCATCGCCGCCGTTGTCGTCGGAGCCGTCGTCACCCGCATCGGCCGGGGGCGAGACCAGGAAGCCGACCACGATCTCGTCGACCGTCTTGCCGCTGTCGTTCAGGGCGGTGATCTTCAGCGAGTAGTTGCCGGCCGAGAGGGTCGCGGGATTGAGCAGGCTGTTGTCGCCCTTGTAAACGTAGGGGGCGTGGTTCTCGCGGTGGTAGCCGGAGGTCGGGCCGCTGAGGCGGAAGTCGATCGACCGGGGCTGGCCGTTCGTGAGCCCGGCTTCGACCTTGGTCGGTGCGGTGAGCACTTGGCCGTTGGTCAGTCCGCTGAGCCAGAGCTCCGCGGGCGCGATTGGCTGAGGCTGATCGTCCGACGTGTCGTCGGCATCGTCTTGATCGTCGGCATCGCTTGGATCGCCGCTATCGTTGCCGTCCTGGCTGTTGTCGTTATCGCTGTCTTGATCGGCTGGCTCTGGGTCGTCATCGGATGAACCTTCGTCGCCGGAGGACTCGCCGCTGGAGCCGTTATCGTCGTCGTTGGTCGGCGTCGAGCCGATGCGGAAAGCGACCGTACGAGCCGCGAGTTTGCGACCGCCGCTATCGAAGGCCGTGGCCTTCATCGTGTACTCGCCGGCGGGGAACTGGCTGGGGTTGAGCTTGCTGTTGTCGCCCTTGAAGACGTACGGTTCGATCATCTCGCGGTGATTCGATCGGCGAGGGCCGCTGAGGCTGAAGTCGACGAAGTGGGCCTCGCCCTTGGTCACCACGGCCTCGACCTTCGCGGGCGAGGCGAGCACGCCGCCGGCTGGCAAGCCGCTCAAAGTCATCCCGAAGTCAACGCCGTCGTCTGGCGTCGGGGGAGTGTCCGTCTGGCCCTGGTCGTCGTTGTGCCCCGATCCGGCGTCGTTGACCGGCTCGGTGTCGCCTTCGTCTTCGGCAGGTGGCTGCGGGGATCGGTCCACGGAGAAGTCGATCGTCTCCATGGCGATGACCTGCCAAGAGCTATTGGCGACCTTGACGGTGACGCGGTAGTCGCCCTCGGGCAGGGCGTTTGGGTCGAGCAGGGCGTCGTCGCCGAACATCACATACGGCTCTCGCATCTCGATGTGCCGGCGGCTCGTCGGGCCCTGGAGCTCGAATCCCACGGCCCGCGTCTGCAGCGAATCGGCCACCACGGCTTCGACTTTCACGGCCGACGTGAGCACCTGTCCATCGGCGAGCCCGGTGACCGACAGGTTCTGCGCCGCTGTCGCCCCGGTCAGGCCAATGCCCAGCACACCGACCGCGAAGGCCCGACCCGCCAACCCGCGCGCCCGTGACGCGGCAAACTTCATCATCGTGGAGAACGTCATCACAGCAACTCCTGGCAATTCTTCCAATTCGCAACTGAGAGTCGGAAGCAGCATCGGAACCAGTTATTACCCGGACCACCTAACTGGACGCCGGCAGACTTTCCCGCTCTCGCCCCGGCACTACAACCGAGCGAGGTGTTACAGGTGTGCTCGAAGTCCGTAGCAACGACGTCCTCCGGCGATTCGATCGCCTCCAGCGAGTTGGAACAGGCCGCGAATCGGCGTCACGACTCCCCGGGGCCGGTTTCCGCTTGAAGTCGTTGGCCTGAGGTGTCTCGACCTGATTGATGCCGCACCTCAGGACTGGTGTCGCCCGGAGCGAGGAGCAGCGAGATGTCAAGATGCATCGGGATCAGGCCAGGCCGGCCCTGAGGAAGTACTCCATCAGTTCGTGGCCGTGGTCGACGCGGAGGTCGGATTCGTTGGCATTGGCCTCGGTGAAGGGGCGGTGCAGGACGCCTCGGACGCGGTGGCCGTAGATGAGGAAGGGCGGCGGCGTGGGGTCGTGCATGCGGGTGTCGCAGCGGGTGTAGTGGTCGGGCATGGCCATCACGCGGAACGGCTCGTCACGCTGCTCGAGGGCCGCGAGCAGGGGGGCGGCGACGTGCTGGTCGATGGCTTCGATCGCGGCGACCTTGGTCTTGGGGTCGCCGGCGTGGGCGGCCTCGTCGGGGGACTCGACGTGGACGACGACGAAGTCGAAGTCGTCGAGCGCGGCGATGGCGGAGCGGCCGGCGGCGGCGTAGTCGGTGTCGTGGTAGCTGGTCTGGCCGGGGGCGTCGATCCGGGCGAAGCCGATGAGACGGGCGATGCCGGCGAGCAGGTCGACGGCGGTGATCATGCCGCCGCGCAGGCCGTACTTGTCGGCGAAGGCGGGCAGGCTGGGGCGTCGGCCCTGACCCCACGGCCAGAGGTGGGTGGCCTCGGGCTCGCCGAGCTCGCGGCGGGCGGCGTTGATCTCGTGGTCGGCCAGCAGAGCGGCAGCGTCGTCGATGAGCCGGTTGAGCAGGTCGGCGTGGGGTGAGCCGACGGGGCGGTGCTTCTTGATCGGCTGACCGAGGATGTCGTGCGGGGCGGTGGTGTCGAGCTCGGCGTAGTCGCGCGGCGGCTGGCCGGGGGTGAGGTGGGCGATGTCCTGCAGGATGTTGCGGTACGAGACGCCCAGGTGCAGGGCCATGCCCGGCGGGGCGATCTCGCGGCGGACAGCGTCCAGCAGGGCGGCCGATTCTTGGCTGGAGATCGCGCCGGCGGAGTGGTCGATCATCTTGCCGTCGGCGACGGTGACCCAGTTGGCGCGGAAGACGGTGGTCAGGTCGTCGAGGTCCAGGCCGAGCGCGGCGGCCTCGAGCGGGGCGCGGCCGGTGTGATAGCGGGCGGGGTCGTAGCCGAGCAGGGACATGGTGCAGATGTCCGAGCCGCAGGGCATGCCGGGGGGCGTGGTGGCGACCGTGCCTTGCCTGCCGTCGGTGGCGAGGCGGTCGAACGTGGGGGTCTCGGCGGCCTCGATCGGGGTCTTGCCGTCGAGGGCGTCGAGCGGGGCGTCGGCGGCGCCGTCGGGGAGGAGGAGGACGTACTTCATGAGGTCGGGCACGATACCGCGGTGCGGTGCGACGAGTCTCGGTTGCTTAGCTGCGACGCTACGCGTCGCTGAAGGACAGACGGGAGACCACCGCAACTCCTTCAGCGACGCGTAGCGTCGCGGCTAACGGCACATTGGCGCGTGCACACGCTAGAAGCTGATCTCGATGCCCTCGTCGCGCCACCGCTCGACGAGCAGTTCGAGGCGTTTGAGGACGAGGTTCATGCGCTCGGCGGCGTCCGTGAGGTTGTTGTAGAGGGCCGGATCGTTGAGGAGCTTGCCGGCGGTGCCGTCACCGGCGCGGGCCTTGTCGAGCAGGTCGCGTGCCGAGGTGACTGCGGCGGACAGGTCGTCGGCGGCGGCGACGTAGCGGGTTTCCAGGGCCTTGACCGAGGCCTTGATCTCGTCGACGGCGTCCTGGGCCTTGACCATCGTGTCGCGGCCGGCGGCGGTGAGCTGCTTGGCGTTGGCGACGGTGGCGCGGACGTCGTCGCGGAGCGTCTCGTCGTTGACGTAGTCGTTGATGCCGGCGATGGCTTGCTTGAGCTCGGCCATGCGGGCGTCGGCGCGGGCGATGACGGTGGCGATGTTGGCGGGGGCGCTGCCGTCGTCGACGTCCTCGACGGTGCGGGCGGCGGTGAGGGCCTGGATGTTGACGGCGACCTTGCGCCACTCGATGGCGAGCTGCTCGTATTTGTCGAGGAACCCGCCGATGCGTTTCAACGGACCGGAGATGGAATCGGCGAGGTCGCCGGCGATGGAGTCGAAGGGCGAGAGGACGCGGCCCTGGATCTTGGCCGAGCCGTCGGTGGGCAGGCGGGCGGCCGAGGGGTTGTGGTCGGAGACGAGCATTAGCTTGGCGCCGCCGATGAGGGCGTTGGTCATGACCTCGGCGTGGATGTCGGCGGGCAGGGAGACCTTGCGTTCGACGTGGGCGACCATCTGCACGGACCCGCCGTTGGTGTTGGAGGTGAGCTCGACGGAGCGGATGTCGCCGATGTGGATGCCGCGGTAGCTGACGGCGGAGCCGCGGGACAGGCCGGCGGCGTCGGGCAGGTCGATGGTGATGGCGTACTTGGGGTTGAGGAAGGCGGGGACGTAGCCGAAGAGGACGAGCAAGAAGGCGAGGCCGACGAGCCCGCCGATGACGGTGAGGCCGACTGCCGTGTTGCGCTGGGCTTCGGTCATGGCTGGGCGTGGGTGGCGGGGTTTGGCGTGACGCCGTCGGCGGTGGCGTCGGGATCGGGCGGGCGATAGGCGCGGATGGCCTCGATGTCTTCGGCGTCGGCCTGGCCGTGGATGAACCGCTGGACCCGGTCGTCCTGGCTCTGCTCGAAGGTCTCGGCGCTGCCGTCGGCGACGACGCGGCCATCGTAGAGCAGCACGAGCCGGTCGGCGACCTTGCGGGCCGAGGCCATGTCGTGGGTGACGACGATGGAAGAGACATGGGCGCCGTGGCCGAGGGCGAGGATGAGCTCGTTGATGAGGTCGGCGCGGATGGGGTCCAGGCCGGTGGTGGGCTCGTCGTAGAGGATGAGCGAGGGGCGCAGGACGATGGCGCGGGCGAGGGCGACGCGTTTTTTCTGGCCGCCGGAGAGGGCGGCGGGCATCTTGCCGCCGACGCCGGGCAGGCCGACGGCGCGCAGGGCGTCCTCGACGCGGTCGGCTTTCTCGCTGCGGGAGAAGGTCGTGTGCTGATCGAGCGGGAAGCCGACATTCTGGGCGACGGTGAGCGAGTCGAACAGAGCGCTCATCTGGAACAGGAACCCGACGCGGGTGCGGAGCTCGATGAGCTCGTTGCGGGTCATGGCGTTGACGTCGCGGCCGTCGAAGAGGACCTGGCCGGCGTCGGGGCGGAGGAGGCGGACGATGTGCTTGAGCAGGACGGACTTGCCGGTGCCCGACGGGCCGAGGACGACGGTGGTGTCGCCGCGCTTCAGGTCGAGCGAGAGATCGACGAGCACGTTGAGCGGGCCGAAGCTCTTGCTGACGTTTCGGAACGAGACAATGGGGTCGGCGTCGGTCAAGGCAGGGGGTCGGCGGGGAGTTCGTCGTCGGCGGGCAGGTCCGAGGCGTCGGGCATCTGGGGCGGGGCGTCGTCGCTTGGGGCGGCGGGCGACTCGGGGGTCGCGGCCGGCTCGGGCGGTTGGGGCGTGTCCTCTTCGAGCGTAGCAGCGGGCGCGGTGTCTTGGTCGGGAGTCGGCGACGATTCGGTTGCGATTTCGTGATCGGCTCCGTCGTCGGCGATGGCGGCCATCTCAGCGGCCGCGCGGAGGTTGGGGTGGTACGCCTTGACGGCCGCGTCGGTGACCCAGGCCATGGACGCGATGCCGGCGATGCAGAGCAGCGACATGACGCCGCCGGCATACCGGCCGATGTCGCGCGGTCGCCACGCCGCCAGCCCGATGCTGACCAGCGCGAGCACCGCGATGCCGAGCAGCGGCCACGACCAGAACTCGGCCCGGCTTTGGTACCGCTGCAGCCACTCGTAGCTCACCGGGTCCATCGCTTGCTTGCGCGTCGCGTCGGCGTCAATCGCCTGCATCGTCGCCTCGCCCGAGTCCACGACCAGGGCGACCGAAGCGGTCGTGAGCAGCACGAGGACGAGCGAGACGATGAGCACGCCGCGCCGCCCGATCGCTGTGGCGAGAAGCAGCGCGACGGTGGCGATGAGCAGGCCGGTCAGCGGCAGGTGGCTGACGGCGAGGTGAACCCGCTCGGGCGAGAGCCAGTCGTACAGGGTGTCCATGTTGCCCCCAATCGAAGCGGTGGGTGATTGGCTGTGTGGCGAGCGGTCAGTCGCCCTCGAACACGTCTCGGACGCCGCGGACGACGGCGTCCTGCTGGTCGCGGGTCATCTCCGGGAAGATGGGGATCGACAGCACCTGCTCGCTGGCGGCCTCGGCCTCGGGGAACTGGCCTGGCTCGTAGCCGAGGCCGGCGAAGCAGGGCTGCAGGTGCATGGGCTTGGGGTAGTACACCTTGGAGGCGATGCCCTCGGCGGCGAGGTGTTCGCGGAGCGGGTCGCGCATGTTGGAGCGGACGCGGACGGTGTACTGATGGAAGGTGTGGTCGCGCTCGGGGGCCTCGAACGGGGTGATGACGGGTGTGTCCTCGAGGAGGCGGTGGTATCGCTCTGCGAGGCGCTTCCGATCGCGGTTGTACTCAGGCAGGTGCGGCAGCTTGAGGCGGAGCAGGGCGGCGTACAACGAGTCCATGCGAAAGTTGCCGCCGAGGCGGTCGAACGTGACGCCGTCGCGCGTGCCGTGGTTGCGGAGGTAGCGGACGGACTCGGCGAGTTGGTCGTCGTTGGTGGTGATCGCGCCGCCGTCGCCGAGGCCCGAGAGGTTCTTGGTGGGGTAGAAGGAGAAGCAGCCGAGCTGGCCGATCGACCCGACGGGCTTGCCGTTGACCGAGGCCCCGATGGCCTGGGCGCAGTCCTCGACGATCGGCAGGCCGTGGGCGTCGGCGATGCGGGTGATCTCGGGCATGTTGGCCGGCAGGCCGAAGAGGTGGACGGGGAGGATGGCCTTGGTGCGGTCTGTGATGACGCCCTCGATCATGCGGACGTCGAGGTTGAAGGTGCGGGGGTGGATGTCGACGAAGACGGGGACGGCGCCGAGGCGGGCGATGGTCGAGGCGGAGGAGAACCAGGTGAAGGGGGTGGTGATGACCTCGTCGCGGGGCTTGATGTCCAGGGCGAGCAGGGCGAGGGTGAGGGCGTCGGTGCCGGAGGAGACGCCGATGGCGTGCTTGACGCCGACGAACTCGGCGAGCTCGCGCTCGAACGCGTCGACCTCCTGGCCGAGGATGAACGCGCCTGACTTGAGGACGCGCTCGAAGGCGTCGCGGAAGTCGTCCATCAGCGGGGCGTGCTGGGCGACGGGGTCGACGAGGGGAACGTGCTGGGTCGCGGCGGCGGGCTTGGCGGGGGTGGTGGTCATGGGATGCAGGCAGGCGGGGGACGTAGTGGTTGAGTGTAATGGCGGGGGCGGCTTGCGGTGTGTTAGTGGGTGGGCGGTTGGCAATGGTCGGCGCTGTGTCACGGCGTGGGCTTGGCGGTCTCGCGCACCGTGTCGAGCAGCGGGGCCAGGGCATCGAGCGTGGCGGGGCGGTCGAGGGCGTAGCCGGTGTGCGTGGCGGGGTCGTGATAGAGGTCCCACTCGTAGAGGACGAGCCCGGCGAGGCGGTCGGTCGGGGCCGTGTTGGTTGAGCGCTGTTCGGCGAGCGCCGGCGCCCACGCCTCGGCGAGCAGGCGATAGGCGCGGGCCTGGGCGGCGGTGTCGAGCGTGCCGTCGCCCAGCAAGTAGTTCCACGGGTCGCGCAGCGCCCACGGCAGTGCCGGGTAGCCGACCTCGGTGACGAGCAGGGGCATGTCGAGCCGTGTGGCGTACTCGTCCAGCTCGCGTCGGATGCGCTGCCAGCGATCCAGCACCTCGGCGTCGGTCGTCCGGTCGCGGTTAGCGGCGGTGCGGGTCAGGTCCCAGTACCCGGAGATGCCGATGACGTCGAGCTCGTGCCAGCTCGGGAACGACGCGTAGGCGTCCCAGTTGGTCGAGTAATACAGCGTGCCAGAGAATCGCTCGCGTGCGATGGCGATCGTCTCGGCCCAGGCGTCGGCCTGCTGCGGTTGCTGCGTGGTGAGCAGCTCGCAGCCGACAGACAGGGCGTCGGCGTTGCTCTCAGCGGCGAGGTCGGCGTACTGGGCCAAGGCGTCGCGATAGCCGGCCCACCACGTCGGCCAGTCGGGCGGCAGCAGCTTGCCGCGCCACTCGTTGCCACGCGGGTGGGTGAAGTTGACCTGCATCATGAGCGCGGTGGTCAGACCGCGCTGCCTGGCGTGGGTGAGGGCGAGGCGGAGGGTGTCGTCCGTCGGGCCGTGCAGGCGGGCGACGATGCGGGCGGGTGCGGCGGCCGCGCCGTCGCGCTGGAAGACGGGCGTGACGACCTGCAGGGTGTTGAAGCCGAGGTCGGCGATGCGGTCGATCGCGGCGGTCAGCGGCGCGGGGTCGTCGAGGTGGTAGAGGTTGATCGACACGCCGAGAACGGGGCGCGGCAGGGCGTCCTCGGCGGGAGGTCCTGGCGTGGCGGGTGCGTCGGCCGTCGTCACGCCGCTGACAGTCGAGACGGCGTGCGTGCTAGCGCACGAGGTCACCGCCGCGGTCGCGTAGGCCGCGACGGCGACGGCAACGAGCAGGGCCAGCCCGGCGTCGGTAAGGCGTTGCATCGTGCGGGGCATCGCCGTGTCTGACTCGAGCGGCTTACTGCGGGGCGCGAGGCGTGCCGCCGCCGCCCATGCCGTTGGCCGCCCCAGGGCCGCCGCCCATCATCGCCTGGATCTGCATCGCCTCCTCGGCGATGAACGCGAGCGAGTCCACCGGCAGGGTGAGCTCGACGATCATCTGCCCTTTGGAGGCGCCCATCGACATCCCGAGCGGCGCGATGTCGGCCGGGACCTCGATCGCGGGCAGGCCGAACATCGGCAGGTAGCTGTTGGCCATGGCCCCGACGCCCTGCAGGCTGAGGAAGCCGGCCACGGCCCGGTCGGGCACGTCGTCGTTCGCTAGGGCCGTCTGAGTGGGGCCATCGGCCGCGAGCCCCTCGCCGGCACCCTCGACGGTGGCGGTGAGCAGGGCGATGTCCGAGCCGGTGGTGACGTACGCCTTGCCGTCGTTGGCACCGACGTAGCCGGCGTAGGCCTGCTGCATCATGCCGGCCATCGGGCCCATCTGCTGCATCAGCTCGGGCGGCATCTGCTGGGCCATCGACCACTCGGACAGGCTGACCCCGCCGAGCGTCAGCGCGTCGGGCGTGAGGCTGGCCTGAGTGATCATGTCGGCGGTGGTCATCTCGCCACCCTCACCGGGGACCGGCACGGGCATGGCGACGCCGTCGACTTCCTTGATGTAATGCTCGAAGGCGTCGATGAACGCGCCGTCATCGTCGACGTCGTAGACGGCGGCGACGTTGAATAGGCCGGACAAGCCCATGGCCGGCTGGTTGGGCACGTACATGCCCATCGCACCGCCGCTCGCCTGCTTAAGCATCGGGATCGACGCCTCGTACATCTTGCGTTGGGCCGTGGCGTCCTCGGGCAGGGCGTCGGTGAGTTGCTGGGTGAGCTCGGCCATGTCGACGCCGGTGAAGTCCATGCCGAAGGCCAGCAGGTAGGGCATGTCCGGCAGCGCGGCGAACTTGGACGCGACGGGCTGGGCGGGCTTGTCGGTGAGGATCAGCGAGGCGGATGCATCGACGGCGAACTTGGCGCACAGGCCGAGCTTGATGTCGTCGCCGGCGAGATCGAGCGACATGACCGCGGCTTCGGCGCCGGACGCGAGGTTGGCCATCCACACCATCGACGACATGTTGGCCGCCATCGCGTTCGCCGCGGCCGGGTCCATCCCCGGGTTGCCCATCATCGCGCCGTCCAGCGCCTCGGCCTGCTCGGCCATCGCCGGGCCCAGCGTGGCCATGTCGACCACGAGCATCACGTCGGGCGTGGCCGTCAGCCGGCCGGCGTAGTCGCCCGCCGCCGTGACCAGCTGCTTCGCGCGGTCCGACGGCGCGTAACCGGTCACGGCCGCCTCGTTGTTGCCGACGACCGCGTAGTCGCCGGACTGCCGCACGAACGCCTCGCTGCCGTCGGTGAGCACCAGCGGGGTCACGCCCGTCGCCGAGGCCCCACCCAGGCTGCTGACGAACGCCCCGTAGTCCTCGACCGGCACGAACACCATCGAGGTCATCAGCGAGTCGTCCTGCATCGACATCGCCTCGGCCGCGTTGCCCATGGCCATCGCCAGCGGCTTGGCGTCGTCCACGCCCTGCGGGTTGCCGAGCTGGCTCATCATCGTGTCCAGGATGTTCTGCGCCCCGGGCATCGGCATGCCCATGCGCTCGCTGAGCGTGGCGATGCGGTCGGACATGCCCTTGGGATCGGGCACGACCATGAGGATCTCGACGTCCTCGGGGGCCATGGTCATCACGTCGGCCGCGGCGGGTCGGGCCGGCATCGCGACGGCGGCGGCGGCCAGCACGGCCGTGCCCAGCGTGCCCGTCAGCCACGCTCGGAGGTCGCGGCGGCGGGAAACGGTCGGGATCGCTCGGGACGCGCGACGCACTCGGCGGACGGGAGAGGCAGGCATGGGCGGCTCCGCTGTGGGGAAGTCAAGAATCGCCGATCGCCCACGGCGATGGCACGCGGATGGTACGGGCTAACGGCGTCGCAGGGTCGCATACCATCGATCACGTGACCGCAAGGCTGACACAACCCGATGATCAGGTCACCGAGGCCCTCGCGACCGGCGTCCGTGACGCGGTCGCGGCGATCGAGCCGGGCCGAGGCCGCAAGGCGCTGGTCGCGATGTCGGGCGGGGTCGACAGCTCGGTCGCGGCGGCGCTCTTGCAGCGGGCCGGCTGGGACGTGGTGGGTGCGTTCATGCGCCTCGGCAGCGACGACTCGATCGAGGCGGCCCAGGGCTACGACAACCTCTTCGACGGCTGCGCGACCGACCCGACCAAGCCCAAGCCCGCCGGCGGCCGGCACCAGGGCTGCTGCTCGGTCAACGACGCGGCCGACGCCCGCCTCGTCGCGGCCCACCTCGGCGTGCCGTTCTACGTCATCAACTTCAAGCGCGACTTCGGCCGCGTGATCGACTACTTCGTCGACGAGTACAACGCCGGCCGCACGCCCAACCCCTGCGTGCGGTGCAACGACTGGCTGAAGTTCGGCCGGCTGCACGACTACGCCGCATCGATCGGCGCCGAGTACGTCGCGTCCGGGCACTACGCCCGGGTCGGGCGTGACGGCGCCGGCCGGGCCACGCTGACCCGCGGGCTCGACGCCGGCAAGGACCAGTCGTACGTGCTGTTCGGCACGACGCCGGCGAAGCTGGAGCGGATGCTGCTCCCGATCGGCGGGCTGCAGAAGTCGGCCGTGCGCGGGCTGGCCGAGGCGATGGGCCTGCCGGTGTTCGACAAGCCCGACTCACAGGAGATCTGCTTCGTGCCCGACCGCGACTACGCCCGGCTGGTCGAGCGGCGGACCGACGGCGGGTTCGAGCAGGGCGAGATCGTCGACACGGACGGCACGGTGCTCGGCACGCACGGCGGGCAGCAGCGCTTCACCATCGGCCAACGGCGCGGGCTCGATCTCGCGATGGGTTACCCGATCTACGTCGTCGACAAGGACGCGGAAACCAACCGGGTGACGGTGGGCGGCAAGACGGACCTCGCGGCGATCGGCTGCGTGGCCGGCAAGGTCAATTGGCTGGACGGCGAGCCGCCGGGCGATTGGCGGTCTTGCGGCGTCAAGGTGCGCTACAACGGCGGGGAGGGCTCGGGGCGTGTCCGGTTGATGTGGCCTACCGCCGATGACGGCAGCGACCTGATCGAACTGCGGTTCGACGAGCCGATCGAGGCGGTCACGCCGGGGCAGGCGGTCGTCTGCTACGACGGCGACCGCGTGCTGGGCGGGGCTTGGATCGACCACGCGTTGAGGCGTTGAACCGGCCCGCTTCCTCCACGTAATATCTGAGACGTGCGGACGATCGCGGTCATGGTGCTGTGTGTTCAACTGGCCTTGCCTGGCGCGGCATGGGCGGCATGCGGTGTGGGTGTCAGCCCGGCCGGCATGGCTCGGTCGACGGCCGCGGCCTACGGCGACCACGGCGTCACCTCGGCGGGCAACGCTTGCTGCGCGCTGTGCGAGCTCGCCAACGTCTGTCTCATGAACGGGCGGGACGATCGCGAGCCTTCGCCCGAGCCTCGCACGACGCCCAACGCCCCCACGCGCTTGCCGTCTGACTTGCTGCGGGGCGCCCAGCCGCCCGCGTACGAGGCCTGGGACGCGACGCCGGGCGCCTGCGTCCGACTCTCCGAGGTGGTGGCGTCGCGCACCGAGATCGACGCGGCGTGGTCGGCGTTCTCCGCGACGTCG
Organism: Planctomycetota bacterium; assembly: GCA_039188455.1. Taxonomy (GTDB): domain Bacteria; phylum Planctomycetota; class Phycisphaerae; order Phycisphaerales; family Phycisphaeraceae; genus JBCBUE01. The sequence goes on from JBCCZA010000001.1 coordinate 50,519, forward strand.
CGGTGTTCCATCGCCTGCGTGTGGTTGACGTAGCGGGCGTGCACTCCCGCCGATGACGCGTGGTCGTCGGCGGCGTGTGTCGCGTTCCCGTCACTACTCATGCAGGAGATTCCTCGTGCAAGCTCGCTCACTTGTTAACGCGATCAGCCGTCGTGCCGCGGTGATCGTTGTGTTCTCAGTCTCGTCGTTGCTCATGGCCGCCGGCTGCGAGACGATACCTACCACCGGTTCCACGACCTCGACGGATGCGGGCGAGGTGGCCGGCGAGACCGTCGCGTTCGACGTTGCCGGGCTCAGCTGTCCGCTCTGCGCTCACAGCCTCAACAAGCAGTTCGACCGGATGCCCGGCGTGCTCGATCACAAGGTCGACCTGAGTACCGGACGCGTGGTTCTCACGCTGTCGGACGGACCGGATCGTCCGACGTGGCAAGCCATCGAGCGTGCCGTGAGCGACGGCGGCTTCACCCTGGCAACGGGCCCGCTGGATGCCGAGGCCATCGCCGTCGCCCGCCGCGACATCGCGGTGGCCGACGCGATCGAGGCCCACGGCGCGACCATCTACGTCGCCGGCCCCGTCGATGCCGAGTCGGCCGACGCCATGCGGTCGCAGCTGTCCATCATCGATGGCGTGTCCGAGGTGACCCCGCGCCTCGACGAGAGTCGGTTTCACGTGGCGTTCACCGAGGCCGGCCGCGTCGGCGAGACGCAGCTCCGCGACGCGGTCGAGCTGTTCGGCTACACCGTGACCGACGTGATCCCCGACGGCGACACGGTCGAAGGAGGCGCCTCGTGACAACGATCCGCCCCTATACGGCGGCCCTCATCGCGGCGGTCGGCACGCTCCTGCCGACCGTCGCCGTGTCGGCTCAGCAGGCGACCAACCAGGCCTCGGCCACCCAGCCCGGCAAGGGCGTGTGGGTGTTCCGCGAACGGCTGGCGTACATGCGATTCGAGAATGCGCCCGACGACGGCGGGGGCACGCAGGATGTCGATCAGTTCTCCGCCGAGTCGATCCTGGCGTACGGGATCACCGGCGACCTGGCCGTGATGGCCCACCTGCCGGCCAAGGTCCGCTGGTTCACGCGCGGCCGGGACTCGGCGCTGGGCGATCGTCGCGACGTCGACGGCGGCCTGGCCGACTGGACGCTGATGGGCCAGTGGCGGTTCCTGCGTGTCGATCGCGTCGGCATCGACACCGCGCGCTATGCCATGCAGTTCGGCGTCGAGGGCCCGAGCTACAACGAGGCGTTGTCCAGCGAGTCGTTCGACCCCTTCATCGGCCTTAGCACGACCCATATCGTCGGTCGCCACGGCTTCGGCGGCGGCGTCCGCTACAAGTTCAACACCGACAGCGTGCCCAACCCCGTCGAGATCGGCGACGGCGGCGACGGCTACCTCACGGCCGACCTGTCCTACCTCTACCGCCTATCCCCCGAGGCCTACGGGTCCGAGCCCGAGGGCAGCACCTACGCGCAGATCGAGCTCAACGCGCGGTACGAGGTCGACGGCGATCGGCAGAATCTCATCGCGCCCGGCCTGCTGTACGAGGCGCCGACCTGGGCGGCCGAGATCAGTGTGCAAGTGCCGATCGATCAGCGCACGACCGACACGGCCGACCTGCGCGTCAGCGTGGTGGCGGGGGTGCGGCTGCTGTTCTGACGGACGCCGTCGGCGCTCAGGGCCCGTACTCGCTGGCGGCGCGGCCGGACTTGTCGCGGACGCCGAGCTTGCTGAGCAGTCCTCGGCGAAGGCGTTGCGGACCCTTGCTGATCCGCCGCCACAGGCGCACGGCCGCGGGGCGCAGGCGGTTTAGTTCCTCCTCGCCGCCGGGGTACAGGTCCGGTCGCGTGCGCAGCTTGTGCTTCATCAGGTGGTAGCGGTCGCTGCGTTGCAGCAGCCTGAGCAGCCAGCCGAGCGTGTATCGGCCGAGCGGCAGCCAGCGCGGGATGGCGAAGTGGATCTGGAAGTCGATCAACGCTGGGTGGCCGTCGGGCGTGACGATGATGTTGTCGGCTTTGTCCATGTCGACGTAAGCGACGCCCTGGGCGTGCAGCGCGTCGATGATTGCGTCGAGCTCATCGAAGAAAGTGTCTGACACCTCGTGATCGAGGCGGTAATCCTTGAGCGTGTCACCGGCGAGGAACTCGCGGGCGGCGGTCGCGGGGTCGGGTTGCGTGTGGTCTCGGCCGGGGCGTTGCCAGGCGACGGGGCCGAGGTCGTTGGGGATGCCGGCGACGTTGGCGGTGCGGTGCAGCAGGTGGGTCTCGCGGCGGGTCAGCGCTCGGCCGGCCCAGCCCATCGGGATCGGGCCAACCCACGCGCGGCGGGAGAACTTGACGATTGCGCGGCGGTCATCGTCGGCCTCGTCGGCGAAGAGGCAGGTCGCGGCCCATGCGTCGTGCTTGTAGAGCTTGAGCCGGCGGAACGGCCGGCCGGCGACCTCGACGCGGTCGGGCGGGTCGCGCCTGCCCATCGCGCGCAGCCACGGCGGGCGGGGCTTGCGGTCGGGCGTCGGGTCGCTCGGCATCGCGCGAGTGTATCGCTGGGCGGGGTTGGCTCGTTGGCTACTCGGCCGGCGTCTCGGTCGGTGTCGGGGTCGCGGGGGGCTGGAGCGTGTCGAGCAGCAGCGGGTACGCGAGCATGGTTGAGCCGTCGCGCGTCGAGAGGATGCTGAGGGTCACGATCGGCGGGGAGGTGCCCCAGTCGATCTCGACGGTGCCGAAGTTGGGGTGGCGATAGGCGAAGTCGGAGCCGATGCGGTGGCGGTTGGGCTCGCGGTTGACGCTGGGGCTGCCCTGGTTGAGGCCGCTGGAGGTCAGGTCGAACAGCGGGTACGACGCGTCGACGCGGTCGGCCGAGAGCTCCCAGTGGTGGCGATCGCCGGTGAGGAAGACGACGCCGTTGGCCTGGGTCTCGGTGATGAGGTCGAAGAGGCGTTGGCGTTGGAGGGGGAAGTTGGCCCACTTCTCGAAGCGGTGCTCGCCGGCGACGACCTGGATCGAGCTGGCGATGAGCCGCAGGTCGGCCGGCTCGCGGAGCTTGGCTTCCAGCCATCGCCACTGCTCGTCGCCGAGCACGGTGGCGGCGGGGTCGTCGTTGGGGACGTAGTGGCGTCGGCCGTCGATCTGCTCGACGACCATGGGGCTGCGGAAGAAGCGGGTGTCGAGCAGGATGACCTGGGTGCGTCGCCCCGGCGGGCCGAAGGCCCAGGCGCCGTAGACGCCGTCGCGCGATCGGCGGGGCGAGTCGGCGGGGTCGCCGAAGAAGTCGAGCAGCGCCGCCTGGCTGTCGGCCTTGAACGGCAGCTCGACGCCGGCGTCGTTGAGCCCGAAGTCGTGGTCGTCCCAGGTGGCGAGGATCGGCACCTCGGCGTAAAGGGCGGCGAACCCGGGGCGGGCGGCCAGCTCGGCGTAGGCCGTGTGGATGTCGTCGATCGTGACCGGGCGTTCGCGGCGGTCGAGGTCGGCGTACATGTTGTCGCCGATGAAGAGGAACAGGTCCGGCCGATCGTCGAGGACGGCGGTGAAGGGGTTGAAGTCGTTGGCGCGTTGGGCGTCGTTGTAGCCGCCGGTCTGGTTGAAGCAGGAGCCGAAGGCGATGCGGGTGAGCACGGCGTCGGCGTCGGGCAAGGTGGCGGGGGCGGGCAGCTCGGGCTGGGGCGTGGCGGTGTCCGTCGATGGTTGTGCGGTGGCGGGTTGGGTGGCCTGAGTGGCCGCGGGCGTGGCGAACGCTACGGCGGTGGCGATCGCCAGGAAACACGCGGCTGAATTGGCGAGCGGCATGGCCGGAGTCTAGCTTGGGGGTGGTGCGATCTTCGACCGGCGGCGGAGCGTTCACGATGAGCTTGCGCAAGGGCGTCACGGGGGGCGGGCGGCGTAAGGCCGCGGCGTCGCGGATCGGCCGGTCCGGCCGACGGGGCGAGGCGATCGCGGCGCGGCACCTGCGTCGGTCGGGCTATCGCGTCGTCGGCCGCAACGTGCAGACGCGCGTCGGCGAGATCGACCTGCTGGCCCGCACGCCGGACGGGGCGGTGCTGGTGGTGATCGAGGTCAAGACACGAGACGCGGACGCCGAGGGGATCGCGCCCGAGCGGCGTGTCGGGTCGAGCAAGCAGGCCAAGCTGCGCCAGCTCGCCGGGGCGCTTCTGCGTCAGCCACGGTACCGCGGTGCGGCGGTGCGGATCGACGTCGTGGGCGTGGACCTGCCGCCCCCGAGTTGGCGGGACTGGTTCGGGCTGACGCGTGCGACGGTGAGGCACTTCCCGGATGCCGTGCGTTGCTGAGGGTCAGGGGTCGAGGATGGCGAGCACGATGAAGAAAAGGACCACCAGCGCCTGCAGGGCAAACAGCGCTACGCCGATCCAGCCCAGCACGACGCCGATCGTCGCCATGACTCTCTGGTCGGCCGGGGCCCGCCCTTCGGCGATGGCGCGTTTGGCCCGGCCGTACATCCACACGGCGACGAACCCCAGCGGCGTGCAGCCCGCGACGAACGACAGGCAGCCGAAGATGAGGCACAGCAGCGCCGAGCTGTCGCTGCCGGCCACGACCGTGGAGGCGCGGATCGATTCGTGGACGTCCGAGCCGCACTCGGGGCACTTGCCGCCGATCGCCGTGCCGCTGAGGTCGTAGCCGCACTCTGCGCATAGGACGCGGGAGTCTTCGACGCGGGCGGGGTGAGTGTCGGTCATCGGTGGGTCTCGAGGGTCGTCGATCAGGGCGACAGGGCGGCGATCACGCCGGCGATCAGCATGAGCAGCACGGGCAGGATGAAGCTGAGCACAAACAACCCCACGAACAGCAGGACGATCGCGGCGGCGATCCACCCCATGATCAGCCCGGCGGTGGCCAGGCCCGCCTGATCGCGCGGCGCCCGGCCCTGCGCGATGGCTCGTTGGGCCATCCCGTGCCAGGCGATCGCCAAGAAGCCCAGCGGCAGACAACCGCTGACCAGCGAGAGGATGCCGAGCACGAGGCAGACCACGGGCGAGCTGTCATTGCCGGTTGCGGCGTTGGCGGCGGGGGCTGCGCCGATCGACGCCGCCACGCTCACGCCGCACTCGGGGCAGGTGCCACCGATCGCGGTGCCGCTGAGGTCGTAGCCGCATTGGGGGCAGGTCACGCTCGATCCTGCGATCGGGTCGGGCATGGCGGCAGGGTACCGCGGCAGGGCGACGCAGGGTTGGGCGGCCGTGGCGGTGTTGCGTCAGAGCCGACGATGGGCTCTCGCGGCGTCGCGGAAGGGCTTGGCCTTGTGGAGCGTTTCGCGCCACTCGGCGCGGGGGATCGAGTCGGCGACGATGCCTGAGCCGACGTGGAAGTCGGCGACGCCGGTTGGGGGGGCGTCTCCGTCGGCGCCGAGCGCGTCGGTGGTGATGCAGGCGGTGCGGATCGCGATCGAGAGGTGCATCGATCGGCCGCGGAGCCAGCCGATCGCGCCGCAATAGGGGCCGCGGCGGACGGGCTCGAGCCGCTCGATCATGTGCATGGCCTGCACCTTGGGGGCACCAGTGATCGATCCGCCGGGGAGCGTGGCTCGGAGCAGGTCGCCGGGCGTGGCGTCCCGGCGGAGCTTGGCGGCGACGGTGGCGACGGCGTGATCGATGCCGGGGTGGTGCTCGATGGTGCGGGGCTGATCGACGCGGACCGAGCCGAAGGCGGCGACGCGGCCGAGGTCGTTGCGGAGCATGTCGACGACCATGGCGAGCTCGGCACGGTCCTTGGGGCTGTCGGCGAGGTCGGCGTGCGGGTGTGCGGCGGCGGCGGCGGACCCGGCGCGTCGGGTGCCCTTGATGGGGCGGGTGGTGACGGTGCCCTCGGGTGTTAGCTCCAGGAATAGCTCGGGCGAGACCGACGCGATGGCTCGGCGGCGATCGGGCGGGTCGTTGGGCAGGGCGGGCAGCGGCAGGTACGCGGCGAACCAGGCGGGCGAGCGCCTGAGCAGGGCGAGGAAGAGATCGCGCGGGCGGCCGCGGAACTCGGCGGTGAGGCGGGTGGCGAGGTTGACCTCGAACGCATCGCCGGCGTGGAGGCGGTCGACGACGTGGGCGACGGCCTGCTGGTAGTCGCTCGGCGTCGTGCAGGATCGCACGGGGCCGAGGCTCAGCGACGGGTTGGGCGTCGGGATCGGGCGTTCGGTGGCGGGGAAGGCGTCGACGCGCGGGCAGCGCTGCAGCAGGGCGAGCGGCCAGCGGCGGTCGTCGCGAGCGACACTGGTCAGCGACTCGATGCGCCGGCCGAGGTCGTAGCCGAGGTAGCCGATCCAGCTGGCGTCGGGGTCGTGGGCGAGGAGGGCGTCGAGATCGGCGAAGGGGTCGTGGGTGAAGTCGACGGGGCGGGGCGCGTCGCCGAGCCAGGCGGATCGGCCGTCGGGGGTGACGACCCAGGCGGCGTCGGGCGTGCCGAGCAGCGATCGATTGGACCAGCGGGGGTGCGGCCGGCCGGCGTGGAGCAGGCAGGCGGAGGGCGGCGCGTCGAGCCAGGCGGCCAGGGCGTCGTCGAGCGGGGCGGCGGCGGTCACGACGCGATGCTAAGGGCATCGGCCCGCCGGTATGCTGGCCGGATGATGCGAGGCGGTCACGGCGGATGGCGGGGGGTGCTGGGCGGCGTTGTCGGACTGATCGTCCTGGCGGGGCTAGGCCTCGGCTGCGAGGTCAAGACCAGCGACCGCGACATCACGTTCATCAATGTCGAGGAACTGCGCGAGCTGCTGGCCGACGAGCGGGAGCGGACGCTGGTGGTCGACGTGCGTCGGTGGGGCGAGTACGACGACGGGCACATCCCCGGGGCGGTGTGCATCCCGGTGGCCGAGCTTCGGCGGAGCGACCCGGTGCTGGCCGGCGCGACGAGCGTGGTGGTGTACGCCGGGAGCTACGAGAGCCCGCTGTCGCCGGCGGCGGCGAAGAAGCTGATCGCCGAGGGGTACGTCAACGTGTACGACTTCCGCGGCGGGCTGGAGTTCTGGGAGGACGAGGGGGGCGATGTCGAGTCGACGCCCGACTGGGTGATCGAGGGGGTCTCGGCGATGGGGGCAGGCGGCGACGTCGACGAGGTGCTGATCGAGGAGCGCTAGGCCGGGGCGGCCGGACGTGGGGTCACGCGTTGGCTGCGGCGTGGCAAGCGCGCCAGGGATAGGCGATGCCCGCCGCGGCGAAGACGACGCCGAGGATGGGCAGGGCGGCGCGGTACGGGCCGTGGGTGAGGCGCGTGAGGGCGGTGTCGGGCTTGGCGTAGGCGACGGGCGCGGGGGTGAGCTCGAGCCCGGCGAGAGCGAGCGGGCGGTCGGGCGTGGGCGGGTCGAGCAGCGTGGTGTCGGGGCGGTCGGGCGTCATGCCCCAGCGGTCGTGGGCGACGCGGGCGAGCAGGGCGGGGTCGTCGTCGTCCAGGGCGTCGGCGAGCTGACGGAGGCGGTCGAGCTGGGCGTCGCGGGTCGCGACGTGGGCGGCCAGCGTCTCGCGCTGGCGTTGCATGGCCGCGGCGGCGTGCAGCGGCGGGACGACGACCGACGTGGCGACCAGCGCCAGCCCGCCGATGAGCATCATCCAGCCCGGCAGGGCGGCGATCAGGCGGGAGTCGGGGCGGGCGTCGGTCATGAGGCGATACATCGACGCACGGCGGCGACGGTGTTGAATGTGGGCCAGGCTTGGTACGAGGCCCACGAAATCCGCCCCATCTGGGGTACCATGCCCGGCTCGATGCGTCCCGCCGATCCGCCAAAGCCGATGCCCGATGGCCGAGCCGTGTATCTCGAGACCTTCGGCTGCCAGATGAACGTGCTGGACAGCCAGCTCGTGAGGTCGAGCCTGGCCGCCGCGGGGTACCGCTTCACCGACGACTGGCAAGCGGCGGACGTCGTGCTCTACAACACCTGCTCGGTCCGCGAGAAGGCCGAGCAGAAGGTCTGGTCGCGTCTCGGCCGGGTCGGCCAGCACAAGCGAGACCGCCCGGATGTCATCCTCGGCGTCCTCGGCTGCATGGCCGAGCGCGAGGGTGACGACATGATCCGCCGCCACCCGCAGGTCGACCTGCTCTGCGGGCCGGGTGAGCTCGACAAGGTTCCGCTGCTCATCGACAACCTCGCACGCACCTCGGCCGCAACGCGCGGCGGGCTGTCGACCGCTCAGGTCGCGCTGCAGGGCAACACCCACCGCCGATCGGGCACGCTCGCCGCCGCCGAGGACACGCTCGAGCTGCTCGACCTGTCCCGCAGCTTCGACCCCGACGGCGCGGGCTCGGCCTACGTCCGCATCACGCGCGGCTGCAACAAGTTTTGTACGTACTGCGTCGTCCCGCACACCCGCGGCGCCGAGGTGCACCGCCACCCGGATGCGATCGTCGAGGAGTGCCGCCGTCTCATCGAGGCCGGCGCCCGCGAGATCACATTGCTCGGCCAGACGGTCAACCACTACCACTACGACCTCGCGGCGACCGAGCTGGTCGATGGTGTGGCCCAGCCGCAGGTCGGCGCTGCGGTGCGCAACGCCGGCAACGGCTTCGCGATCACCGAGCGACGTAAGTCGGACGAGGCCGGCGCGTCGTCCAGCGAGCGCGACCTGTTCACGTTCGCCATGCTGCTGGCCCGCGTGCACGACGAGCTGCCCGAGCTGCAACGCCTGCGCTTCGTCACCAGCTTCCCCCGCGACTTCGGCGACGACATCCTGCACACCATCGCCGAGCGCCCGCGCCTCTGCCCGTACCTGCACCTGCCCGTGCAGTCCGGCTCGGACCGCGTGCTCGCTCGCATGAACCGTGGCTACAAGGTCGCCGAGTACGTCGACCTGATCGATCGTGCCCGCGCGATCATCCCGGACGTCGAGATCGCCAGCGACATCATCACCGGCTTCCCGACCGAGACCGAGGAGGATCACCGGGCGACGCTTGAGTTGATCCGGCGGTGCCGGTTCAAGAACTCGTTTATCTTCAAGTACAGCCCCCGGCCCGGCACGGCCGCGAACGAGCGGTTCGCCGATGACGTGCCCAACGACGTCAAGAAGCGACGCAACGCCGAGCTGCTCGCCGTGCAGAGCGAGGTCGCGGCGGCCGAGCACGGCAAGTACGTCGGGCGGACGGTGAGCGTGTTTGTGGAGAAGGCGACCGGCAAGCCCATCGCCGAGCCCGCGGGCGTCTGCGGCGCGGGCGGGGTCGAGCTGCGATGGGAGTCGCGGCGGGCGGCGGCCGTCATCGAGCAAGAGCCCGACGTGCAGCTCGGCGGGCGGACCTCGGGCGACCTGATCGTGTGCTTCGACGGGCCTGCGTCGCTGATCGGTCAGACGGTCGAGGTGCGTGTCGATCGCGCGGCCCCGCTGACGCTGTTCGGCGAGCGAGTCGAGCCCTGAGCGATTCGGCCGGCAAGCTCGCCGGCTAGACTCGCCGCCATGCCCGAGACGACCACCCTGTGGCCCAACCAGCCGGCCGACACCCTGCCGACGCTGACTTGGTACCCCCGGCGCGGCGCCGATGTCGACGCCCCGGCCGTGCTCGTGATCCCCGGCGGCGGCTACCGCCACCACGGCGAGCACGAGGGCATGCCCATGGCCGACGCCCTCAACCACGCCGGCTTTCACGCGGCCGTGCTGCTCTACCGCCTCGGCCCCGAGCACGGCCACCCCGACATGATCCACGACGCCCAGCGCGCGATGCGCCTGATGCGCGGACGCGGCTGGTCCCGCGTCGGGGTGATGGGGTTCTCGGCCGGCGGGCACCTCGCCGCGACGCTCAGCGTCCACCACGACCGCTTCACCTGCGAGCAGGACGACCTTGTCGAGATGCTGTCGGCCCGGCCCGACGCGACCGTGCTGGTCTACCCCGTCATCGACATGGCCGGCGCCTCGACGCACCAGGGCTCTCGGCTCCACCTTCTGGGCGAGGACCGCGTCGACGACGCCGAGCTGCTCGACCTGCTGAGCGTGCACCGGCACGTCACCGCCGACACGCCGCCGTCGCTGGTGCTGCACTGCCGGCCGGACGAGCCGGTGCCTGTCGAGAACGCGCTGATGTGGGTCGAGGCGTGCCAGAAGGCCGGCGCGCCGTGGGAGATGTACGTCAGCGAGCGCGGCGGGCACGGCACGCCGTGGCTGTTCATCAAGCCCGAGGGCGACTGGTTCCGCGAGATCAGCCACGCCTTCCTCGAGCGTCACCTGATCGACTAACCCGCACCGCTCGCAAGGAGGCGAGACCATGATCGTTGACGGCCACCTCGACCTGGCGATGAACGCGCTGCAGTTCGAGCGCGACCTGCGCCGCCCCCTCGACGCCATCCGCCAACGCGAGCAAGGCGTCGATGATGGCCGCGGGATCGCGACGGTCACGCTGCCCGCGATGCGAGACGGCGGCGTTTGCCTCTGCGTCGCCACGCTGCTCGCGCGAGCCAAGCCGTGGGTCGACCCGACGCGCCCGGTCAAGCGATCGACCGACGACTGGCCCGATCCCTCGATGGCCCACGCCGCCGCCTATGGCATGCTCGCCTACTACCGCTGGCTCAAGCGAGAAGGTCACATCGCCATCGTGCTCGGCTCGGCCGACCTCGATCGCCTCACCCCCGATGGCCCCATCGGCGTCATCGTCACCCTTGAGGGCGCCGACCCCATCCTCGACGTCGACGACCTGCACCGCTGGCACGACGCCGGCCTGCGCACCCTGTGCCTCGCCCACTTCGGCCGATCGCATCAAGCCCACGGCACCCCCTCCACGGACCCGACCAACACGCACGAC
>JBCCZA010000002.1:0-34366 GCA_039188455.1 Planctomycetota bacterium
GTGAGCTGACCGACTCGTTCGGCCGGCACGTCAGCTTCCGCAACGTGATCCTGATCATGACGTCGAACATCGGCGCCGACCTGATCAAGAACAAGGCCGGCTTCGGCTTCGCGGTCCGCTCGGAAGACGCGGACTACGACAAGATCAAGGTGCTGCTGAACACGGAGATCGAGCGGTACTTCCGCCCCGAGTTCATCAACCGGCTGGACGACGTGATCGTCTTCCGCCCGCTGACCAAGGACAACCTCGTCGGCATCGTCGAGTTCGAGCTCAAGAAGGTCTTCCAGCGGCTCGAAGAGCGCGGGATGCATCTCGAGGTCGACCAGTCTGCCAAGGACTTCCTGATCGAGAAGGGCTACAACCCCGACTTCGGGGCCCGGCCGCTGCGTCGTGCCATCGAGCAGTACGTCGAGGACCCGCTGTCCGAGGCGATCCTTCGGGAAGAGTTTGTCGCGCCGTGCGTCGTACACGTCAGTCGTGCCGAGGGCGGCGAAGAGAAGCTGGCGTTCCGGTCGGAGCCCAAGCCCGAGCCGGCGAAGGACGAGGCCGGCGACTCCTCCGAGGAAGTCGCCGAGGCCGAGGCCGGGGCGTAGTCGGCCCGACACGCTTCCCCACGTGATTGACGATTGACCGAGCGGCGGGTTCTGCCCGCCGCTTTTTTTGCGGTGGCACGGGCTCTGGAGGCGTTGCCCCCGCGAGGTCGGCGACCGACTCAAGCGGGCGACGCGCCCATCCGATCATCCCCCTAGGCCGCGGCCACGAGAGCCGCCTCGGTCTGTCGTTATCGGCCATGAAGCGCCGTGCAACCCCCCTTACAGGTCCACACGGCGATGAGTGACGCATTGATGGAACGGGTGCTGAGTTCGCCCAGGCTGCCGAGCCTGCCGGCGATTGCGTTGGAGGTCATCGACCTCGTCCAGCAGCGGGATGTCAACATCAAGCAGATCGCCTCGACGATCCAGCACGACCCGGCTTTGTCGAGCAAGATCCTCAAGACGGTCAACAGTTCTTTCTACGGCCAGGCGCACACGATCTCGACGATCAGCCACGCGCTGGTCGTGCTCGGTCTCAACAGCGTGAAGACGCTGGCGCTAGGCTTCACGCTGGTCGGCAACCTCTCGCAGCAGGGGGGCGACGGCTTCGATCACATGACGTTCTGGAAGCGCAGCCTGTACGCGGCGACGGCGGCCAAGCAACTCGCCTCGGCGCGCTCGCTCGTGCAGCGGGAAGAGGCCTTCCTGGGCGGGCTGCTGCAGGACCTGGGCATGTTGGCGATGTACCAGACACTCGGCGCCGAGTATCGCGAGGTGCTTGCGAAGACCGGTGGGGACCACCGTCGGCTGATCGCGCAGGAGCGCGAGGCGTTCGGGATCGATCACGGCCAGGTCGGCGGCGAGCTGGCCGAGCGGTGGAAGCTGCCGCCGTTGCTGGTGGCGCCGATCCGGTACCACCACAGCCCGCAGGGCGCCGACGAGGAGCTGCGGCCGTTGGTCGAGTGTGTGGCGGTGGGCAACGACGTGGCCGAGCTGTTCCTGCGTGAGGGCCAGGACCCCGAGACCAGCGCCAGCTGCTATCGCACGATGGCCGAGACGATCGGCCTGTCGCAGGCGGATGTCGAGCCGCTGCTTCGGTTGATCCACAAGCAGACGCACGAGATGCGTCGGCTGTTCGACCTGCCGACCGGCGGGCTGGGCGACCCCGACGAGATCCTTGCCGCGGCGCACGAGGCATTGACGCATATCTCCCTGGAGCAGACGCAACAGGCCGACAAGCTACAGGAGCAGAACATCAGGCTCATCGATGAGGCCAACACCGACCCGCTCACGGGCGTGGCCAACCGCCGTCGCTTCACCGACTACGTCACCGAGCAGTTCGACGCCTGCATCGACGCCGGCAAGCCGTTGAGCGTGCTGTTCCTCGACACCGACCATTTCAAGAAGTTCAACGACACCTACGGCCACGCGGTGGGCGATCGGGTGCTGGTGAAGCTCGGCGAGGTGCTGGGCGAGTTCGTCGGCGAGGTTGGCTTGGTCAGCCGTTACGGCGGTGAGGAGTTTGCGGTGATTCTGCCGGCGGTGGACCGTCGGTCGGCGGCGCAGATGGCCGAGCGGCTGCGGGTGGCGATCGCCGAGGCGGCGGTGGCGTCGGACGACGGCGAGGCGCTGCACATCACGGCGAGTATTGGCGTGGCGACCGAGCCGGGCGGCGTGTTCAAGGCCGCCGACGACCTGGTCAAGGCCGCCGATCAGGGCGTGTACGCGGCGAAGGCGTCGGGCCGGAACTGCGTGCGGGTATATGCCCCGAAGCCAGCGCCCGCGGCGGCGTAGCGCCACACGGAATCAAGCTTGGGGTCGGCGTCGCCGAGCGGCGAGCGCGATCAGGCCGATCATCCCGGCTGCGGCGGCGGTCGGCGTGGGCACGACGGCCGTGCCGGGCACGATGGCCGAGCCACCGCGCACCTCGATGAGCACCGAGTCCGGCATCACATAAGGCGTTTCGGTTATGGCGAGCGCATCGGCGAGCATCTCGTCGGCGCAGACTGCCGGGGCGGGCAGCGGGCCGAAGAGGTCGAACTCGACCACTTGGCCGTCGGGCACGGCGAAGCCGACGCGGGCCGGTGTGTCGCCGGGGTCGGCGACGGTCCACTCGATCGGGCCGTAGTTGAAGACGATGTCGAAGTCGCCGAACGCGATGTCGGAGCGATCGATCAGCAGGACCTCGAAGGAGCTCTGCAGGTCGAACTGCCGGTCGTGGCGGCCGACACGGTCCCAGGTGGCGATGAAGGCATCGCGGCCGTCGATCGTGCCGGCGCCGACCTTGCCCTGGCCGCCGGTGTTGTCGGCGTGGGGTCGGGTGTCGACGTTGGCGAAGAAGGGGGCGATGACGGCCTGGCCGCTGTTGTTGGCGACATCGCCGAGCCCGTCGTTGGAGTAAGCCGGCAGGAAGCCGCCGAGGCTGACGATGCCGTTGTTGTTGACGAAGGCATTGCCGAAGAATCCGTCGCCGACGCGGATGAGGAACGGCAGGCTGGCGGCCCGGCCGCCGTCGTCGGTGCCGAAGGCGGAGATGGGCTGGACGACGAAGCTGCCGTCGCCGGTGATCTGGCCGTGGGCGTCGGGGGTGGCGACAGCCAGTATCGCGCCGGCCGCGAGCGCGGCGAGGGCGCGGCGGGTGCGGGGTCGAGATGTGCGTGGCTTGCGATGCATCGATCTCGGCGTCTCACGGACGCATCGCGATCGGCGGGCCCAAGCGGGCGCCGACGGCATGCATCACGGACGAACGACCTGCGTGACGTGAAAACGCGGGTTCCTTCCCTCTCCTGAGCTAGTTAACCCGAGAAATCGCCTGCGGTCAAGGCAAATACCGCGCCAGAACCCCGGGAAATCCCTGTAGCCGGCTGTTTGGCAGAGTCAGCCGGCCGTGGCGGTCGCCCGAGCGGCGAGGTGCTCGGCGATCTGGACGGCGTTGAGGGCCGCGCCCTTGCGGATCTGATCGCCGCAGACGAACAGGTCCAGCCCGGTCTGGTCGGGTTGGGAGATGTCCTGGCGGATGCGGCCGACGAAGACGTCGTCTTGGTGCGAGGCGTCGAGCGGGGTGGGGAAGCGGTTGGCGTCGCGGTCGTCGATCAGGCTGACGCCCGGGGCGCTGGCCAGCACCTCGCGGGCGTCGTGCTCGGACAAGGGGGCGGCGAGGGTCAGGTTGATCGCCTCGGCGTGGGCCCGCATGACCGGGACGCGGACGCAGGTGGCGGTGACGGCGGTCTGCGAGGCGGGGTCGGCCTGGCCCCAGATCTTGTGCGTCTCGTGGACCATCTTCATCTCCTCCTGGTTGTAGCCGTTGGGCTGCATCGGGGAGTTGTGGCTGAAGAGGTTGAAGGCGTAGGGCAGGCCGAAGATGTCCTGCGTCAGCTCGGCGGGCGCGGTGCCGTCGAGCGACTCGCGGGTCTGCTGCTCCAGCTCGGCCATGGCGGCCGCGCCGGCCCCGGAGGCGGCCTGGTACGTCGCGGCGACCAGTCGCTTGACGCCGACGGCGCGGTGGATGGGGTTGACGGCCATCAGCATGATGATGGTCGAGCAGTTGGGGTTGGCGATGACGCCGGCTCCCGGAAATGGGTGCTGGTCACCTTCCGAGCTGTCGCCGTCGATCCGCTCGCCTATGGCGATGCCGGCGTCGTCGAGGTGGTGGACGTTGACCTCGGGGACGATCAGCGGCACGCCGGGCGTCATGCGGAAGGCCGACGAGTTGTCGACGACAATCGCGCCGGCCGCGGAGGCGGCGGGGGCGAACTGCTTGCTGATCGAGCCGCCGGCGGAGAACAGGGCGATGTCGATGCCGTCGAAGCTGTCCTCGGTGAGCTCCTCAATGGTGAGAGTTTCGCCGCGGAAGGTGATGGTCTTGCCGGCCGAGCGCGCCGAGGCGAGGGGGCGGAGGCTGGCGAGGGGGAACTCGCGCTCGTCGAGGAGGCGGAGGAACTCCTGCCCGACGGCTCCGGTGACACCGGCGATGGCGACGTGAAAGCTCATCGCGGGATTGTATCGGTCGCTCGCCGCGTGTCAGCCGCGCGGCGCCAGGGCGGCCCAGCCGAAGATCGCCACCAGAAGCACGAATACGACGGTCAGGGTGTGGTAACCGGCTCGCAGCCACCAGGCGGTGAGGAAGGGCTTGACGTCGAAGACGGGCTGCAGAGCCAGGCGGATGGCCCAGAAGACGGCGATGAACCCGCAGACGGCTCGGGCGAGGCGGGTGCCGCTGGCGAGCTCGGCCGAGCAGGTCGTGGCGATGACGCCGAAGGCGACGATGGCGAGGACGACGTAGCCGCCGTAGGTCCAGTACATCTGCCGGTGCAGCTTGGGCAGGGCGCTGAACACGGCCGACCAGTCGAGCTTGAAGGGGACGAGGGCCGAGGCGATGAGGACGCCGAAGTGGCCGAGCCCGCCGAGGAAGATGAGGGTGGAGAGGTCGATCACGTCGGCAGCGCTCCGATGGCTTGCATGAAGGGGACGATGATCCGCTCGACGAAGGGCGGGTGGAAGAGCAGGCAGGCGGGCCCGGCGAGGAGGACCATGGCGAAGGCCCAGCCGATCGGCCCGCGCCCGAGGCCCAGGCGTTTGGCCGCGGCGGAGCGCTCGGCGACGATGCCCAGGGCCTGGATGGCGAAGAACGCGGTCGGCCCGCCGTAGCCGCCGCCGGCGGGCAGGGAGATGACGGCGTCGTGGATGACGCCGCTGAACAGGAAGCCGACGAGCAGGGCGACGCCGGGTCGCATGCGACGGGTGAGGGGCTTGAAGAGGTAGCGGTGGGTGAGGTCGCGGAAGGCTGTGTTCCACCGCCGTCCCCAGAACTCGGCCAGCGAGGTCGAGGCGAGCGGGCGCTGCATCAGCGGCCTGGCGTCGACGCCGACGGCTCGCCACGCGCAGCTCATCAGGTGCATCGACCCGAAGTGCAGCATCATGATCAGCCCGACCATGCCGACCCAGCCGGCGAGGTACGGCAGGTCGACGGCGAGGCGGGCGACGCCCCAGTACAGCGCCGCGCCGGCCGCGAGGCGAGCGGTCGCCGCGGCCCACTCGGTCGGTGTCGGTCGGGCTGGCGGCGGGGCGAGCAGGAACGCCCGGGCGTCCAGGCCAGGCCACGCGACGAGGTACGCCAGGTGCCGCCAGAGCGGCGCGGCGTGGATCGCCGGCCCCCGCCGCCACGTCAGCCACTTGCACCCGCAGAAGATCGCGAACGCCAGCAGCCACATGAACGCCCACCGCGGCACGCTCGCCGGCGTCAGCACCACCACCAGCAGCGGCAACGCCACCAGGGGCGGCCAGCCGCGCAGCCGCGTGGTCATCGTGTCTTGCCCGCCGGAAGGGGTCATGACAACTGAGTCTAGGAGGATCGGCGGGCGCGGGTTACGCTGCGGTGATGTGGCGTGACCTGCCCGAGAACATCGCGTTGCGGTGGGATAACCTCGACCGGCTCATTGCCGGGATCGGACTGGTCTTCTTCGGCTTACTGACGTTTTTTGCCGCCTTGGTCAACCTTCTGGCGGGTCGGCGAGCAGGCGATGTCGAGACTTTCATCAGGCAACACGGGTTTGACGCCATCGCGTGGACATTTCTCGGCGTCGTCGTGCTGGTTGCCCTGCTGCTCGGCTTCCCCGATCGGGGTAGTCGAGCATGGCTGTTGGTGGCGGTCTTAGGTGTCGGCACCGTCGTGATGATCAGTCTGACCGGGATGTCATTCGGGATGATTTTTCATCCGTTCTACGTGCATTGACATCGCCAAGATCGGAGGCCGAAGCTCTATGAGTCTCGCCGAACGTCTGCCTTTGCGTTGGGACAATTTGGACCGAGTCATCATCGGTGTGGGGCTCGTGATTTGCACGATCTCTGCTGTGCTCGGCGGGATCGGGTGCCTGCTGGAAGAACGCCATGCCGCCGAGTATGCCTCTGGCAACCCAGACTTTTATTCGTTCACACCGCTCATGCTCGACTACGGCTTTTCCGCGATCGTGGTCGGATGGCTCATCCTTTTGATCGCGAGCGTGATCTATTACGGATATGCGCCCGTGGCTTCTGCCAGGTTGCCGATGTCTCTGATTTACGCCGCGTTTGGTTGGATCGGGTTGCACGCGTTCATGGTTGGGCTGTACGACATGTTCATCCGTGGCATGCGGTCGGTGATGTGAGGAACCACGCGGCGAAGCCGCGTGGCTAAGTGGGATTGATTTGTGGGTGGGGTCCTCTTATGCCAAGAGGTTGACGAGCTCGTCCGGCAGCTCGGGTTGCCCGCCGGGTTGGCTGGCGACGTAGGCGCCGATCTTGTTCGCGGTGTCGGCGATGTCTTGCAGGGGGCGGCGGAGGCAGAGGCCGACGAGGATGGCGGCGGTGACCGAGTCGCCCGCGCCGACAGAGTCGGCGTCGGGAGCCGAGGGGTAGGTGGCGAGCTGGCCGTCGATGGTGTCGGTCGGGGTGACCAGGCGGGTGCCGTCCTTGCCGCGGGTGAAGACGAGCAGGTCGAGCTTGAACTCGTTGATCAGGGCGTGGGCCTTGTCATCGACCGGGGCGTCGGTCGGGACGTCGAGGCGGAGGGTGGTGAGGACGGTGTCGAGCTCCTCGTCGTTGAGCTTGACGGCCGAGGCGTTGGCGCAAGACCACTCGAGGATCTGGCGGTCGTAGAAGTCCAGGCGGAGGTTGACGTCGAACAGGCGGACGGCGTGGCGGGCCTGGTCGATGAAGCGGCGGATGGTGGAGCGGGCCTGGGGGTCGCGCTGGGCGAGGGAGCCGAAGGTGACGGCGGAGGTGGACTGGGCGAGGTCGTCGAGGTCCGGGTCGGGCTGGAGGACGTCCCAGGCCTGGTTGGGGGGGATGTCGTAGGAGGGCGAGCCGTGGGCGTCGGTGGTGACGAAGACGCGGCCGGTGGGGCGGTCGGGGTCGGTCTGGACGGGGGCGGTGTCGATGCCGCGGGATTTGAGGGTGTCGAGGAGGCGGTCGCCGAGGGGGTCTTGGCCGACGCGGGAGGCGCAGATGCCTCGGCCGGCGTGGGGGGCGGCGAGTCGGTGGGCGTGGACGGCGACGTTGAGGGGGGCGCCGCCGACGCGTTGGTCGGTGCCGAAGATGTCGAAGAGGGCCTCGCCGAGGCCGACGACGGTGAAGCGGGCGGGGTCGGAGGGCATGGATGGCAGGATAGGGGCAGGGCGGTTCGAGGACGCGGGGAACGATTTGGCGCGCGAGGCGACTAAACTGTGAGGATGTTCAGGCTGCACGGACGCGCGTGGGTCGGGTGGTTGGTCGTGGTGGGGTGGGCGGTATCGAGCGGGTGTCCGGCGTGGGGGCAGCGTCGGTTGGGCGAGCCGCCGCCGCAGACGGTGCCGGTGTACGTCGAGGACTCGCTGGAGGCGGCCGAGGCGGTGGAGGCGGCGCGGGCGTTGGTGGCCGAGGGGAAGAAGACCGACGCGGTGCTGAAGCTGGAGTCGGCGCGTCGCTCGGCGGCGGGGCGATTGCTGGGGCTTGGGCCGGGGCGTTACGCGGATGTGGGGCTGGTGATCGATCGGCTGATCGCGTCGGACCCGGCCATGCTCGCGACATACGTGTCGACCGAGGGGCCGGCGGCGGATCGTCGGCTGGGCGAGCTTGCGCCGAACGATCTGTCGGGGATGCTGGCGCTGATGGACGAGGCGTACCTGACGGGGGCGGGTTACGAGGCGGGGCTGGCGGCGGTGGGCTTGCTTCTGGAGCGGGCCGAGGCGGGCGAGGCGCTGCGGCTGATGGATCGGCTGGATGAACACCCGCTGTCGGCGGCGGGGGAGCAGGCGGATCGGCGGGGGTCGCTGCGGTCGGCGGCGTCGCGGCTGGCGGGTGAGCCGTCGGCGTTGACCTCAACCGGGGCGTGGGGCGGGCTGCCTTGGGGGGCGTCGAGCGAGTCGGGGTGGGGCGGGCGATCGGCATCGCCGGAGTTTGCCGCGGCGGACTGGTCGCGTCGGTTGGCGGCGGGGGGCGTGCGGGCGCTGTGGCGGTGGGAGCGGGAGCCGGCCGGCTCGGTGGCGGCGCGGGCGGGGCGAACGGTTGATCAGTCCGAGCGGGCGCTGGCGGTGCCGGCGTTGTCGGGCGATCGGGTGCTGCTGAACGTGGGCAACGCGGTGGTGGGGCTGGACCGTTACTCGGGGCGGGAGGTGTGGCGGCTGCCGATGGCGGAAGGGGGTGAGGCGGAGGCGAACCTGGTGGCGCGGGTGCGGATGAACGAGTCGCGGGGCGTGTGGGCCGAGCGCGGCTGGGGGGCCGCGGTGTTGGGGCTGGGCGGGCTCGTTCGGCAGGGCGGGCGCGGGAACGTGGCGGCGGGGTCGACGGAGGTGGTGGCGTTCGACACGGCGGACGGGTCGGTGCTCTGGCGGACGCCGATCGAGGCGATGGGCGAGCCGGCGGAGGGGGCGGTGCTGGTCGGGACGCCGGTGGTGCTGCGGGACCGGGTGGTGGTGCTGATGCGGCGGTCGCGGGTGGCGGGGTTCCAGGACACGATCGCGGCGGGGCTATCGCAAGAGGACGGGTCGGTCGCGTGGGTGCGGCACATCTCGAGCACGGCGACGAGCGCGAGGTTTACCGACTGGCCGGCGCCGTCGGCGGTCGAGCGGCGGGGGCTGCTGTACGTGACGGATCGGCTGGGGGCGGCGGCGGCGATCGAGTCCGCGACGGGGCGGGTGGTGTGGCTGACGGTGCTGGCCGAGGCGTCGGAGCGGGCGCGGCGGGGCGTTGATCTGCGGTCGGCGGCGTTGCGGTACGGGCCTGGCGTGGTGCCAACGTCGGCGGGGCTGATCGTGTCGGTCGCGAGCGACGTGTCGGGCGTGGCGTTGCTCGATCCGGTCGACGGTCGGCGGCTTGCCGAGGTCTGGGATCAAGTCGACAATGAGGCCAAGCAGGTGATGCGCAGCGCGCGGGCGTTGCTGCCGATCGACGGCGACTTGCTGGCGGTCGGGGCGTCGGTCGAGCGGATCGACGGGGAACGGCTGGCGATCGCGTGGCGGCGTCGCGACGCGGTGCGCGGCGGGCTGCGAGGCGAGCCGATCGTCTCGGGCGGGGTGCTGGTGGCGGCGGGCGAGTCGCTGGTGGGCGTCGACATCGTCACGGGCGACACGGTGTTCGACACGGCGAGCTCGGTGATCGGCAACGTCGTCGCGAGCGGGTCGCTGGTGGTGGTCTCGGGGCCGACGGCCGTGGAGGGGCTGCTGGACTGGGGGCAGGTGTCCGAGCGGCTGCTGGCTCGCGTGCACGGGGCCGACGCGTCGCAAGGGCCCGATGCGGGCTTGGCGCTGGCGTTTGCCGCGTGGCGAGCGGGCGATGGCGAGATGCTGCTGCTGGGCGTCGAGCACGCGCTGTCGACGGCGGGCACGAGCGACGGCGGCGGGCAGGACGCCGACACGGTGTTCGAGACCATCCTGCCTTTGGCTCAGGAATCGAGCATCGAGCCGGCGGTGCGGTCGGCGATCTTCGATCGGCTCGCGAACGTGACGGCCACGGCGTCGCAGGAGGTGTCGCTTCGGTTCGCTCGCGGCGGGGTGCTGGGCGCATCGGGTCGTGCGGCCGAGGCCATCGAGCAGTACCAGGCGGTGCTCATCGACCCGGCCTTGCGTGATCAGTTGTACGAGGGCCCGTCGCTCGACCGTCTGGCTTCGCTGGAAGCGCGGGCCCGGATCGAGCGGCTGATGGCGGTCGATGGCCCCGATCTCTACGCGCCCTACGAGGCGGCGGCGGCGGCGAGGCTGCGCGGGTTGCAGGCGAGCGGCCGCGCCGAGGTGGCGGCGTTGCTGGACCTGGTGGCGTCGTACCCGCTGTCGGACACGTCGGTGGACGCGTTGCTGGAGGCGGGGCGGCTGGAGATGGGGGCCGAGCGCTGGGCCGAGGCGGTGCGGGTGCTGCGGCGTGCATATGCCCGGCTCGGAGCGTCGGCCCCGGCCGAGCAGACGGGCGAGGTCGTCGGGCGGCTGGTGGCGTCTTACATCGCGGACGGCCGGTCAGGCAGCGCCGCGGCGTGGCTGCAGCGGGCCCGCCGCGAGAGGCCCGAGCTGATGGTGTGGACCGAGGCGGGGGACGTGGCGCTGGAGGAGCGGCTGGCGGGGCTGGTCGAGGGCGCTGGCTCGGCATCGCGGCCGGTGCTGGCGGGGCGGCAAGTCGGCTCGGCCGAGACGATCGACGGCCGGCTGCTCGGGCCACCACCCGCGTCGTGGAATGCTGCGCAGGGTGTCGATCGAGGCGTCGTGTTGATGGAGCGTGGCGGCCGGCTGGTGGGGCTTTCGCCGCAGAGCGGTGAGGTGGCTTGGGCCACGACGTTCCAGGCGCCCGGGTCTCAGGTGCTGAGCCGTGACGACGACGCGGCGGTGATCTGGTGGCCTCGGGGTGGGCGTGTGTTTGCGCTGGACTTGCAGACCGGCGCGGAGCTCTGGCCGTCGGTGTCTGTGACCGAGGAGCTAGATCGCGTGGCTGCGCCGGACGACCAGGAGCTGACGGACGCCCAGCGGCGGTTCATCCGCGAGCTGGGGCCCAACGCGGCGGCGGTGGCGCAGCTGCGTGCACGGATCGCGCGCGTCGGGGGTCGGCTGGTCGTTCGAGCCGAGGAGCCCGACCCGGCGGATCAACTCGCGGCGGGAGGGCTGGAGACGACGGTCATCGCCGATCGCGACGGTCGGGTCATCGGGATCGACGGGCTGTCGGGCGAGGTGACGTGGCGGCTGCGCACGCCGCTGACCACGGTCACGGGGGTCGCCTCGGCGCACGGCAGCGTGGCGCTGCGCGGGGTGATGTTCCCCGGCGAGGATCATCAGACCGACGCGGTGATCGTGCTCGACGCGACCACGGGCCAGGTCCGGCTCGGCCCGCTGGAGTTCCACGAGCCGGTGCTCGCGACGGCGCTGACGATCGATGGCGGGCTGGTCTTGATCGGCCGCGACGAGGCGAGCCTGCGCAGCGTGGACGACGGGTCGCTGCGGTGGCGGACGCGGCTGGCCGACGAGGGGACGCTGCTGGGCGTGCGCGTCGGGTCCGAGAGCCTGATGATGACGACGCGCCGCGCGGCCGACGGGACGGTCGGGATCGTTGGCCTGAACCTCGAGAGCGGCGCACCGCTGACCGGCCCGGCCCTAATCGCGTCGCGTTCGCCGATCGCCCCGCGGCTGCTCGCCTCGGAGGATGGCTGGCTGCTGGCCGGGCCGGTGCGCATGCTCGGCCTCTACCCGTCCGGCGAGCTGCGTTGGGCCGACGGCGCGACCCTGCCGAACGACGCGGGGGTGCTGGCCGCCTGGCTCGGCCGCGACCGCGCGATGGTCGCCTATTCCCTGAGCAACCGAGGCGGCGACGCGACCGACATGCATCGCGTGCTGACCTACGAGCTGGCCACCGGGCGGATCGTCGACGACACCGCCGTGTCGTTCCCGCCGATCGAGGCACCCGCCCTGGTCGCGTTGACGCGGCCCGACGCCCTGTATCTCGGCTCGGGCGAGCGTACTGTTAGGCTGCGCTTGACCGATCGGGCCGACGACGAGGACTGACCCCCATGGGCTCTCGCGTTCGCCGCTTCCGCACCACGTAAGAGACCCGCCGAATGACCCTTGCCGACGCCCTGACCCCGCCGACCAGCCGCCTGCACAACACGGACCCCGAGGTCGCCCGCCTCGTCGACCTCGAGCAGCAGCGTCAGCACGACACGCTCGAGATGATCGCCTCGGAGAACCACACCTCCCCCGCGGTCATGGCCGCCGTCGGCTCCTGCCTGACCAACAAGTACGCCGAGGGCTACCCCGGCAAGCGCTACTACTCGGGCTGCGGCAACTACGACGAGGTCGAGAACCTCGCGATCCAGCGGGCGACCGAGCTCTTCGGCTGCGGCTTCGCCAACGTCCAGCCGCACTCGGGCGCCTCGGCGAACATCGCCGCGTTCTTCGCCCTCCTCGAGCCCGGCGACACCTTCCTCTCGATCGAGCTCTCCGAGGGCGGCCACCTCACCCACGGCAGCCCCGTCAACCTCTCGGGCAAGTGGTTCAAGCCGGTTCACTACCCGCTTGTCCGCGAGGGCCAGCCCGACGCGGGGCACATCGACTACGACGCCGTCGACCGCCTGGCCGACGAGCACAAGCCCAAGCTGATCATGTGCGGCTTCTCGGCCTACCCGCGCGTGATCGACTTCGCCCGCTTCCGCGCCGCGGCCGACCGCGTCGGTGCGATCCTCATGGCCGACATCGCCCACATTGCCGGCCTCGTCGCCGGCGGGTCGCACCCCTCGCCCTTCCCGCATTGCCACGTCGTCTCGACCACGACGCACAAGACGCTCCGCGGCCCGCGCGGCGGCCTGCTGCTCACCGACGACGCCGACCTGGCCAAGAAGCTCGACAAGGCCGTCTTCCCCGGCACACAGGGCGGCCCGCTGATGCACGCCGTCGCCGGCAAGGCCGTCGCCTTCGGCGAAGCGCTCAAGCCCGAGTTCCGTGATTACGCCCAGGCCGTTGTCGACAACGGCAAGGCCCTCGCCGACGCCCTCACCGCCGCCGGCATGCACCTCTCCTCCGGCGGCACCGAGAACCACCTCGTCCTCATCGACCTCCGCAAGAGCAAGCTCCCCGACGCCGAGAACATCACCGGCAACGACGGCGCGGGCTGGCTCGAGCAGGCCGGCATCATCGCCAACAAGAACACCGTCCCCGACGAGACCCGCAGCCCCTTCAAGACCTCCGGCGTCCGCCTCGGCACCCCCGCCCTCACCACCCGCGGCCTCGGCCCCGACGACATCCGCGAGGTCGCCGGCATCGTCGTCGAGGCGCTCGCCAGCGGCGGCGACGAGACCAAGCTCGCCGTGCTGAGGCAGAAGTCGCTGGACATGGCGCGTCGCTTCCCGATGCCGCACTGATGCTCGATGCCATGACGCACTCGGCATTCAGCAAGAGGCGTCGGCTCGCGTACGTCAGGCGAGAGCGGCGTGGTCTGATGAGAGCCTCGGCATTGGTTGCCGTCCCAATTGGGCTCGGCTTGCTCGCTCTTGTTGGGGTGGCTGTCGTATTTGGCTTGCTGAACTTGCTTTTGCCTTGGTTCGTCTGGCTTCCGGCTGAGAAGCGAGTCCCGGCAACCCTCGGTGAACTCGCGATGACGGTGGGGTCCTGCACCGCGATAACGATCGGGCTGTACTACTTACTGTGGAGCGTCTTCTTTATCTTCGTCCCCGACGTTCGCAAGCCGACCGGCAACCATGAGACCGGCCATGCCGATTGACCCCAACGAGTCGCCATCACGCCGCGTGCTCGCCATCGTGCCGGCGTACAACGAGGCGGGCTCGATCGCCGCGGTCTGTCGCGAACTCGCCGAGCACCTGCCGCATGTCGACGTGCTCGTCGTCGACGACGGCTCGACGGACGGTACGCATCGTCATGTCCCCTCGACCGCCAGGTGCGTCCGGCTGCCGTTCAACCTCGGTATCGGGATCGCCGTGCAGACCGGCTACCGCTACGCCTTCGAGCACGGCTACGACATGGCGATGCAGATCGACGCCGACGGCCAGCACCCGCCTGAGCACGCGGCCGCGCTGATCCACGCCCTGGCCGAGTCGGGGGCCGATCTGGTCATCGGCTCCCGCTTCCTCGACGACACGCCGGGCAACTATCGCCCCCCGGCCGGGCGGATGATGGGCATCGTCATCCTCCGCCGCGTCATCCGCTGGCTCGGCGGGGCGGCCGTCACCGACTGCACGTCCGGCTTCCGCGTCGCCGGCCGACGCGCGATCCGCTGCTTTGCCCACTGGTACCCCGACGACTACCCGGAGCCCGAGGTCGTGCTCCTGCTCTCGCGCAACGGCATGGCCGTCGTCGAGGCCCCCATCGTCATGACCGACCGCGAGCACGGCGAAACCAGCATCCCGTTCCACCGCGGCGTCTTCTACGTCCTCAAGGTCAGCTTCGCCCTCGCTCTCGACACCTTCCGCAAGCCCTGGCCCGACCCGCTGCTCAAGCCCGATCCCTCGCCCCCGGCCAGCCCTGCCGACCCGGCCGCCTCGGAGACCACGCCATGACCCCGCTCCCGCCGTCCACCCTGGCGATCCTCGATCAGCTCATCCACCACTGGCCGCGCACGCTCATCCTGCTGCTCGTCGGGCTCACGCTCATCGGCCTCACCCTCCGCTCGCTCCGCAAGCAGCGCCTGAACGAGCGGTACGTCCTGCTCTTCGTGCTCACCGGCATCCCGCTCATCGGCGTGGCGATCTGGCCGGACGCCGTGGTCTTCCTCGAGCGTGTGCTGTCGATCGAGAAGGCGACGATGCTCACGCTCGGCGTGACCGTCTACTTCCTGCTCACCACCTTCGCGCTGCTCTCCATCGTCAGCGTCCAGGAGCGCCGCATCCAGACGCTGGCCCAGCTGGTCGCGATGATGCGTGAGGAACGCGAGGGGTCGGGCGACGGGACCGATCAACCGCCGGCCGGCGACGCCGACTGACCGCGCCTCGGCCACAGCGCGAGCCCCGTCATCCCCGCCGCCGCGACGCTCGCGCCGATCGCCATCGCCAGCCCCGAGCCGAACAGCGTCAGCCCGTCGAACCACCACCACATCAGCCCCGCCTCGACGCCCACGCCGATCACGAGCCACACCGGCTGCAGCGCCACGCGGTCGCGCGTCATCGCCGCGTACCCGCTGACGGTCACGACGTTGTAGCCCGTCGCGCCGATCATGATCCACGCCAGCGCCCCCGAGTGGCCGGCGTACTCGGGCGTGTAGACGCGGGCCACCACCGGGTCGGAGATCAGCAGCGCCGCCGCCGCGCCGAGCAGACCAAGAACGATCAACCCGCCGTTGACCTCGGCGAGCAGCCAGCAGAACCGACCCGGCCGATCGGCCAGCCGGGCAAAGCCGGGCGTCGCCGCCTGCCCCCACGCGAGCCCCGCGAGCGTCAGCACCAGCCCACCGTAGTTGAGTGCGCCGAAGACGCCGGTCAGCGCCGGGTCGATCGCGTTGAGGTAGTAGGCCGGCACGTAGACCATCAGCGCCCCCAGCCCCGCCACCACGCCCAGCGGCACGCCCGGCCGTATCACCGGCCACAGCCGCGCCGCGCGACGCTCGGCCAACCGCGGCGCGTCCGGCTTGGCCAACCGCTCCCGCCACACCCGCCGCGCCGCCATCCACGTCCGCCGGTCGAACGCGATCGCCACCGCCAGCCACCACCCCGCCATCGCCGCGATCCCCGCCGCCAGCGACGCGGTCGCGAAGATCGTCACGGCCGCCGCCACGACCCCGCCCATGCCGCGCACGATCATCGATAGCCCCGCCGCTCGCGCCTGCCCCGTCGCCAGCCCGACGCCGTAGATCAGGTCCGACGCGTGATCCGCCAGCTTGAGCAGCACGACGGCGATCACAATCGCCCGGGCGCTCGGCGAGTCAACGGCCGCCATCCCGCCGGCCAGCGTGATCGCCGCGGCCAGCACCGCCCCCAGCCCCCGTGTCGCCGCGTACGCCCCCATCGATCGCCGCGCCGCGACGTCGCCCGCCGCCAGCGCCCGCAGCCCCAGCCCCAGCATCAGGAACGTCGGCGTCGCGATCCCCATCGCGATGACGAACTCACCGACCGACTCGGGCACGGTCTGCTTGGCCACCACGGCGATCACCGCCCACTGGCTGGCCGCCCAGACGACCTGCCCGGCAAACATCCACGCCCCGCCCACGCGTGCGCCGCTCGACTCGCCACCGGAAGCCCTCGCCCCGCGCGTCGAGCCGTCCTCGACGCCCGCCGTGTCGACCTGGTCGTGTGCCCTCATCATCGGTCAGCGAGACGGCGACCGCGGCCGCCTCGCTGTGCGAGCATCCTATCCGCTGGGCAAGCCGGGCCATCGACCGAGCGCCACTCGATGCGTGGCCGCGTTGCGGTCGCGGCCGGCTAACGAGCCGCCTTGGCCGGCAGCGAACCGAGGTGCTGGCGCACGGCGGGCAGGATCGCGGCGCCACGCAGGTTGCGGGCGACGACCTTGCCGTCGGGGCCGATCAGCCAGACGCTCGGGATGCCGCGGACGGCAAAGCCCTTAGCCACGTCCGACTCGAACATGCCGGCGCTGTACAGCTGCGGCCAGCGGCTGTCGTTCTTCTCGGCGTAGGCGATCGCCGCCGCGGGGGTCTGGTCGAGGCTGACGGTCATCATGCCGAAGCGCGGGTCGTCGCCGAAGGCCTCGAACGTCTCGGTCAGATGCGGCACCTCGGCGTGGCAGGGCCCGCACCACGACGCGCCGAAGTAGATCAGCGTCACCTTGCCGGCCAGGTCGTCCGAGCCCATCGTCGGCAGGGTGGCGAGGTCGAGCTCGGCCGGCTCTTCGCCGTTGGCCTGCTCGTTGGCGTCGGCGATGGGCAGCACCGGCAGGGCGAACGTCGGCGCCGGTTCGCCGATCGCGGGCGAGAGCTTCATCGCCTCGACCCGCAGCTCGCCGACGTCCAGCGGCTCGGCGAAGTAGGCCATGCCATCGGGCAGCGGCGGCACCTCGACCTTGTGGGTCAGCTGGCCGAGCGCCTCCCCGAATCCGCACTGGTTGCCCACCGGCGGGGCGGCGACATGGACGCTCAGCTGATAGAGGCCCGGCCGCACATTCTCGATGCGGAACGAGCCATCGGACTCGATCGCGAAGTTGTGATTCCGACGTTCCCCTTGCAGCTCGTATTGGGCCTTCATGAAGCGTTTCTGGATTTGCTTGCCTTCGTCGGTCTGGGCGAACGCTTGGTACTCCTCGGGCGTCCAGTCCTTGAAGCCCTCGGGCATCAGCTCGGCCTGCAGGCGTTCGATCAGCTCTCGTGCGGCCTGCTGATCGACATACGTGAACAGTCGACTGCGGCCATTCGACAGCGGGCTGTCGTGCGGCGAATCATCGGCCCACGCGACCCGGCCGATCACGGGCCGGCCTTGGCCGCCCAGGTCCAGCTCGATCGTCTCGCCCGCGGCC
Source organism: Planctomycetota bacterium (assembly GCA_039188455.1). Lineage (GTDB taxonomy): Bacteria > Planctomycetota > Phycisphaerae > Phycisphaerales > Phycisphaeraceae > JBCBUE01. The sequence goes on from JBCCZA010000002.1 coordinate 17,429, forward strand.
GCGGTGAACTGTTCGGGCTGGTCGTAGCCCCACGAGTTTTGGCTCAGCTGGAGTCGGCGGCCCACACCCCCTTTCACGCCCGGCGGGACGCGGTCGAGAATGAATCTGCCTTCGTCGTCCGTGCTGGTCTCGAGCTGGTGATGCGGCGGTCGCGGGTCGCTCTGATGATCCCATTGCATCCAGGCTCCGACGCGCTCATTGGCGACGGGCTTATCGCCGACCCGCAGCGTCCCGCGGACCGTCGCCCAGGGCTCGAGCACAAACCGCCGGTCGTCCGACGCGACCCAATCTTCGTGGTCGATGTCGGCGTAACCCTTGTCGTGCAGCGCGATGATCCGGAACGCATCGCCCTGCGGCGGGAACGAGAAACGCCCGTCGACGTCGGTGATCATGCCGGCGAGATCGTTGGTTCGCAGGGCCTTGCCGTTGTGGATCTGCAGGCCCGACGATCCGAGGCAGAGGTAGACGTCGGCGTACACGATCGGCTCGCCCGCCGCGTCGACCAGCGTGCCGGCCATTGGCTCGGCCGCCGTGAGCTCAAGCCGTCGCTCGATCATGCCGGCGTCCTTGGGGATCGGCTCGGTCGCCGCGGGGGCGTAGCCATCGGCCTCGACGCGGACCACACGGTAGGGATAGGGGAAGCTGAACCGGTGCCGCCACGTGCCGTCCTCGCTGGCGACGGTTTCGGCCTCTCGGCGCATGAAGTGGGGGGCTCGTTCGCCGAGCTGATGCATGATCCCCGGCACGACCGTGAATCGATCGAGCGGCTTGCCGGTCGCGGCGTCCACGACCTTGAGTGTCAGGGTCAGCGGATGGCCCAGCGTGATGATGTGCGGCTCGCCGTCGGGGCCGCTCGGTCCGAGCACGACGCCTCGGTTCTGGCCGTACTCCTGCGTCGCGAAGATGTCGAACTCGACCGGGTCGGGCGGGCCGTACCAGGTCGCTTCGCCGCGCTCATCGGTGCGGACGCGGCCGTTGATGGTGCGGAAGCCGAGCCAGGTGTCGGGGCAGACGTGGGCCTTGGGGATCGGGTTGCCGTCGGCGTCGACCACCCGGAAGCGGAACACGGACGCTTCTTCGAGTTGGAACACGATCGGTTCCATGCTTGGCGAGGCCTGAGTCTGCAGGACCGCCGGTGCGTGCCCCTGCGCACGTGCGGTCAGTACCAACGCTCCTGGCTCGGTGTGGTGGAAGACGAATCGCCCGTCGGCGTCGGTCGTCGTGGACGGCGGCGGGTTGGACATGATCCGGTCGCGTCCTTGGCCGATGCTCGCGCCGGCCAGCGGCTGGCCGTCCTTGCCGATGACCTGCCCGACGACCTCGACGCCTTTGACCAGGACGCTCTTGGCCGTGCCGTCACGCAGGTGAGCCATCGAGAGCTGGCCGCTGTAGTGACCGCCCCATCGGTCAGCGAGGTAGTCGTCGTGCAGCCAGCGGACTCCGACGTCGAGGTTGCGATCGTCCGGCAGCGGCGGGCTCGACCATCGGCCGTCCGCGTCGGTGATGACGCGTTGCGATCGGACCCCGAAGGTGGGCCGGCCGGTGTGATTCTCGAAGTCGACGCCTCGGACCCACAGCTCGCCGACCGCGTTGGGCACGGGTTCACCCGACTCGTCGACCACCACGCCGGCGACCGTCGTCGCGGGCCGTAGCGTGACCGCTAGCTCTTGTCCCGCCGGCAGGGCGGACAACTGGCGAAACCACACCGGCGCCATGCCCGGCGCTTCGACCCGCAGCATCGACCCCCCGCCATCTACTGCCACGGGCGAAACCTCTGCACGGCCAGCCTCATCGGTCGAGGCCTTTGCCGCTCCTTGCCGCAGGTGCGGGTCCAGCACCACCGCCGCCCCGGCGGCCGGTTCGCCGGCCGTGTCCGTGACACGAACTGCGATCGCCGCGGAGCTGTCCTCCGGCGCGTCCGCGTCTTGTCCTTCGGCCAGGCCGCTCTCCGCCGGCAGCAGACGCAGGTCGATCAGCTCGAACCAAGCTTCGTCGACGTCGTCGTCGGCGTGCAGCCGCAGGTCGAAGCGGGCCAGTCGTTTGGCACCCAGTTCTTGCAGGTCCGCGGTGAGCGTATGCGTCTCACCATCCCACACGGCCTGTTCGGACCTGAACGCCACGACGTTGCCCGGCTCGCCGCCGAAGAACACCAGCAGGTTGGGCTTGCTGTTGTCGGGGCGGAGTCCTTTGCCGCGATAGGTCATCGATAGGGTCGGATAGCGTTTGGGATCGAGATCCAGCGACGCGGGGTGGTTCATCACAACCGTGTGGCCGGGGTCCAGCACTCGGAAGACCGTGCTGCCGGTATCGGTCTCTTCCACGGTCCACAGCTCGGTCAGGTGGCTGGAACCACAGCCCTCCGACCAGATCGTTTGAGGGTCGAGCACGATCGGCTGTGCCGCCGCGTCCGCGGGGCCGGCCGACAGGACGCCGGCCACCAGCAGGAAACACGTCGCGAGGGTCCATCGACGGGGAGATCGGGTTTTCACGGGTTGCTCCACGGAACTGAGACACAGAAACGGCCACGCGGCGTCGCGACGGCCAAAGCACGCTGCCACTCCATGGACGCCGCGGACACCCCATGTTGCACACGACGCCGCAAAATCGCCACAGATTTTCTGCGTCACCCGCCCCGACAAGTCGCGATCACGCCGCAACCCACCCCGGTTCTCCCTAGGGGTCGGCCTACGCCTCGGGCCCGACCATCGCGGTCAGCTCCTCAGCCGACAGCCACAGCAGGTTGTTCTCCGACGTGTACACAAACCCCGGCTCGACCAGCCGGCCCACCATCCCGTCGTACTTCACGGCCGTGGTGATCACGTAGCGGTCGCCCTGGTCGATCGTGTACGGCGCGTCGTGCTCGCCGATGAGCTCCTCGTGCTTCTTCTCGCCCGGCCGAAGCCCGACGACCCGCGTCTCGGCGCCGGGCGCGATCGCTCCGACGAGATCGCCGACCGTCACCGACGGCGCCTTGGGCACGAACAGCTCGCCTCCCTGCATGTCCGTCACCGCGGCGAGCACCTGCGTGGCCGCGTCGCGGACCGACACCCAGTAACGCGTCGCCTCGGGGTCGGTCACCGGCAACACCCGCCCCAGGGCCGCCATCTCGCGGAACTTGGGCACGATCGACCCGCGCGAGCCCGAGAGGTTGCCGAACCGGATCACCGCGAAGGCGCCGTCCTGACCGCCGAGGTAGGCGTTGCCGTGCAGGAACATGCGGTCGCCGACCAGCTTGGTCGCGCCGTACAGGCTGACGGGGTTGGAGGCCTTGTCGGTCGACACCGCCAGCACTCGCTTCACGCCCGCCTCGATCGCCGCCTCGATGATGTTCTGGCTGCCGAGGATGTTGGTCTGCACGGCCTCGAACGGGTTGAACTCGGCGGCCGCGACGTGCTTCATCGCCGCCGCGTGGATCACGACGTCGACCCCGGCGAACGCCAGCCGCATCCGCTTGCCGTCGCGCACATCGCCGATGAAGAACCGCGTCCGCGCCCCGTGCCCCGCCGCGGCCAGCTCCTCCTCCATCGCCCACTGCTTGTGCTCGTCCCGCGAGAAGACGATCACCCGCCGCGCGGCGGTCCGCTCCAGCAGCGCCGACACGATCGCCCGCCCCAGCGTGCCCGTGCCGCCGGTGACGAGGACCGAGGTTCCGTCCCAACTCATCTCGCCGGATTTGTCTGGCATGCGTTGCGTCCCTGCAGTCGATCGACGTGAGCCTCATACTGTAACCAGCGATGCCGACGGACGATGCAGCTCAGCCCCCGCTCGTGCCCGAGGCCGCGCCGCGCCGCGTCGGCCTGATCATCGCGATCCACCGCAACGCCGATGACATCGGCCCCTGCCTCGACTCGGTCTTCGCCGACGCCGACGCCCACCCCGAGGTCGAGCTGGCCGTGGTGGTCGTCGACGACGCCTCGGTCGACGCCGGCCCCGACCTCGTCGCCGACCGGTTTCCCCACGCCGACCTGCTTCGCCTGCCCGGCAATCTCGGCTTCGCCGGCGCCAACAACGCCGGCTACGACCGCCTCCGCGAAGTCGTCCCCGACCTCGAGTACGTCGCGCTGCTGAACGCCGACACCGTCGTCCGCGCCGGTTGGCTGGCCGCGGTGGTCGCCTTCCTCGACGATCACCCCGACGCCGGTGCCGCTCAGCCGAAGATCCTGCTGCACGACGAACCGCACCTGATCAACACCGTCGGCAACCGCATCCACTACCTCGGCTTCGGCATGATGACCGCCTATCGCGAGCCCGACGACGGCCGGTTCGACACGCCTAGCGAGATCGGCTTCCCCTCCGGCTGCGCCGTGTTGCTCCGCGCCGACTGGCTCGCCGAGCACGGCCTGTTCGACCCCGCCTTCGGCATGTACCTCGAGGACGCCGACCTCGGGCTGCGCCTGCACGCCACCAACCGGCCTCCGTGGTACTGCCCGGCAGCGGCTGTGCTGCACCGCTACACCCCCAACGCCCCGACCAAGGCCTATCTACGCCTCGAGCACAACCGTTTCCGCCTGCTCGGTCGGCATTGGTCAATCCGCCGCCTGTTGATCATCGGGCCGATGCTGGTCGCCATGGAGATCGGCCAGTGGCTCTTCGCCGCTCGGCTGGGCGCTGTGGCGGATCGACTCCGGCTAACGGTTCGGGCCGCGCCGATCCTGCTCCGCGCCCGGCGTGGACGCCCCGATACGCCTTACGCCGCCCGGGCATCGCGGCTCGTCTCCGAGATCGATCTTCCGATCAAGCCGGCCGGCTGGTCGCTTGCCATGATTCCGCTACGCCTATACGGGAGCGTGGTCAAAGCTCTGGCCCGATGATCCTTTGCGCATCCTCCACACCATCCCGTTCTTCCTGCCCGCCGTGCAGTACGGCGGACCGCTCCAGCAGATCGGCATGCTCGCGCCGCGCCTCGTCGCTCGCGGCCACACCGTCCGCGTGGTCACCAGTGACCTTGGCATCGGGCCCGACCTGCCCCGCAGCCAGTGGATCGAACGCGACGGGTACCACGTCTGGTACCACCCCGCCCCCAGGCTGGTTGGCAACATGGCGCCGTACTGGCTGCCGGGCGTCGAGCGGCCTCTGCAGAAGGCGCTCGAAGACGCCGACATCGTCCAGACGCACCTCGCCTTTACTTACGTCAATACGGTCCTGCGGCGTCTCTCTAGCGAGTGTGGCGTGCCATACATCTATACGCCTCGCTCGACGCTCGATCCCGTTCGACTCCAGCAACGGCGATTCGCCAAGCGGGCGTTCAAGGCGCTCTTCGAGGCCGACGTCGTCCGTGGCGCCGCGGCCATCCACTGCCTCAATGACGCCGAGGTTGACCATGTTGTTCGCTACGGCGGCGACCGTGGTCGCTGCCGAGTGATCCCAAACGCGTGCGCGCTCGCCGAGCGCGACGACTGGCCCGACGCGGCCGCCTTTCACGCCGCCACCGGCGTGCCTCACGATCGCCCGATGATCCTCTATCTGGGGCGGCTGCAGTCCATCAAGGGCCTCGACCTGCTCGTCGACGCGTTCGCGCGGCTTCGCGATCGGCACGCCGATGCACTGCTCGTTGTCGCTGGGCCCGATGAAGGGGGGGGCGCGATCGTTCGTCGGCACGCCGCTCGCCATCGACTCGGCGATGCGGTGCGCCTGGTCGGAACACTCAAGGGCGATGTCAAGCTCGCGGCGCTGCGAGCTGCGGACGTGTTTGTGCTGACTTCCTATTCTGAGGGGATGCCCAATGCGGCCCTCGAGTCGCTCGCCGCCGGGACACCGTGCGTGCTGACCCCGGCGTGCCATCTCCCCAGCGTGGAAAGGTGTGGCGCGGGATATGTCGTGCGTCCAGACCCGGTTGAGATTGCTTCGGCTCTAGACCGTGTTCTCATCGAACAACGACGACCCAACCCGATGAGAAAGGGCGCCCGCGACTTGGCCGTTGCCCAGTTTGCGCCCGATCCCGTGGTCACTCGGATCGAGGCGGTGTACGCCGAAACCGTCGCGGAGCATCGCTGAGATGCCGCGGCCGATCCGTGTGATCCACTTCGTCGCCGGGCTCGGCCGAGGCGGCGTCGAGAGCTGGCTGGCCGAAGTGGCCAAGCGCATCGATCGCGACCGATTCAAGTTCGATATCGCCGTGCACTTGCCTGAAAAACCCGGTGATTACACGCAGGATGTCCTCGCCACCGGCAGCCTTATCCATCGTCTGCCCCCTCCAAGCCAACCGCTCGCGTTCGCCCCCGCGCTGTACCGGCTGCTCCGTGGCGCCAGCGGATACGACATCGTTCACACACACGTCCATCTGTTCAACGGCGTCGTGATCACGCTTGCACGGTTGGCGGGCGTTCCCGTCCGACTCGCGCACAGCCGTGGCGTTAACCCGCCACCGGATAACGCTTCGTGGATCGCACGCAGCGTCTATCCCGCGGCCATGCGTCGCCTAATCGACGCCTCGGCGACTCGGCGACTCGCGGTCAGCCGTGAGGCCGGTGCTGGCCTGTTCGGCCATCGCTGGCAAGACGCCAAGGATGCCGTCATCGTCCGTAGTGGCATCGACACGCGTAGGTTTGCGGCCGTCGACTGCACGCCACCGCCACCCGACGATCGCACGCTCACCATCGCCCACATCGCTCGCTTGGATTGGCAAAAAAACCAAGCCTTCGTCGTTCAAGTCATGGCGGAAATCGCACGTGCAAAGCCGCAGGCACGGCTGCTGCTTGCCGGCGCCGATTTGCAAGGTTCCTGGCTCGAACACCGGTTGCGCCGTGACGCGCCCAGCGGCCGCATCGACATCCGACCGCCCTTGGCAGACACGGCGCCCTTGTTCACGCGCGAGATCGACGTCCTGCTGTTGCCATCGCTTCACGAGGGACTTCCTCGGGTCGCGCTCGAAGCTCAGGCGGCCGGTGTTCCCGTTGCGATGTCTAACACGATTACGCCAGAGACGATTATCATTGATGATCTTGTCAAAACGATGCCTCTGGCCGCTGGCATCGACGTCTGGCGAGACGCCGTAATCGATCTTGCTTACCGTCACCGCGAGGGGCGGCTGACCAGCCCCGCGAGCTGCGTCAAGATCATGCAAGCGTCCGAGTTCAGCATCGATCGCAACGTCGAATCGCTCGAACGCCTCTACGCCGATCTCGTTGGCGATATCACGGAACAATAGGACTCAGCCTCATGTGCGGTATCGCCGGTGTTATCGATCGCAGCTTGGAGTCAGAAAAACTCCGTGCTCAAGCCCAGCGACTTACAGAGGCCGTTGCCCACCGGGGGCCAGACGGCCATGGCCTGCTCGTCCGCGATGGCGTCGCTCTCGGGCATCGACGACTCGCCATCATCGATGTTGCCGGCGGAGCCCAGCCCATGGGCAACGAAGACGGTCAGGTTCAAGTCTCCTTCAACGGCGAGGTCTATAACTTCGATGAGCTGCGGCGCGAGCTCATCGCTCTGGGGCATCGGTTCGTCACGCAAAGCGATACGGAGGTCATTGTCCACGGCTACGAGCAGTGGGGCACTGGCGTCGTCAACCGGCTCCGTGGGATGTTCGCCTTCGCCATCGCCGACTTCACCAAGCAGCGGTTGCTGCTCGCACGCGACCCGTTTGGCATCAAGCCCCTCTTTTACGGCATGGTTGGTTCAAGCTGGTTCTTTGCGTCGGAATTGGCGGCAATCCGCCGTGTCTTCGGCCAAGACCTGGAGGTGAGCAAGGCGGGCGTCAACGACTTCCTACGCTTCGGCTACGTGGCCGCGCCGCGGACCGTCTTTGAGAACGTCGAGGAACTGCCGCCGGGTCACTCGATCGAGCTGGCCCTCGATGGCGCCATCGATCGACCGACTCGTTACCACGCCGCCACGTTTGGGCCGATCGACGAATCGCCGCTCAGCGATGAAGACACGCTTGCGGAATTTGATCGAGTGGTGAGCGACTCCGTCGAGGCTCACCTCGTCAGCGACGTGCCGTTTGGCGTGTTCCTGTCCGGTGGCATCGACTCCACGCTGATTGCGATGCACATGGCCAGGTTGCTGGGAGGCAGAGTAAAGGCCTTCACGATCGGCTTCGACGAAGCCGCATACTCCGAGCTCCGCTACGCCCGCCAGGCCGCCGATGCCTTGGGTATCGAGCTGATTTACGATGTCATCCGCGAAGACGCCGTTGACGTGCTGCCGCAACTGATCCGCGCCTACGGCCAGCCCTACGCCGACAGCAGCGCCTTGCCGACCTGGCAGCTCAGCCGGCTCGCGCGGGAGCACGTGCCGATGGTGCTGTCGGGAGACGGCGGCGACGAGACGTTTGCGGGCTACAACCGCTACGACCTGCTCGCTCGCCGAAACCGACGCATGAGCCTGCTGAGCCAGGTCATCCGACGGCAGGGCGACTGGCCACTGATCCTCCGCCTGCTGCACGCGAGCCCTCTCGGCAAGTCGCTGTCGCGACCGACCGCGGCCGCCACGCTGGTCAACTATCTGCCCGCCGGGATGCGGCGCTCGCTGTGGCGGCCGGAGCATCGCGAATCGATCGGCGATCCGGCGCCCGCTTTCGAGGCCGCCTGCTCCGCCGGCACGCCCGATGCCCTCGACGATGTCGCTTGGTATCAGCAGGTCGACTACGGCACCTATTTGCCTTTTGACATCCTCGCCAAGGTCGATATTGCCAGCATGCAGCACGGCCTGGAAGTCCGCACGCCCTTGATCGATCGGGCCGTCTTCGACTTTGCGCGACGCCTGCCGCTCCGTCAGCGGTGGCGCGACGGCGTCGGGAAGGTTTTGCCCAAGCGCTCACTGGGAGAGACGTTTGGCCAGGCATTTGTGCATCGAAAGAAGATGGGCTTCTCGATCCCCCGCGACGAGTGGATGAAGCGCGGCCGGCCGATGCGCGAGATGCTCGAGGACGCGTTGGCGTCGCCCGCCTGCCCGTTGCACGACTGGTTTGAGCTCAAGGCGATCCGTAGACTGATGCGTATGCACGACATGACCGGTAAATTCTCAACCGCGGCGTGGCCGCTGCTGGTGCTGGCGGTTTGGGCGGGTGAGGGGCCATGACTCAGTCTAAGGTCGAAGAATCGGATCGATTCGCATTTGGCAAGAACTGGCAACGCTATCTGGTTCACGCTGAAGAACGCGAGTTCGAGATCGCTCGCAACTGCTTAAAGGAGCTGCTCGGCCAGGACGACATGAGCGGGCTTACGTTTCTCGATATCGGTTCGGGCAGCGGCATTCACAGTCTGGCTGCGGCCAATCTCGGCGCGTGCGTCACATCGTTCGACTACGACTCGGACAGCGTCGCAGCCACCCGCAAGGTCAAGGCGGCCGCGGGCGTATCGGACGCTAGGTGGCGAGTTATGCAGGGATCCATACTCGATGGGCCGTTTGTTGAAAGTCTGGGCCGGTTCGATGTCGTTTACTCGTGGGGTGTGCTTCACCACACCGGCGCCATGTGGGAGGCAGTCGAGCGTTCGTGCTGCTTGGTCGCGGAAGGCGGATCGCTCGTGATTGCCCTCTATAGGGATTGCGGCTTGCGCACGAGGGCCTGGTGGTGGGTCAAGCGTCTCTACATCACGGGGCGTGTTGGACGCTGGCTGGTGTTGGGTGCGTTCGTGCCGGCGTTCTGGCTGGGCGTTGTCGGCAATCGGCTGATCCGATTCCAGAACCCTCGCCGTGCGTTCGTGGAGTATCGGAAACAGCGAGGCATGTCCATGTTTCACGATTGGATCGATTGGCTGGGTGGTTACCCCTACGAAACAGCGTCGGTCGGTGAGGTCGTATCCCGCCTAGAGGCGAGATCGTTCCGCGCTGTCAAGACGGTCGAGGCCGCGGGGGTCGGTTGCTCGGAATTTGTGTTCACCCGCGTTGCCACACTCGAGTCGACCATCGAGCGAGAAAACAGAGCGTGATCGAGTAATTGTGCACGGCGCGACGTCTCTGAGGTACCGAGCCTTAAGGTAGTCAGGGCTGAGGTGGCCGAGTTCGATTCGGTCCGTTTCGACCCAGGCTGGATCCCCCGATCGGTTCGACAGGATCAAAGACCGTCGGTTTGCGTTTGTGCACGTCGATGCTGACCTTCGACAGCCGACGACCGATGGCGTGACGTTCCTCGACGAGCGCCTGAATACAAGCTGTGTCCTGCTTTGCGACAACGACGGTGCACGGCGTGCGTGAGCGATTCTCGGCGGACTTGTGAGCGCTGCTGGTGCTGGTGGTGTAGGCGGACGACGGCCCATGAGCGAGGTCACGCGGCGGTCGCTACGGCGACAAGGTGGGGCGGAGTTGCGCCCACGACGGCGTACGCCAGAGAGGTCAGCCGGCTACCGAGCGTCCGGGTCGGCAGGCAGGTTTCCAGGACATGGATCGGCCGCAGGCCGTGCTCGGTGAGCAGCTTCCTCATCGTGTCGGGCGAGAACGCTCTGACGTGTTGCACGGGGTGGAACGTGCAACCGCAGTCTGGGCAGTGTGTGAGATGGCAGTCGATCGGCTCGCGGTTGGGGGTAGTGATCATGACCCGGCCGCCGGGCCGCAGCAGACGGCGGATCTCACCGAGCGTCGGGCCGAGGTCTTCGTCGAGCAGGTGCTCGATGACCTCGATGAGGAAGACCGCGTCGAAGCTCGCGTCTTCGAAAGAGGTGGGTAGGTCTTTGGCTTCCGTTACGCAAGCGCCGATGTCTTGCCCGAACCTGGCTTCGGCCGCGGCCTTGGCTTGCGGGGCGAACTCAATGCCCCGCGCGTCGATACCGCGCTGTCGCAGCTGCGCGATCAGATCGCCGCTGCCGCAGCCGAAGTCGAGTATCTTGCCGCTGAAGTCGATCCCGAGGCGCCGGGCCTTGCGATAGATCGCCGGTCCGCACTGCCAACTGAACAGGTTTTCCTGGACAGGCGGGTAGCCGCGATGCCACGCCCAAAAGCGGCTGACTCGCTCGCGGTCCCAATCGACAAGGTGAGGGTGGTAGTTCACTGGCTCGAACTCCGAAGGGTTATGGCGCGAGCGGGTTTCAGTACGGCAAGCAGCGTCGTATCTATCCGCCAGCGTCTGCCGACGCGCCACACCGCGTGGCCGTGCCATGCCAGCAGCGTAGCGAGGGTGGCGATCACCGCGCCGTCGATCCCGAAGCGAGGAATCAACAGCAGGTTCAGGGCGACGTTGCCGAGCAGGCAGGTCACTGTGGAAAAGACTAGGTACCGGTCATCGCGAGCCATCATGAGTAAAGGGATCGCGGGGCCCAGCACGCTGAAGACAGCGTGCCCCGCAATGAGCAGCCAGGTGGGGCTATACGCCACTTCGAAGTCCGTGCCGTACAGGCGTAAGACGGCAGGCCCGGCCAGCGCGAAAGCGATCGCAAAGACCAAGGCGCCGAGGCTCGAACACACCGTGACGAGTCGTACGACGCGCTGCAGCGCGCCGCCGTCCTGCCTCCGGACATACTGCTCAAACTGCGGACGGTAGATCAAGACGACAGACATGGTGACCATGTTGACTAGGGCGGCGATGATGGACGCGATGGAGTAAATGGCTGCCTGACTCTCGTCGCGCAGCCCCCCGATCATGAGCACGTCGACACGCGACATCGCGAAAATCGCGGCGTTCACGATCGCCAAGGCCCAGATGCCGTCCACCACCGGATCGCGTTCCACGGCGGGCTGGGGACGCGATGTCGTAAACGCCGCTTGCCATTGAACGACCAGCAGACCCGCGCCAACCAGCACCGCCAACGCGGTGCTCGCCGCGACGATCGCGACCGCGATCACGGGGGAGACACCGACCGTCGCCCCGACAGCCGCCACGCCGGTCAACGCTACCACCGGTCCGATCGTTTCGATGACCGCCTGGCTCTGAACGGGACGCGAGATACCCGCCAGGCCCGCCTGAACGAGCGACTGGCCCGCGCTCAGCGGGACGAGCGTCAGTGCGATCAATAGCGCGATCACCATCGGCGAGCCTGTCTCGACCTGCAGCCCCAAGCCGAGCCCCGCGAAGATTGTGATGAGCAGCGCCACTATCGCGGACCGCGATGCGGACCGCCGGAAGGCACGTATGGCGGCGTCGGCCGATCCCACGTCGGCGATGTGAGCCAACTCGCGGGTCAGCGTCTGATCAAGCCCAAGCCTGCCGGGGACGGCGAGCATCATCGCCGCCGAGATCGCGATCGTGTAGACCCCGAAGTCGGCGGCACCAAGATCCCGCGCAAGAAGGAGGCTCACCGCGAATGCGGCACCCAACCCCAACCCCCGGACGACGAGCATCGTGCCGATATGCCGGGCGTGACGGATGGCCGAGTGCAGCAGGCCTCGCGGTTCGTTGGGGGAAGGACTTGAAGTCACTCGGGATTCGAGCGGCCAATGGGCGGACGCAACATTGTCAATACTGCTTGCGTTGCCGGGCCGAGGGGATGTTGAGTTGGCCGCGGTACTTGGCGACGGTGCGGCGGGCGATGTCGATGCCGTGCTTTTTCATCTCGGCGGCCAGGGCGTCGTCGGACAGCGGCTTCTGCTTGTCCTCCGCGGCGATGACCTCCTTGAGCTTCTCCTGCACGGCCGTCCAGGACATGTCGTCGCCGCCGGCGGAAGTGGTGCCGCCCGAGAAGAACATCCGCAGCGGCACGATCCCGCGCGGGGTCTGCAGGTACTTCTCCGACACGGCTCGCGACACGGTGGCAACGTGGATGCCCAGCTGGTCGGCGACCTGCGTCATGGGCAGCGGCTTGAGGGCCGAGGGGCCGTGGTCGAAGTAGTCGCGTTGAGCATCGAGCACGGCGTTGATGACGCGCAGCAGCGTGACGTGCCGCTGGGCGATGGCGTCGATCAGCCAGCGGGCGGAGGTGATGTTCTGCTTGAGGAAATCCTTGGTGCGGCGGTCGGCGTCGCGCTTGGCGGCGATCTCGAGGTACTCGGGTGAGATCTGCACGTGGGGAGTGCGGCCGTCGGTGAGCGTGGCGACGTAGCGGTCCTGCTGCTCGTCGTACTCGATGACGGCGTCGGGGGTGATGGACGGCGCGTCGTTGTTGACGAGCAGGCGGCCGGGGTGCGGGTGGAACTGGCGGAGCTGGCGGACGGCGGTGCGGATGCCGTCGATGGAGATGCCGGTGGCCTTCTCGATCTTCGGGAGGCGGTTGGCTTCAAGGTCGGCCAGGTGCTCGTCGACGATGAGGCGGGCGTCGGCGAGGTCGAGGGCGTGGGGGTCGCGGGCGCGGTGGTCGGCGTCGATGCGGTGGTCGATCTGCAGCAGCAGGCACTCGCGGAGGTCGCGGGCGGCGAGGCCGGGCGGGTCGAGGCGCTGCTGGAGCTCGTCGAGGGCGAGCTCGAGGTGGTCCTCGGTGACGCCGGGCGGGGCCTCGGCGACGAGCTCGGGCCAAGGGGTGCGGAGGTAGCCGTCGGCATCGATGAACGGGATGAGGTACTCGCCGGCCTCGGCGAGGTCGGCGGGTGGGTCGGCGAGGTGCCACTGGTCGAGGAGCTGGTCGGTCAGGCAGTCCGGCCGGCCCGCGGACTGGGCCATGGCGTCCTGCTTGGCGTCGCGTTCGCCCTGGAAGCGGGCACCGGCGCGGCTGGCGAATCCCTCGGAGGCGAAGTCGGACCCGTTGCGGGCGGCGGCGGAGTCGGTGGTGTTGGCGGCCCAGTCCTCGGCGTAGTCGTCGGCGAGGTTGGCCAGCCGCTCGAAGTCGTCGGCGTTGGGGGTGTCGGAGTTGGGCGAGACGACGAGGTCGCGCTCGCGGTCGGTGTCGTCGCGGGTCTGCTGCTCGGTGCGGGCGCGGGCGTCGTCCAGGTCCGGGGCGGCCTCGACGAGCTCGAGGGTGGGGTTGGAGGCCAGTTCCTGCTCGACCCGCTCCTCCAGGGCCGCGAGCGGCATCTGCAGGACCTCCATGGACTGGATCATCCGCGGGGCCAGCTTCATCTGCTGGCCGAGTCGCATGTGCTGACCGGTGTCTAAACGCATGATTGGGGGGCAGACCGGCGATTTCGGGGCGATACGGGCGATTGGCCCGCGGTTTGCAGGGCACACTATCGGCCGATTTGCACCGGCGAGCAAGCGCCCTTCTCAGGGATTGCCCGCAATGCCGGCTCGCGGCCTCGGATTTGCATTCGTGAAGGCCGAACCCTGAGGTAATTTGGGGACGTATCGATTTATTTATCAGCCGCGATGCGGCAAGGCAGGTCCACCATGGCAACGGTTTCAAACTTGATCGATGGCCGAGTCGGCGTGGTTTCGGTGAGCCCGGAGACGACGGTTCGCGACGCCGCGGGGCTGATGAACGAGCGGCGGATCGGGGCGGTGCTCGTGATGGACGGCGAGCACCTGGTGGGGATCTTCTCGGAGCGCGACGTGCTTCGTCGTGTCGTGGCCGAGGGCGTGGACCCGGCGACCACGCCGGTGGGCAAGGTGATGACCAGCGAGGTCGTGTACTGCCAGCCGGGGGCGACGCTGGACGAGGTGAAGTCGATCTTCAAGCGCCGCCGGGTGCGCCACCTGCCGGTGATGGAGCCGGGCGGCAAGGTGCTGGGTGTCGTGTCCATCGGGGACGTCAACGCCCATGACCTCGACGACTCGCAGGCCGAACTGACCTACCTTCGCGAGTACCTGTTCAGCTGAGCTCGCCGCGGGGCGGCGGCGTGCTCGTCGCGGTCCGTACACTGCGGGCATGCACTGGCCGATCGAGGGCGAAGCGTTCGAGGCGTTGCTTGGGCGATTTTTCGAGGGGATCGCCGAGGTGCTCGGCGACGATCCGACCTCGACCTGGGCGGTGGTCGGCGTGCGTAGCCGGGGGGACGTGCTGGCCGAGCGGCTGGCGGCGACGCCCATCGGCGAGGCGTTCGGCGGGCGGGTGGGCCGACTGGATATCACCCTCTATCGCGACGACCTGACCGAGCTGGGGTCGCAAGCGGTGGTGCGGTCGACGGATGTGCCCTTCGCGATCGATGGGCTGGATGTCGTGCTCATCGATGACGTGCTGATGACCGGGCGATCGGTGCGGGCGGCGTTGCAGAGCCTGACGGACCTAGGCCGACCGCGGCGTGTGTGGCTGGCGGTGCTGGTCGATCGCGGCGGGCGTGAGCTGCCGATCCGCCCGGACGTGGTGGGGCTGGACATGACCGGCGAGGCGACGGGGCTTGTGAGCGTGGCGGTCCGCGAGGTGGACGGCCGGGACGCGATGACCTGCGCGGAGGCGGGCGATGAGTGAGGCGACGGCGGTGGCGACAGAACCTGCGGCCGGGTACGCGTGGGCGCACCGCGACCTGCTCGGGCTCGACGACCTGTCGGCCGACGACATCCGCCACGTGCTGCGGACGGCCGAGGGGTTCGAGTCGGTCAGCGGGCGGTCGGTGAAGAAGGTGCCGGCGCTGCGCGGCCGGGTGGTGGTCAACCTGTTCTTCGAGGACTCGACGCGGACGCGGGCCAGCTTCAACCTCGCCGCCAGCCGGCTCTCGGCCGACGTGCTGGAGATGACCGGCAAGGGCTCGAGCACCAGCAAGGGCGAGTCGCTGACGGACACGGCCCGCAACATCGAGGCCATGGGCGTGGACGCGATCGTCTGCCGGCATCACCTCAGCGGGGCGGCCGTGCAGCTGGCCAAGTCGGTCGGCGTGAGCGTGATCAACGCCGGCGACGGCCAGCACGAGCACCCCACGCAGGGCCTGCTGGACATTTACACGATCGCCAAGCGTTTCGAGCGGCGCGGGGCGTACGACCTGTCGGGCCTGCGTGTCGGGATCGTCGGGGACGTGGCGCACTCACGGGTCGCCCGTAGCAACGTGCACGGCCTGACCAAGCTCGGGGCCGAGGTCGTGGTGATCGGCCCGCCGACGCTAACGCCGCGGGGGTTCGAGGCGATGGGCTGCACGGTCGCGCACGACCTGGACGCCGTCCTGCCCGAGCTGGACGTGATCAACATGCTCCGCGTGCAGCACGAGCGGATGTCGGGCCCGGCGTTCCCCAGCGTGCGTGAGTACGTCGTCGGCTACGGGCTCAGCGAGGAGCGCGTCGCCCGCGCCAAGCCGGGCCTGCTGGTCATGCACCCCGGCCCGCTTAACCGCGGCGTCGAGATCGTCAGCCGCGTGGCCGACGGTGATCAGTCCGCGATCCTCGAGCAGGTCAGCCACGGCCTGAGCATCCGCATGGCGGCGCTGTTTCTTTGCGTCCTTAGCGGAGGAGGCTAGCCATTAGTCAAGATGATGACTGGAGGCCTAGTTCACCAGCGCTGGTTGATAACGACTTACGGGCTGAAGGTTTTGTCCTCGTCCACTTCTGGGCGGTCTGGGATCAGCATGATCGTCGAGTGGACGCGATGTTGGCAGAGATCAAGCCGCTGTTCGAGGACCAAGTTCAATTTCGATCCTGCGACACAGATGATCCACGCAATCAAGTGAGATGCACCGGCATCACCGCGATTCCTCTGCTTAAGTTATTTCGAGGTGAGGAAGAAATAGATCGACTAGTGGGTACTCCAACACCTCAATCACTCGTTCAATTCATCGAGGATATGCTGCATCCGAGGAGCAGTCAGCCTCGATCTGTCTTCACTATGCTTAGCCGATGGTGGAATTGACTAAGACACCCGCGGGGTGTTTGCTCATCATCAGCGGGCCATCCGGCGTCGGCAAGAGCACGCTGACCAACGCGCTGCTCGACCGGCTCGGCGATCGTGCGCGGCTGTCGATCTCGTACACGACGCGGCCGCGCCGGCCGGGCGATCGCGACGGCGAGCACTACACCTTCGTCGACCGGGCCGAGTTCGAGAACGGCCTGGCGAACGGGGCGTTCCTCGAGCACGCCGAGGTGTACGGCAATCTCTACGGCACGCCGCGCGAGCCGGTCGAGCGGTGGATCGCTGAGGGGTTGGTGGTCGTGCTGGAGATCGATCAAGCGGGTGCCGCGAAGGTCAAGGGCCAGCTGCCCGCCGCGACGGGCGTGTTCATCCTCCCGCCCAGCGAGGCCGCTCTGCTGGAGCGTCTGCGGTCCCGCGGGCAGGACGA
>JBCCZA010000003.1:0-33803 GCA_039188455.1 Planctomycetota bacterium
AGCACGAAGCCGAAGGACTGGGTGTCGTCGATGGTGTCGAAGGTGGCGGCGAGGCGGAAGGTCCAGCGGGGGAGCTTGCGCTCGATGAAGCCGGAGATGGTGCGGGAGTCCTCGCGTTCGAGGTCGAGGGTCTGGCTGACGCCGACGCGGTACTTGGTGGTGAGCTGGTAGGTCACGCCGTAGTTCAGCAGCCGTTCGTCGAGGATGGGCGTCTCGCGGTAGCCGAGGAAGGTCAGCAGGTTGGGCGTGTGCTGGACGGCGATGCCGACGTTCCAGCGGACGGCGTTCTGGAAGTCGCCGTCAAAGGTGACGTCGCCGGTGAGGGCGACGGACTCGGAGACGGCGACGAGCATCTCGGAGTAGAAGTGGTCGCCGCCGATGGAGTACTCGGGGCGGTAGTCGACGAAGGCGGGGATGGCGCCGGTGCCGGGCCCGCCTTGCTCGTCCTCGGTGTGGGTGTAGCGGGTTTCGAGGGTGATCCAGTCGACCGATCGCCACCGGCCGTAGCCGCCGCGGAGGGTCTGGAAGCGCTGGGTGACGCCGTACGTGAGCTTGCCGCCCTGGCTGAGCGGTTCGGTGTCGAAGTCGAAGATGGGCAGGTCGCCGGGGTCGAGGGTGGACTCGGCCCAGGAGGCGTAGACCTCGGGCTCGACGACGTGGCGGAGGCCGCGGAGGTTGAGGATGCGGCTGTGGGCGTCGTAGGACTTGGCGAAGGTGGTGCTGAGGCGGACGCCGGCCTCGCCCCAGAGGCGATTGGACTGGTCGTCGCCGGAGAAGGCCTCGAAGTCGGTCTCGTAGGCGGTGAACCGGCCGACGCCGTAGGGCACGACGCGGATCGGGCCGAGCGAGAGCGGCACGCCGATTTCCTGGCGGGTGTCGAAGCGGAGGACCTGGTCGTCGGGCAGGCCGCGGTCCTCGAACCGGGTGTCGAAGTCGGTGTTGGGGTTGCGATCCGTGAAGCCGAAGACCTGCTCGGTGGCGTTTGGCGAGAAGCCGCGACGGGCGGGGTCGTCCTCGCCGAACTGCAGCTGGTTGTTGGAGACGGTGGTCTGGCTGGTGAGGGTGATGTAGTCGCTGAGCAGCGAGAGGCCGGGGAGGAAGAGCTCGGCCTCGGGGAGCTTGGCGTTGGTGTAGCCGGGGGTTTGCAGGGTGGTGATCTGCTGGGTGAAGTCGTCGATGTTGCCGGCGACGAGCAGGGAGGCGGCGTAGCTGTCGCCGAACTGCTTGAGATAGGCGGAGGTCTCGTAGGGCTTGACCGTTTCGGTCTGGGCTTGCGAGAAGATGTCGAGGAAGGTCTCGTCGGAGACCGAGGCGGCTTCGAGGGAGAGATCGAGCCCGTCGGTGATGTACTGGCGGTGCTGGATGCGGCCGGCGTAGCGGAAGTCGGCGCCGTCGCGTTCGATGTCGCGTCGGCCGCGGAGGTCGTCGTCGCCGGTGTCGTAGAGGTGGGTGTAGACGAAGCCTCGGCCGAAGTAGTTCTCGCGGTCGTACTCGAGGCCGAAGCCGACGGCCGGGCCGTGCTCGCCGGTGTAGTCGAGCTCGAGTTCGAGGTCGGCGCCGGTGGGCTGGTCGAGGCCGATGAGGCCGAAGGCGTCCCAGGTGGTGAGGATGCGTGGGCCGTCGTCGTTGCTGTAGCCGGGGCTGAGGGCGCGGAGGGGGACCTCGGCGTTGCGTCCGGCGATCTTGGGCCAGTAGAAGAACGGGACGTTCTGGTAGCGGAGGGTGGCGTCGTCGATGACGAAGGTCTGTACGGACTCGCCGTCCTCGACGTCGGTTTCTTCGACGCGGAGCCGGCCGGCGCCCATCGCGAAGTGCGGCACGGCGAACTCGGAGGTGGTCATCAAGGCGCGGTCGGCCTCGAACGAGGCTTCGCTGGTCTGGCGGAGCGTCTCGGCCCGCAGGTAGAGGGGGACCTGCAGGTCGGTGTTGTAGGCGTAGAGCACGGCGTCGAGCATGACGGCGCGGTTGGTGGGCAGGTCGTAATACGCGCGGGGGGCGCGGACGGTGTAGTCGCCGGCGGTGATGACCACGGCGTCCTCGAGGTAGACGCCGCGGATCGCGTCGGCTTCGGCCATGCCACCCGAGGCGAACGACCCGGCGTCGCCGGCGACGAAGACCACGGCCCGCTCGGCCTGCAGCGTCAGCGGGATCTGGTCGTCGTTGAAGTAGCCCAGGCGGACATCGCCGATGAGCATGACCGCGGTGAGCGGCTCGGCGGGGGCGTCGCCCGTGTCGCCGGCGATGGTTGGGGCGTTGGCGGGCTGGACGACGATGCGGTCGGCGGCGAGGTTGACCTGGCCGACGGTCGGCAGGACGGTCGCGGAAGGCGCTGCGCCGCGGGCGAGCTCGGGGGCCTGAGGCGTGGGACCGATGCGGTCGGCGGCCTCGGTGTCGCCGGCGTCGGCCGCGGCCTGGTCGGCGAGGCGGCGGGCGTATCGCTCATCGACGCGGCGCTGGGCTGCGGCGATGCGCTGAGCCTCGTCCTTGGGCGCCGATCGCAGCTGGGCGGCACGCAGCGCGGCCAGACGGCTCGAGGCTTGCTTGAGTTCGAGCGCGGCGCGGTCGAGGTCGCGGCGCTCGAGCGTCTCGGGGCTGATGATTGGTTCGGCGGGGGTCGGCAGGACGTCGGCCGTGAGCGCGGTGTAGCGACGGTCGATGCGCTGGCGGGCCTCGTCGACGAGCGTGTCGTTCGGCGGGGGGGTGGTGGCGGGGTCGAGGGCGTCGGCTTCGAGGTCGACGCGGCCGGTCGTCGAGACGGTGATCAGCAGGCGCGGGGCCGAGGCGCGGACGGGCGAATCGCCGATGGGCTTCGCGTCGACGAGGTAGACGGCGATGTGGTGCACGACCCGGCCGGGCAGCCGCTGCGAGTCGATCCGGGCGATCGCGCGCGGCCCGGTGAAGGCGTACGGCCCGGCGGCGATCGCGGCGTCGCCTTGCAGGTCGAGCCAGCGGGCGCCGTCCTGCGACCACACGGTCGCGCGGCGGGCGCCGAGGGTGGCGTCGAAGTCCAGCACCGGCTCGGCGAGCGGACTCAGGGCGTCGGGCGTGACGCTTGCGTGTGCCCACGCCGAGGCGGCCGCGAGGGTCAGCCCGGCGATGAGGCGGGCGATTGCGGCGAGGCGGGGGCGTCGGGGTTGGACGGTCGCGGCGTCGATGAGGCGAGTGTACCGACGGGCGGGGTAGCGGTATGGGCGTCAGCGTGTCGGCATCGCCTCGGCGGGGCGGTCGGTGTGCTCAGCAGGGCTCGCGACTGCCCAGGCGTCGGAGCGGTCCGCGGCGTGGGCGTCGTCGGTCTGCGGGATCGGCCGGAGCCGCACGGCTTGCCAGAGGCTCAGCGGCGAACGGCGTTCGACGCGGTCGATCGCGAGGGCCGCGCCGTCGAGGCACTCGGCCAGCGTCAGGTCGCTCCGCCAGCCGATCCGCACGCACAGCGGGTTGAGCAGCCGCTTCACGCCCGACAGCGGCGAGTCGGGGTCGCGGAAGTGGTTGACGATGAGCACCGAGCCGGTCGGCTTGACCATGCGTGCGACACGCCGCATCACCGTTGCCGGCTCGTCGACCACGCTGATGACGTGCGTCAGCAGCACGTGGTCGAAAACGCCATCGCCGAATGGCGGGAGCTGGGCGTCGGCCTGCACGAGGTGGCGTTGGGTGCGGGCGGGCTCACTGCCGAGCCGACGCGCGGCCTTGCTGAGCATCGACGCCGAGAGATCGACGCCAACGACGCGCGTGTCCCCGGGGATCGCGTCCATCGCGGCCCCCGTGCCGATGCCGAGGTCGAGCACGCGCTGGCCGGGGCGGAGATCGAGCTTCTCGATCGCGCGGCGGCGGGCTCCCTCGACCAGGGCGCCGAACGTGCGGTCGTACACCGGCGCCCACGCGTCGTAGGCGTCGGCGGGGCGTGGCGGCGTGTTAGCCATCGCTGGGGCCCGGGGAGGCCGGCACGCTCGCCGTGGCGTCGTCGCCGGCAACGACGAGTTCGCCGACGCGAGCCACGATCTCGCCGGCGGTCGCCGCGGGGTCGGGCGCCCCGACAAACTCGGCCGACAGCTCGCCATCGGGCCCGAAGACGTACACGGCCGGCGGCGCGACGTGCTGCCATGCCGGGCCGAGCTGATCGACGATCGCCTCCTGGTCGGCGGGTGCGGGCGTGATGTAGCCGTGTTTGAGGGCGTCCTGCTGGACGAGGAAGTCGTGGGCCTTGGCCTCGTACGTCTCGCCGTCGGGCGTCGCGTCGTCGGAGTCGAACGACACCGACACCGACACCACCCGGTCGCCGAATTCCTTGAGCCCGCTGTGCAGGTGCGGGAACATCTCGACGCACGGCACGCACCACGTCGCCCAGAAGTCGATCACCACGACCTGATTGTTGGCCGACGCCTCGGCGACCAGGGCACGGATTCCGTCGAGGTCGATCCGCGGCAGCGTGCGCGCCTCCGCTGATGCGGCCGTCGTCGTCGCGGCGGGCGTCGCTGCCGAGCTCGACGGCCCGGCGTCGCCACAACCCAACAGCGTCAGGGCAAACGCCCCCGTGATGGCTGGCTTGGCTCGCTGGAACATGCTGTCTCCTTGCCGATCGGAGGGTAACGCGACGCCCGGCGAACGCACGCCGACCGCGGCTTAAACTCTAGGCATGCAGATCCTCGTCAACGGCGAGCAGACCCAGACCGAGGCCCAAACGATTGCCGAACTGCTCGAGCAGCTCGGCCTGGCCGGCCGCCCCGTGGCCGTCGAACGCAACCGCTCGGTCGTCCCCAAGCGGGCCCACGCCGACACGGCCCTGGCCGAGGGCGACCGCCTGGAACTCGTCACCCTCGTCGGCGGCGGGTGATGGAGCGCTCACGACGGGCCAAAGCGGTAATCGCCGCAGCGGTGATCGTGGGCTGGCTAGGTGTAGTGGTCGCGGTCTTCACGCTCGCGGGTCGCATGGCGCCCATCCGACCCGCCGATCCTGTCGAATTGTGGCGGGTTGTCTTTCACTTCGATGAAAGGTCCGCATCGTTGGGCGATGGGTTTGGGCTGCCCCTGAGTCCGATTGCCGACGGTCGATCTGTCTTCTTCGCCTCGCGTCACATGCACGGCACGCAGATCCGTGGCGTTCAACGCAGTACGGTTGAGGCGTCGATGCCTCAGGCCGTCGACGCGATCGCCGAAGCAGACGGCCCCCCCCCGATCACTTTGCACGCCGAGCCGCCGATCGCTGGCTGCAGCTGCCTCCCGCCCAGCGCACGCTGGAGGCCTTGCTGAACGAGCGCGAGCGAGCCCTGATCGAGCGCTTCGGGCATGACGACCCGGCCACGCTCCTGAGGCTGGGGAATGGCAATGGGCACTTCGAGGCAGGCGTCGCCCGCGCCAGCGGCTACGTGCTCACCCTGATGTTCGAGGTGTTGCTGCTTGGCGCGATATGGCTGTGGATCGTGTTGTTGTTTGATCGTTCCGAATCGCGCTTGGCTAGGGCGCTTGCGTGGTTGGTCTTGCCCCTGCTTTTCATGATCCCGTCTTACCTGGGGTACGCCTCGACGAGTTACACCAGCGCGGGCCCCAGCGGCGGCGTGGTCTATCCGTTCCTCATCCGCGCGATGCCCGGTCGCTCGCTCACGCCGTGGTGGGACTGGGTGTTTCTGGAACACGCTCCGCCGGTCTTTGCCCCGTTGTCGACGGCCATCGGCCCGTTCATGTCGCTGTCCGGCCGAGGGATTCCGGGGCCGATGGTCATGCTGGGGCTGGGGGTCGTTCTTGCCGCCGTGTTCGTGGGCGGGCCGATTCTGTTTCGACGGGCGATCTCCGGCCCAGCCTCCGCCGAGAAAAAACCTACGCTGGACTCATGACCGCCGCCACCGACCCCGCCACCACCTCCGACTCGCCGCTCGTCGTCGCCGGCCGCACGCTTGCGTCGCGACTGATCGTCGGCACCGGCAAGTACGCCGATTTCCCGCAGATGCAGCGGGCCCTCGATGCCTCGGGCGCCGACACCGTGACCGTCGCCGTCCGCCGTGAACGGCTGTACAACGAGGCCGGCCAGTCGCTGCTCGATTTCATCGACCTCGACCGCTACACGATCCTGCCCAACACGGCCGGCTGCTTCACCGCCGATGACGCGGTGCGCGTCGCCCAGCTCGGCCGCGAGTTGCTCGACCAGCTCGACAACCCCGGCAAGGACTGGGTCAAGCTCGAGGTGCTGTCGGACAAGAAGACGCTGCTGCCCGACCCCGTTGGTACGCTCGAAGCGACGCGTCGGCTGACCGACGACGGCTTCGCCGTGCTGTGCTACACGTCGGACGACCCCGTGATGGCCCGCGCCATCCGCGACGCCGGCGCTGCGTCGGTCATGCCCGCCGGCTCGCCGATCGGCTCGGGGCAGGGCGTGCTCAACCCCAACAACATCACCATCATCCTCGAGATGCTGAAAGCCCCCGAGCACGGCGGCGACCCCGATTACCCCGTCATCGTCGACGCCGGCGTCGGGACGCCCAGCGACGTGACCATCGCGATGGAGCTCGGCGCCGACGGCGTGCTGCTCAACACCGGCATCGCCCACGCCAAGGACCCCGTCGCCATGGCCCACGCCATGCGCCACGCCCTCAACGCCGGCCGGCTGGGCTATCAAGCCGGTCGCATTCCCAAGCGGCTTTACGCGACGGCTTCCTCGCCGTGGTCTGGGGTGATCTCCTACATCCCCGGCGAGTGATGATCTAATCACAGGGCGCTAGCGTTCGAGCGAGAATCCTGAGATACTGCGTGACGCTTCAGTTCAACCGGTTCACCGATCAGGGGAAAATCAGATGGCAGCAGATCACATCGGCAGGTCCGTGTTCGCGCTCAGCGGCTTCGCCTTTTCGATCGCCGCGTCGTCGGCGTTTGCCGCGGGCGATCACCACGTCCCCGATGGGCCGGGCGTCAAGTCCGTCGAGAGCGACTTCGAGTTTCAACTCATCGAGTCCGACCTCAGCGGCGGCGACAGCGCGTTCGACCCCAACGATCGCCGGTGGGACGGCAACGACTCGCTGCCGTTGGATCAGTTCGATCCGTCATACGGCACGCTGAACAAGGTGAAGTTCTCGATCGGCATGACCATCGAGGGGGCCATCGAGACCTCCATCGATCCCGTGCTGCTCTCGCTCGACGAAACGTCGTCCTATAGCGACGGCTACCCCGAGCTGACGTTCTTCGGCGCCGGCGCGGCCGGCCCGCTCAGCGACGAGATCGACTTCGGCGAGTACGAGGTCGGCGTCGACGGCTTCTTCGAGGACGACGGGCTGTTCATCAACGAGTCGGGCACCGGCTTCGACATGACCGACGAGTCGGGCTTGCTGGGGTTCTTTACCGGCGATGACGTCGTGGGCGTCGACTTGCTGGCGTCGGTGTTTGCCGACTACGACTCGGGCGAGTTCGGCACGTCCGGCGGCAACGGCCTGACCGCCAGCGGCTGGGTCCGGCTGACCTACGAGTTCGACCCGAACGACACGCCCGAGAGCGTCGTCCCGACCCCGACGGCCGCTTGCCTCGGCTTAGGCATGCTCGTCGCGCTCACCGTTCGTCGTCGACGCTGAGTTCCAAGTCGCCTCGATCTTGGAGTGAGTCAAGGGCTGTCGGTATAGTCGCGTACCGCCGTGGTTTCATTTAGTTCTTGATGCTGAGGGTTTGTCATGGTGATTCGCTGCGCTGGGGTCGGTCGTTGGTTTTTCGTTTTCACCGCCTGGCTGGCGTTTGGGGCTTCGGGGCTGCAGTTGCCCGATGTGCTCAGCGATCACATGGTTCTTCAGCGGGAGCGAGCGGTGCCGATCTGGGGCAAGGCCGGGCCCGAGGCTCAGATCTCGGTGTCGTTCGCCGGAGAGGTGGCGACGACCACGGCCGACGATGTTGGCAATTGGCGCATCGATATCCCGACGGGTGCCGCGTCGTCCGACGGCCGGACGCTGACGATCGCCGAGGCCGGCGGCGAGACGATCGAGCTGACCGATGTGCTTGTGGGCGAGGTCTGGCACGCGTCGGGCCAGTCCAACATGCGTTGGACGATGAACCGGCTGGACCACATGAAACCCGAAGTCGCCGCCGCCGAGCATCCCGAGGTCCGCGTCTTCATGCACCCGCATACGGCGGCCGACGCGCCGCGGTTCGCCAACGGCGGCGAGTGGCGGGTCTGCGCGCCCGAGACGGCGGGTGACTTTTCGGCGGTCGCCTACTTCTTCGCCCGTGAGCTCAACACCGCGTTGGATGTGCCCGTTGGCCTCGTGGTGACGCCCTGGGGCGGCGCGTCGGCCGAGGCGTACGTCACACCCGAGTCGTTCGCGACGCTGCCGGGCTCGGCCGAGTACGCCGAGCGCATCACCCAGCGCCGCGCCCAGGCTCAAGCCGACGCCGATGCTGCCGGTGAGGAGTTGACGAATCACAGCCCGCGGTTGCGCGGGGCGCGGATTCAGAACGTGCCCTCTGTGCTGTATCACGGGATGGTCGAGCCGGTCGCGCCCGTCGCGAAGCGCGGGGTGATCTGGTACCAGGGCGAATCGAATGCTACTCGAGCCGACGGCTACGACGAGCTCATGCGATTGCTGATCGAAGACTGGCGGTCACGGTGGAACCAGCCGGGCGAGCATCGTGAGTTCCCGTTCCTCGCGGTGCAGCTCGCGAACTTCCGAGCGCCGATCGCCGATCCGAACGAGGAAGGCTGGGGCCCGGTCCGTCAGGCGCAGCTGGATACCGCGACGCACCACCCGAACACCTACCTCGCCACGGCCGTAGACATCGGCGAGGCCGACGACATCCACCCGGGCAACAAGCAGGAGGTCGGGCGTCGGCTGGCGCTGATCGCGCTGCGGCGGGTCTACGAGATAGACGGGCTGATCGATCAAGGCCCGACGTTCGTAGCGGGCGAGCCGGTCGAACCCGATGACGCAGGTCGCGGCAGGATGCGCCTCCGATTCGATCACGCGGCGGGCCTGGCCACCAAGGACGGCGAAGCGCCGCGTGGGTTTGCCGTCCGCGCGAGCGATAGCGACACCTGGCGGTGGGCGCCGGTCGCCGCGATCGATGGCGACGCAATGCTCGTGACCGCCCCGGCCGGCGTCGTTGCGCCCTTCGACGTCCGCTACGGCTGGGGCAACAACCCCACGGACGGCCCCCACGGCATCAACCTGATCAACAGCGCAGGCCTGCCCGCCTTCCCGTTCCAGGCGTTGGTCGAGTGATGACCCCGCGCTACTCGCTCGATCGCTCGATCGCGTGATACCGCTGCACGACGGCCGGCGGCTCGACCAGCTCGATCTCGGCGTCGTCGGCGATCTTCTCTAGCCCCATTGCCCCGTTGCCGGTGACGGTGATCGCCCAGCGGCCCTGCGTGAGCTTGCGGTAGATCGCCTTGCCGTAGTCGGCGTCGGCGTGGGTGTCCCAATCGATCGCGCCGTAGCGTGACTCGATCACCAGCCCGTCGCCCGGGGCGGTCAGGTCGTCGAAGACGCGGCGGACCCAGACCCGGCCGTCAAGCACGACGTAGTCGACGTAGATCTCGCGGCGGGGGTCGTAGGGCGTGGTGATCGCCTCGACGTCGCCGAAGGCGGTCTTGACGACCACGGTGAGCGTGTCGTCCACGACGATCAGCTCGGTCACGGCCGTCTGGCGGACGGCCTGGTTGTAGTCGGTGGCGAGATCGTCGAAGGCGGCGCGGGACGCGTCAAGGGCGTCGCGCAGCCCGGCGACCGTGCTGTGCTGGTGATACGCCTGATAGCCGGCCACGCCGCCGGCGGCCACGATCAGCAGGGCCAGGAGTCGGAAGACGTGCTTCATGCAGGCCATATCGACCGGCGAGGGCGTGCCTCGATAGCGGTGGACGCCGGCTGGGCTAGGCGTCCCAGGCGTCGGCGTGGCGGGCCAGGCCGGCCAGCAGGTCGTCGTAGACCCGGTCGGGGGCACGGCGGGCGTCGATGACGAGGTGGCCATCGGGGTCGCGCTCGGCCTGGTCGAGATAGCCCTGGCGGACGCGGCGGTGGAACGCGGCGCCGCGGAGCTCCATCCGGTCCTTGTCGCCGGCGAACTCGCGCTCGCGGAGCAGGGGGTTCATGCGGGCGGCGGCGGTCTGCTCGTCGACGTCGAAGACGACGACCAGGTCGGGCCAGCAGTCGGCGAGGGTGACGCGGCCGACGGCGTCGATGTCGTCGATGGCGATTCCGCCGGCCGTGCCCTGATACGCCAGCGTCGAGCTGATGAACCGGTCGGCCAGGACGAGCTCGCCGCGCTGCAAGGCCGGGCGGATCTTCTCCTGCACGAGCTGGGCCCGGCTGGCCATGTAGAGGAGCATCTGGCACATGTCGGTCATGTCGTGCGTGTGGGCGGGGTCGAGCAGCAGGGAGCGGATGCGCTCGCCGAGCTCCGTGCCGCCGGGCTCGCGGACCTCGCAGACGGTCAGCCCGCGGCGGGTGACGGCGTCGATGAACCGGCGGAGCTGGGTGGACTTGCCGCTGCCGTCGGGCCCGTCGAACACGACGAACCGCCCGCCGAGCCGGCTTGCCCAGGCGAGATCGGCGGCGTCGTGCTGGGGGTCGGGGGAACTCTCGACGGACACGGCCGCGAGTGTAGTCGTCGGGCGTAGCATGCAGCGTGGCCGGCACGACCTCTCAGCCCGCGGACGACTACCTGACGCCTTACCGGCAGGCCGCGGTGGCTCACGGCGGGGGTTTTGGCTCGACGCTGTGGCACAGCCGCGACGGCCAGCAGCTGCGGTTCGGTGTGATCGCCGAGATGCTCGAGGGGCTGGGCGACTCGCCGCTGGGGACCGACGATCGGGGGCATGACGACGAGTCCGGCGGGCCCGTCGAGCCGTTCGGCTTGGGCGGGCGCACTGTGCTCGACGCCGGCTGCGGGCCGGGTGACTTCGCCGCCTGGATGACCGAGCGGCGGATCGGCTACGCCCGGTTCGTCGGCGTGGACGGCGTGGACGAGGTCATCGAGCACGCCCGGTCGCGCGGCCTGCCCCGGGCCACGTTCGTCGCTGGGGACTTCGTGAGCGAACCGGCGCTCCTGGCGACGGGCGAGCCGAGCATCGTGACGCTGTCGGGCGCGTTGAACACGATGGCCGACGACGTCGCCATGCGGCTGCTCGAGTCGATGTGGGCGTCGGCGAGCGAGGCCATCGCGTTCAACTTCCTCTCCGGCCGCTGTGACCCCGGCCGAGCCCGCGCCAGCTACCCCGCCCGACGGCTACCGACCGACCGCCTGCTCGACTGGGCGCTTCGTCAGACCCCGCTGGTGCGGTTCCGGCAGGACTACTTCCCCGGGGGCCACGACGCCACGATCGCGATGCGTAAACCCCCCGCCTGACCCCGCCTGTGCCGCCGCCGATGAAACGCGCCAAGACCTTGCTGCTGACCACCCTGAGGATCACCAACGCCTTGGTGCTCGCGGCGGTGCTGGTGCTGGCCGTGCGGAGCTATTGGGTGCAAGACTTCGTGCGGCTGCCGGACACGTGGTGGCGGCCGGCGATGTGGCTCAAGTCCGGCGGGGGTGAGCTGCTGGTGCAGATCTTCCCGTACCGAGAGACGCCGCACCGCGCGATCGAGTGGCGGCGCGTCGAGGTCGACGGCGCGGCGTTTCTCTCCGACGACGTTCGCTATCACAAGTTCGGCTTCGGCTACGAGCCGCACCGCTACTGGCCGACGGTTGTCCTGCCGTGGTGGTCCATCGCCGCGCCGCTATCGGTCTGGCCGATCTGGTGGCTGCTGTGGGACCGCATGCGTTGGCGCCGCGTGATGCGGGGGCAGTGCGTCGATTGCGGGTACGACCTGCGCGAGTCGTTCGGCGACGCATGCCCGGAGTGTGGCCGGCCGCTTAAGACCGACCGCCCGCGTCAGGCGTTGGTTGCGTCGACGAGGTGAGCGATCAACTCGTGACGAACTTGTAGCTGATCGCCATCTGTCCGTCCGGCTTGACGGTGTTGCCGTTGGGCAGCTTGCGCTTCTGCAGGTCGCCGCGGGCGTTGCCGCGGAAGATCCACTTGCCGCTGCTGTTCTTCTGGAAGGTGAAACGCTGCTTGCCGAATTTGTAGGTGTCGCGCTGGCCGTCGTTGTAGTTGAGCTGGACGCGCTGCTTGTCGGACGTGGCCATCTGGTTGCCATCGTTGTTTGGATTGATGTTCTTGTTGAAGAACACCTTGCCTTTGGTGCGCACATTGCTCAGGTTCGAGTTCGACGCCGCGAAGTTCATCTGGTCGAGGCTCTTGAACGTGCCGGACCCGTTGGCGCCGTCCATCTGGATGTTGCTGAAGTTGGCGCCCGGGCTCGCGGTCGACCACGAGGCCCGCGCCTTCCAGGAACCGTTTGGGTTGTCGCGGCGAGGCTGGGCGATCGTCATCGCGGTCACGGACAGAAGGGCGACGGCGACGACAGCCGCGGCGGCGATATCGATGCGGCGGCGGGCGGTGGACACGGCGGGCTTCGGGTGATGCATGCTCTTTCCTCGGATCGGGCCGGCCGGCCCGCAGACAACGTGTGATCGATACCGCGGACCCGGAGCACGGCTTCCGGGCCCGGACTGGGAGGATACTTGACACCGGGCTATGTCTGCCAGAGACAACGCTCACCAAGCAGAAATTAGTCCCGCTTGCGGTCAAGATTGGTGGAAAGGCCGTGGTTTTAGCCGCGTCTGGACGGATTGGCCGTTTAGTTCGAGGCGAACTTGGTCCGCACCCGCGCGTCGGTGAAGAGCTGCCTCTTGCCGTCAACGGTGGGCGTGACGGTCTTGATTGCCTTGGCTTTGGAGACGCACAGCCATGCGCCTCGGCGGTCCCGGCTGAACTTGACGTTCGCCTTACCCAGAGGAAAATGAGTCCTGAAATCCGGCAACTTGCCGTCGGGATCACCCGACAGAGTGAGCTTTGCCTTGTCCTTGAAGTTGCTTTTCTTGCCCGGCTTCGGGGAACTCGGCAGGGCAATGTAGATCGAGAAGAGGACCTCGTTTCCGAAGAAGACGATGCCGAGTTTGTCGAGTTCCAGGTTCTTGTATTTCATGGCCGTGCCGGCGAATTTGGCTTGGCCTCCGGCCGTGTCGGTGCGCCCGGCCTGGTCTTTGTCGAACTGGCAAAAGGTGAGCTTGACGTCTGCCCGGTAAGCGCCCTGAGGACGATCGCGTTTGGCTTTGCCGTCGACGACCGGAGTGGACGGCAAAGCCACCGCGCCGAACGCGACGCCTCAGATTGAGAGCGTGGTGTTTCAAGTTGCTGCTTTCATCGCGACGTGGACTTGAGGTCGATTTTCAGCGTGTCGTTGCGGACGCCGGCGGCGACGCCGTTGGCCTTGGCCCGCGTCTGCCCGGTCCATTGGTCGCGGCGGTTTGTTTTCCAGGCGTGCTTGGCCTTGTCGTCGCGGAGCTTGGCGCCATCGATGGTGGCGATCAGCTTGCCGCGCTGCTTGGCCCTCGGGCTCTTGCTGGGTGGCTTGGGCACCTTGGCCTCGCAGACGAGAGGCAAGCCGTTCAGCTCGGCTAAGCGAAAGACCCCCTCGATGGCAAAGGCCTTGCCACGCAGGCGTCCATCGCCTCTGAACTTGGACGGTCCGTTGATGTCGTTGCCGCCGGGGTCTCCGCGCTCGATGTATGTGCCTTGACCGGTGACGCGGTAGCGGCCGCTGGCATTGCCGTCGCTGGCGGGTGCGGGGATGACGAGCAGCGCGAAGGTTGCGGTGACGATCGCAGCGAAGGCCTGTGCGCCCCGGCGGGGGGCTGCAGATGCGGCTGAAGCGTGAGGGAAACGGTTCATAGTGTCCCGCTAGTTGGAGGCGAACCGCAGGTCGAGGTCGATCGAGGCGTCGAAACCACCTTCGGTCGTGCCGGTGGTTTTTGCCCTGGTGGTCGACACCCATCGACCGTTGCGAGACTGCTTCCAGGTGTTCTTGGATGTGGGGTCGCGGAACTTGAAGTTGAGGCCGTTGTCCTTGAGCCGCATGACGAGCTTGTCGGTCTGCTTGGCCTTGCCTTCGCCGGGTTCGCGCTTGAGCTCGATCTTGCTGGGGGCGTCGTAGTCCTGGAGGCCGCTGTCATCCTCGAAGTCGCCGTTGAAGCGCACGACCGAGCCGCGGAGCGTGCCTTTGCCCTTGAAGTCGATGGGCCCGATGGTGATCTTGACGCCGTCGTTCTTGGTGACCTGGGTGACGTCGCCGGTGACGCGATACGAGCCGTTGGGGTTGCTGCGGTTGCCCATGGCGGGGGCCAGGGCGGGAACCCCGAGAACCGCGGCTGTCGCGAGCGAACACGCAGCCAGCAACCGTCGCGTGGTTGATCGGCGGGGTGATGTTGAAATATTGGACGCCGCCGAGCTGTCGGATTTAGCAGCTTCGCTCGATTTTGCAGGATAAACCGACACATAGACACGTCTCACTGGGGAGGATAGGGGCTCGCTCGTCACGCCGCCTGCCGCCCTCGATGGGCATTCGAGCGGGCTCGTCGACCGCCGCATCCCGCCGTGCGTCAACTCAGGCCGCACCGGTGACCGACCGGCGGTTGAGGCGTCAGATCCCTCAACGGACCTTTCCACGAAAGGTCATGCTGGACGGCCGGTTGGGTGCGATAAACGGGCGATTGACCAACCCCTTGGCCGAGCCGGCGACCTGGGATTTGCCTCGTCGATTGGTCTTGATCGTGATCTTGCCGCGATCGAACTCGTATTCGACCGGGCGCCCGGGCGAGAGCTCCCACTGACCGGTGCCGGTCAGCCCGACCTTGTTTTTCTTGGCCGTGTTATCGAGTCGGCGGTTGAACCGAAGGATCATCCAATCCTTGCCGTCTTCTGAGGCGGCGTGGAGGACCTTGCGGCTCAGCCGGGTGTCGGGCATGGCCAGGCTTCTGCCGTAGGACACGTTGGGCGTGGACGCGTACAGCACGTCGGAAAGCTCGAAATCGCTGGCCCCTCGCCCGCTGACTTCTCGTTTGTCCTTGTCTTTACCTTTGGCGTCGACCTTGCTGGGTGGCCAAACGACTATGGCGAAAGCCAATAAGACAGCGACCACCCGCAGGACACGGTTCGCGCATGCAGATTGGTCCGCCCTCATGCACTTACCGTACGCCGCTCCGTGCAGCGCCGCAATGGCGACATAGCGACTCGGCTAGGTAGATGCCGTTGGTTGTGTTCGCTCAGCCGCCCACCTTAAACAGGGCAAAAGCGGTGATCGCGGCCCCCTTGGGCAGGATGTCCTGGACCGACTTCTTGTCGTCCTTGACGAACTTCTGGCGGGGTAAGAGCTGTTCCTCATAGAACTTGCGCATCTTGCCGGCGACCATCTTCTCGGCGATCTCGGCGGGCTTGCCCTGGTCGATGGCCTGCTGCTTGGCGAAGGCCTCTTCCTTGGCGATGGTCTCGGCAGGGATGTCGTCCTCGGTCAGGCCGATGGGGGCGGGGACGATGGCCGAGACGTGCATGCACAGGTCCTTGAGCAGCTCGTCGGTGACGCCTTCGCCGGTGAGTTCGACGAGGGCACCGACGCGGCCGTTGTGGTGGACGTAGCCGCCGACGGTCTTGCCCTCGCCGCCGAGGACCTTGCCCTTGGTGTACTGGGCGTTTTCCTTGGTGGTGAGGCGGACCTCCTCGATAGCGGCCTTCATGGTCTCGTCGGGCTCGGGCAGGTCGCCGGGCTCGAACTTGAGGGCGGCCTTGGCGACGGCGTCGGTCATGGCGATGAAGCCGTCGTTGTTGGCGGTGAAGTCGGTCTCGGTGTTGACGAGGACGATGGCGGCCTTGCTGGCGTCGTCGGCGAGCGCGACGGCGACGCGGCCCTCGCCGGCCTCGCGGTCGGATCGGTCGGCCATCTTGCTGCCGGCCTTCTTGCGGGCGTAGTCGATGGCGGCCTCGAAGTCGCCGCCGACCTCGCTGAGGGCCTTCTTGGCCTCCATCATGCCCAGGCCGGTGGCTTCGCGGAGTTGCTTGACGAGAGCGGCGGTGATCGCCATGGGAGGGTTCCTCCAGGGTGGGGCGGTAGGGGTTGATGGGCCGCCGCCGCGGGGTGCGGCGGTGGGCGGAGTCTATCGATCGTTGGCGCGTCGGTGGCGGCCGGGCTCAGCTCTTGGCGGGCTCGGCTTCGGCGGGGACGGCGACCGGCTCGGCGGGGGCCGGCGCGGGGGCTTCGGCCGGGGCCGGAGCGGCGGCTTCGGGAGCCGGGGCGTCCAGCGCGGGGTCGTCCTCGGCGGTCGGGGCCGGGGCGTCGGCGGAGAACTGGGCCCGGCGGGAGCGCTTGCGGGGCTGCTCGCCGGCCTCGTCTTCCTTGGGGGCCTGCTGGGCGCGGGCGGTCTTGCCCTCGGCCACGGCGGCGCAGAGCGACTGGACGATCACGTCGATCGACCGCATCGCGTCGTCGTTGCCGGGGATGGGGATGTCGGCCAGCGCGGGGTCGGAGTCCGTGTCGATGAGGCAGACGGTGGTGATGCCGAGCTTGCGGGCCTCACGCACGGCGTTCATCTCGGTCCGCGGGTCGACGATGACCATGGCCCCGGGGAGCTTGGTCATGTGGCGGATGCCTTCGAGGTTGCGGAGGATCTTGCCCTTCTCGCGGCGGAGGGTGGACTCCATCTTCTTGGAGTAGTTGTTGATCTCGCCGGACTCCTCGATGCGCTCGAGCTCTTCGAGCCGCTTGAGGCGCTGGCGGATGGTCGAGAAGTTGGTGAGCGTGCCGCCCAGCCATCGCTCTGTGCAGTAGGGCATCTCGACGGCCTGGCAGTGCTTCTCGATGCAGTTGCGGGCCTGGCGCTTGGTGCCGACGAAGAGGACGTCCTTGCCGGAGGCGACGGTCTTGGTGAGGAACTTCCGGGCGAGCAGGAGGCCCTTGATGGTCTCCTTGACGTCGATGATGTGGATCTTGTTGCGCTTGCCGAAGATGTAGGGGGCCATCTTCGGGTTCCAGTGGGTCGAGCGGTGGCCGAAGTGGATGCCGGCTTCGACGAGGTCTTTTGCGAGCGAGGCCATGGGACGGGTCCTGAGCGGGGTCGGTGGGAGGTCGGTTAGGCAGCCGGCCCGGGAGGGCGGCCGCGGCGTACTGCTTGACGGAGAGCCTGCCTCGAATCGCCTGTCTCACGCTTCACATGCCGAGCGGGCTCGGCCGGGAGGGGGCGGATCGATGGCGGCGTCGTGCCTGCCGATGATTGGGCCCGGGGCGGGACGCCCGCAGAGCAAAAAGGCGGCTCACCTTGCCGCCGACCCATCAGTGTAGCGTCACCCGGGATCGCGGCAAGTCGCTCGTGCGGCGGGGGATGCGGCTCGGAGTCGGTTAGCGGCCGTTGGGGCCGTCGGGCGGGGTCGTCGCGGCGTAGCCGTTGCCATTGCCGTTGGCGTGGCCGTTGGTTGCGGCGGCCAACTCCGTATCGGGGGCCGCGTCGCGGTTCGGTTCGCTTAGGGGGGCGGCTGCGGCGGCCTCACCGGCGGCGAGCCGACGGTCGCGTGCGCCGAGGTTCCGGGCGACCTTGTACATCGTGACCAGGATGAAGGCGTAGATGACGACGAACGCGGCAAGCACGTAGCGCAGCTGCAGGTCGAACGCCACCAGAGCGACGCCGAGCACGGCGAAGCCCAGCGCGGCGGCGTACAGGATGCCGACAGACTGCCGGACGGTGTAGCCGGATCGGCGGAGCAGGTGATGCAGGTGCTCGTTGTCGGGCGCGAACATCGACTTGCCGCGCATCTTGCGGCGGATGATCGCCAGGGACGTGTCGGTGATCGGCACCGCGAAGATGATCAGCGAGGCGATCGCCAGCCGCAGGGCGTGCCCGCCGGTGTCGGCGAACAGCAGGATCGAGGTGATCGCGAAGAAGCCGAGCAGCAGCGAGCCCGCATCGCCCATGAAGATGGTCGCGGGGTTGAAGTTGAAGGGCAGGAACCCGAGGATCGCGCCCAGCACGGCCAGGCACATGACGATTCGCACGGGGTCGGTGGCGATCGAGGCAGCGGTGGCGTCGCCTGCCATGCCGTCGATGGCGACCAGGGTGGCGAGCGCGAGGAAGCCGGCGGTGGCGATCGCGCACACGCCCGACGCCAGCCCGTCGAGCCCGTCGATCAGGTTGACGGCGTTGCAGCCCGCGACGACGAGGAAGGCGAGCAAGATCGTGCCCAGGCAGTAGACCGCGATCTCCGGGATGAAGCCCAGGCCGAGCATGTTGAGGCAGTTCTGCAGCAGGCGGTGGCCGATGTCGTCGAGCGCCAGGCCGGCCGCGGCGAAGAGCTGCCCGCCGATCTTCACTCTCGGCGAGATGCCGTAGATGTCGTCGAGCATGCCGGTCATCACGATCGCGATCCCGCCGATGACGATCGAGATCGGGAAGTCGACGGTGGGCGTGCCCTCGGGCAGGTCGAACGTGTGCGGGACGGCGAAGCCGCCGCTCAGGACGCCCAGCAGCCAGCCGATGAAGATCGCGACCCCGCCGAGGTAGGCGATGGGCTCGCGGTGGTTCTTGCGCAGCAGGTCGGGGACATCGACGATGCCGTTGGCCAGCGCGAGCTGGCGGAGCAGCGGCGTGGCCACGAGGCTGACCAGGAACGCCACAAAGAACACGCCCATGTAAGGCGCGAGCACTTGAGTGGCCTCGACCTGGGCGAGTCCTGCGGGGGGCATGCGAGTCTTGTCAGCGGGGGAACAACGAGGTCAGACAGACTCGACGGCTTCGGTCGGCTGGGGCTGGGGACGACGCAGCGCATCGCGGCGGTCGGACGTCTGCCCGTAGCGGTAGAAGTCGCGGAAGTTCTGACGGAAGTATCCCCCGGCGGTGCCACGCACGCCGTTGAGCACCACGCCGAGCATGTCGGCACGCTGGCCGCTGACGCGGCGGATCGCACGGGCGGTCATGCCGCGCTTATCGCGATTGGCACGGGTGACGACGACGGCGGCGTCGACGTGCTTGGCGAGGATCTTGGCCTCGGACGTCAGCAGCACCGGCGGGCAGTCGATCAGCACCAGGTCGAACTCGGACTCGAGCCGGGTGAGCAGCTCGCGGCAGCGGCGCGACTCGAAGGACTCGGCGGTCAGCCGCTGCGGATCGGACCCGCAGGGCAGCACGCTCAACGGCAGGTCGCTGAGGGCGTGGACGATCTCGTCGCCGCCGGCGGTGCCGGCGAGGTAGTCCGCCAGGCCGGGCGTTTCGGGCAAGCCCAGCGCGTC
The DNA here is from genome assembly GCA_039188455.1 of Planctomycetota bacterium. Classification (GTDB taxonomy): domain Bacteria; phylum Planctomycetota; class Phycisphaerae; order Phycisphaerales; family Phycisphaeraceae; genus JBCBUE01. Next base: position 19,116 of record JBCCZA010000003.1, read on the forward strand.
GGGCAGACGCGGCCGCCGGAGGTTGGCGTCCACGATCAGGACGCGCCTGGCGTTGGACGCCACGCTGAGCGCGAGGTTCTGTACGACGGTCGTGGTGCCCGAGCCGGCGGCGGTGCCGGCAACGAGCACCGCGCGATAGCCGCGCCGGTCGACCCGAGCGAGCAGGTCGGTTCGCAGCTGGCGGAACGACTCGGCGATCAGCCCGTTGGGTTGACGCTGCACGACGCACGCGATGTCGGTCTGGCCCGAGGGGTCTTCGCTGGCGTGCGGCAGGACGGCCAGCAGCTCCGCTTCTGGCAGCAGGCCGACGTCGGCGGGGCTGGTGAAACGCGGATCGAGCACCTCACGCAGGAACAGCAGTCCGCCGATCAACCCGAGCGTGCCGAACATGCCCATCGCGGCCATCGTCGGGATGCCGGGCGGGAACGAGCGGGACGGGCGTTCGGGCGCGACGTATCGCTGGACGCGGACCGCGTTGGGCAGCGCGCTCGTCATCGCCAGCTCGTCGAGCGTCCGCTGGGCACGGTCGCGGCGATCGCGGGCGAGATCGAGTTCCTTCTGGAGCTCGCGATACCTGGCCAGCTTGGTCGTCAGGTCGACCGATCTGGCCTCTGCCTCTTCGAGATCGTCCGCGAGGTCGGCGATGTTCCCCTCGAGCGACGTGACGGCGTTCTGAGCCCCCTCCAGGCGTTGCTGCATCTGGATCTGGATCTGTCGGTTGACCTCCAGCTGCTTCTCGTCTTCGGCCGCGGCGATCTGCGCGCTGATCCGATGCGCGGTGTGGCTGTTGGGCCGACCCATCTCGTTCAGCATGCCCAGCTGTTCCTTCAGGGACTGGATGCGTTGGCTGTGCCCCATGACCAGGGGGTGTGCATCGGCGGCCATCTGGTCTTCGAGCGTCGGCTGGAAGTCGCCGGCGTCGACCTTTTCCTGGATGGCTTCGGCGCCGACACGCGCTTGGCCGAGCGCGAAGTTCAACGCGGTCATCCGCTGGACGAGCTCGCGGTAGACGATCATCGCCTGGCTGGATCGCGTGTCCAGCGAGTCGATCTCCTCGTTGCGAGCGAACGCCGCCGACTGGTCTTGGAGCAGCCGGATGCGCTCTTCCTGGCGGTTCACGTCCTGCTGATAAACGGTCCGTTGATCGGCGTTGCGGCTGTCCGATTCGAGCTGCAGGATGTCCGTGTAGACGTTGATCAGGGTCGTGAGAATCGTGACGCAGTCTTCGCGGCTGCGGGGTGTCTCGGCGGTCAGGTTGATCAGCTCTGAGCTGCGGAACGGGCTGATCGTCAGCACGTCTTCACGGAGCGCTTTAATGGCGTCGTCGGGGGTGTCGAAGTTGGTAATCCACTGCGTGTCCAGGACCGCCTGACGCTCGATGACGTTGCGCAGCACGCGCTCCGACTGAATTCGGGCGATCTCATTGGCGATGAAGGCGCTCACGAACTCGTCGCGCGACCCCTCGGGCGATGACGAGACAAACGCGCGATCCGAAGGCACGACGATCATCTGAGCCCGCGAGGAGTAGGCCGGCATCGTGTTCGCCAGCACAACCTGCAGGCCGATGCCGACGCCTCCGCCGACAACTGCGGCGGCGACCAGCACCCACACGTACTTGCGGGCGAACCGCATCGGGTCCACGGGCTTGAACTTGCCGGGCCCGCTGGGGCCGGGTGGCGGGGGGACCGGGGGCATGCCGTTGGCGGGGGACTGAGGGATCATGGGGACTCCACGGTGACAGATGGATCGGTGAGCGACGCCAGCAGCTCACGGGCCTGGTTGAAGGTATCGGCGTCTTGTTCGGATTCGGCAAGCCGGACGGCTTCCTCGAAGTTGGCACGCGCGTCGGATCGTCGTCCAACCTCGAGATAAGCCATGCCCAGGTGCAGCGCGTTGATTCCCAACGGCTCGAGCTGTCGGCTCCGTTGCAGGGTCAGGATCGCCTCTTCTGCTCGGCCGGCCTTGAGCTCGGCCAGACCGAGCGTGTCGAGCACGCGGCCGTTCTGCGGCAGCAGCGTCGCGGCGCGTTGGGCCAATTCCAGGCCACGCGCGGGCTCGTCGAGGTAGCTGACGAGCATGAACGCGTAGTTGTTCAACGCCGACGGGTCGTTGGGGTTGTCTTCGAGCACGCGCTCGTACATCGCCGCCGCCGCCGGGTAGTCGTCGAGTGAGTACGCCGCGATTGCCATCGTCCGCCGCCAGGCCTGGGCCAGGGCCGGGTCATCGGCGACCATCGCCTCGACGGTCCTGAGCCGGTCCACCGAGGCGGCGGGGTCGTCGTTGATGAGCAGGCCGGCCGCGGCGACCTGCGAGATGGCCTGTCGGTCCGCGTTCGCCGCGGCATCGACCATCGACACGGCCTCGGCGACGGTCAGCTCGTTGGCGATGCGGCCTGCGACGCTCACGAGCCCCTGCTGCGTTGACGAGCCGATGATCGATTGCTCAAAGTCGACCCGGGCCTCGTCGTCGCGGCCGAGCCTGTTGAGCGCGGCACCTCGGAGCACGCGGATCGCAGGGACGGCGGCCAGCGCCGGGTCCAGCGATTCGATGCCGGAGAGCGCCTCGGCCGGGCGGTTGGCGCGGAGCAGCAGGTCGGCCAGGCGGGCCGAGTCGACCCCGTTGCCCGAGAGCGTGGCCGCTTGCTGATAGGCGTCGACGGCGTCATCGACCGAGCCGCGGCTCAACGCGAGTTGACCCATCCGACGCGGCCACGTTGGGTCGTCGGGGAATCGTCTCGCCGCGTCACCGAGGGCAACCTCGGCGTCGCTGAATCGACCCGAGGCAACCAACGCCTCTGATAGCGCGGCGTATCCGGGCCGGAAGTCCGGTGTCCGCGCGACCAGCCGTACGAGCTCATCGATCGCTCCCGATGGGTTGCCGGACTCGGACAGCAAGCGCGAGAGCGTCAAACGGGCGACGGTCGAGTCCGGGTCGAGCGACAGCGATCGCTCCAGATCGTCGATCGCCGTTGATAGACGGCCCTCCTGACGCGAGAGGATGATGCCGCGGTGCATGTAGAGATCGGCTCGCTCGGGATCGACCGCGATCAGCTGGTTGATCAGGCGAAGCGCGCCGGCGTAGTCGCCGTCTTCTCTCGCGATCAACGCTTGGACCAACTTGGCGGTGTCCGTGTCGGAAACGGACGGGTGATCGAGCGCAGCGCGAGCGTCCTCAAGCCGGTTGAGCCGCAGATAGGTCTCGGCCAAGCGGAGTCGGACGCTGGCGTCGTCCGGGCTCGATTCCAACACGGCGGCGTAGACCGCGGCGGCGGGTTCGCTGCGCCCGGCGTTGAACAGCAGATCGCCCACGGCGCGTGACGCCGGCATGGTGTCGGGGTCTTCACCCTTGCGAGCCTCGTTGAGCGTGGCCACCGCCAGGTCCTGGCGGTTGTTCTGGATGTAGTACTGGGCCAGAGCCGTCAGGTCCTCGGTGGTCGCCCGATCGCCCCTGGCTTGCAGATACCCGCGGAGGACATCCAGGCCCTTCTGGGGTTCGCCGGCAAGCTGATACACCGCAGCGCGAGCCTGGACCAGCTGCAGCACGCTCGAATCGTCGCCGGCCGATCGGTCGAGCGTTTCCAACGCCGCCTCGACTTCGCCCCGCTTCGCGTAGCCCAACGCGAGCTGTCGGAGGTTGGTCAGATCGCTCGGGTCGCGCTCGGCCCACTGCTCACGCTGCTCGATGGCGCGATCGATGTCGCCGTGCTGCTGTTCGAGGGCGATCGCCATCGTCTGCACGCGACGATTGTTGGGTGACCGTCGCGCGGCCTGACGAGCCGTCTCGAGCGCCCGATCGAATTGGCCGGCCAGAGCGCTCAGCTGGGTTAAGGCCACCAACGCGCCGATGTTGCTGGGGCTCTGCTCGACCGCCCGCTCGAACGCTTCGATCGCCGAGTCCGTCTGCCCGGTCTGTTGGTAGAGCGAGCCCAGCCGCGCCCAACCGCGGCTGTAGATGGGCCGATCTTCCAGGGCGCTGATGGTCGTCAGGATCGCCCGGTCCGTTTCGCCCTGTGCGTCGAGCAGAAGGCCCGCGTAGAACTGCCCGCCGGCGAGATCGGCGTCGGTCGCCGCGGCCTGCTCGGCCAGCTGGCTCGCCAGTTCGAGGTCTTCCGCCGCGATCGCCCGGGCAAAGCGATACTCGATGACCGCCGGGTCGTCGGCGTGCGACGCGATGAGCGCGTCGAGCGCCGCTTGCCCGCGCTCGGCGTCTGCCTCGACGTCGCTGTCGATGTACAGGCGTGCTTCGGTCAGCCCGGCCTGAACCGGGTCGTCGTTGTTGGCGATCATCATGTCGACCACGTCGCGCCGGGTCGCCGCGCCGCCGCCATCCGCGAGGTCGATCAGCCCCATCAGCATCGCGACGCGATCCTCGGCCAGGCCGGCGTCGGCGGCCTCACGCACGAGCGACCGTCGCGTTTCCATGTCGCCGGCCGTGCTGACCGCGACCTGCAGCGCGGGCAGATGTGCCGGGTCGATCGCCAGGGCTCGAGTCGCCACTTCGTTGGCTTCTTCGTTGCGCCCGAGCCGCGAATAGACCGTGGCCAGGGTTGTCAGCTCCTGCAACCCGCCGCCTTCCGCTGCCTGCTCGAACCGACCCAACGCCATGTCGGCATCGTCTGTCCGCAGCATCAGGGCGGCCATCAGCGTTTGAGCCGGCTCGTTGTCGGGGTCAGCCTTGAGCACCAGCCCGAGCTGCTCACGCGCGCGATCGGCCTCGTCCAGCGTCGCGAGCAATCGGGCGTAGTCGACGCGGATGGCGTGAGCCGTGGGCTGCAACTCGAGGACTCGCTCATAGCGTTCGGCGGCCGCGCCGGGTTGGCCGCTCTGCATCCGTGCGCGAGCCGAGAGCAGCAGGATCTGCAGGTTGGCCTCTTGCAGGCGGGCGCTGGCGCGGTCGAGGTATGCGATCGACTTAGCTGTCTCGCCCCGCAGCAGCAGCGTCTTGCCGCGGAGGATGTCGACCATCGGGGATTCGTCGCCGACTCTCGCGGCCAGTTCGTCGGCGACGGCGTCGACTTGATCGGCGATCTCAGTGGAGCCCGCAGGGTCGTTCTCGTCGGCGCCACCCAGAAGCAGCTCGCCCTTGGCGAGGTAAGCCCGGGGCACCAGCTGAGTGCCCTCGAGATAGCTGATGAAGTCGGCCTTGTCCGCGCCCTCGATCACGCGGTCAAAGCCGGTGAGCGCCGCGTCGGGCAGGCTCATACGGCGATCGAGCTCGGCGGCGAAGAACATCACCGACAGGTTGTCGGGCAGCCGTTCGCCCGCGGCCGTGAGCAAGTCGCTCACCATCTGCATGCCCTCGGTCATCGGCGGGTCGGCCCCCTCGGCCGGCTCGGGGTACAGGGTGAGCAGCACGTTCAGCACGCCCCCGAGGCCGATGGGGTCTTGCTCGGCGGCGTCGGCTCCGCCCGCGGCGACTGCCTCGGCGATCTCGCGGATCGCGCCGGCGCTGGGGTGAGGCGACACCCCGTCGGGGTTGAGGCCCGGGCTTGCCATGAGTTCGAGGTACCGCATCTGACGCACGGGGTTCGCCGGATCGACCGATAGCATCTCGGTGGCGACCGCGATCGCCTCTTCGCGCAGCTGATCAGCCTCCTCGGGTCGGTCGCCGATGTTGTCGCCGGGCCGGTCGATCCGCTGCGCCTCGCGCAGGTTCCAGTCGCTGAGCGCCCAGGCGACATCGACGTCCTCGGGCCGCTGATCGGCCGCCTGCCGCAGGTCTTCTCGCGTCCGATCGCGGATCTCCAGCGGCGTGTCGCGGCTCAGGCCCTTCAACGAAGCCAGCCCGCGGTACTTCAGGGCGACGGCGTTGCTCGGATCGGACGCCAGCCGATTGCCCGCCTGCTCGACGAGCTGCTCGAAGTAGCCGGGCGCATTGAAGCGCCGGCCCAGCTCGTACATCGTCGCGTAGTGCTCTTGGATCCGATCGTCCGCGTATCCCGATCGCTCGGCGGCCTGACGCTTGGCGCCGGTGTAGTCGCGCAGGTAGCTCTGCGCCGAGGTCAGGTTCTCGACCTCGGCCTGCTGCATGAGTTCCGTGTAGCGATCGAGCAGATCGAGGTCGTTGGGCTGGCGATGGACCGCGCGGCCGTAGAAGGAGACCGCCTTGCGCACGTTGCCCTCGGCGATCGACTGGTCCGCCATGCGGATGTAGTGGCCTGTGCTGCGGGACTCGTTGTAGTACCAGACACCCACCACGCACCCCACGAGCAGCACGAGCACGCCGCAGAGGATGAGGACAAACTTGGTATTCACGCGTGTCGCCATGAGTGCATCGACCTTGTGTCTGAGTGGGTTCTGCCCTGGAGGAAAGACTTACCGGCTTGCGGCGGGTTCGAGTATCGGAGGGGTGGCGGCTTCCTGTGGCGGCCATTGACCGGCTTGCACCGCCTGCCAGTCCGGGAGGCAGGCCATGATCTCGGGCATCGCCGACGCCAGGAACGCTTCGCTGCGCGACTTGACGACCTCGGGGTCCGACACGCCGAACCACTGCAACTCGACCTTGCAGTAGTAGCTGTGCTTGTCGGCGATCGAGAAGCCGTGGGCGCGGACCTGGTCGGGCGTGGCCAAGGCCTTGTCGTTGGCCACGAAGAAGTAGAGCACGCTGGAGACGTCCGCCGCTTCGGTGCCTTGGAACGAGAAGATCGTCGCGTCGAACTGCTTGGCCGGCAGCCGGACCTCGTCGCGCGCCAGGCCGGACGGCGCGAGGATGATCGGCTCGCCTTGGTCATCGGCGTCGACCACGAACATCGGGCTATCGACCGTTAGCGGCACTACGTCGGGCCCGCCAACGGGCGTCGCGCCGCCGCCGACGAAACACCGCTCGGGCACGTGGGGCACGGTGTCGGGCGTGCCCGTGTAATACGCCATGTGTAGCAGCACGAGTGCGCCCGGCCCGCCGTCCTTGGCTGCGGTGTCCTGGTACATCCGCGAGATGTACTCGGTCGTGCCCAGCTCGTCGAGCACGTCTTTGCTCAGCGGCGGTGAGTCGCGCACGATCTTCCACGACCCCAGCCTGTTCGGCATCTCGTAGAGGTGCCGCTCGATGGGCACGGGCAGCTTGACCAGGTGAGCCTTGGACAGGTGTAACGCCGAGAACTGCGCGACCGCCGCCCCGCCCAGCAGCGACGCGACGAACGCGGCCGCCACCAAACGCTGCGCCCGCGCCGTCGTGCCCCCCCCGTGGGCCGGCACGCGCAGGGCCGGCAAGGCCAGCGGCACCAGCCAGAGCAGGACGCTCGCCACGACCGCGGCGGCCAGCGTCGGCAGCCCCACGATCACCAGCATCGGGCCGAGCATCTGATCCAACAGCGTCGGCACCAGCGGCAGGGCGATCGCCGGCTTGGGCAGCGATAGCGCGACCGCGTAGGTGGCCACGGCCGTCGCCGCGACCCCCAACCCCGAGATGATCGCCCAGACCACCGCCGCCGCGCCTGGCCTCGACGGCGGCTCGTTGATCCACGCATCGGGCTGCGCCGGCGGCGCGGCGTTCGCAGGCGGCGATTTCGCGTTGGCCGAGTCCTCGCGGACCACGATCCGCTCCAGCGCCCAGCCCGTCAGCAGAAACAGCCCCGCCGCGGGGATCAGCATCAGCATGCCGACGAACGTGTGGAAGTCGCCGGACGCCAGCTCGGGATCGATCTGGTACAGCAACCCGAGCGTCGTGACACGCCCGCAGTTCACGAGGATCGCGATGGGCACCGCCAGCCCGATCATGGCGACGCGTTGCCACCACGTCCGCTTCACCAGGAACGCTGCCGCTGCGCCCAGCGTGATGAACGCCATCAGCATCCGCAGCCCGGCGCAGGCCTCTGCGACGTTGAGGCTCTCGTGAACCAGCACACCGTTCTTCGAGAACACCAGCTCGATCACCGACCCGTTGCGGTCCGCGTCGTGGAAGCCAGGCACCACCATCGTGAGCACTTGCAACGCGCGGGTCGAGAGGTCCGCCGCGATGTGCTGCAGCTGCAGGGCGATACCCGCCCAGATGCGGTCGCTGATCTTGACGCCGAGCACCAGGAAGAGCACGGGGATCGACAGGATCGGCATGGCCCGCGTGCCGAATAGCAGCCACACCAGGCCGAATAACGCGACGATCATGCTGTAGCCCTGCAGCATGTCGTTGCGGCCGGGGTGGATCCAGAACGCGTAGCTCACGATCCCCGCCACCAGGATCGGCAGACCGACCCACGCCGGCCGGATCGGCAGGGCACGCAGCCGATCCCACCGCTGGTACAGCAGCACGCCGGCCAGCACGGGGATAATCAGGATGTGGCCCCAGTCGTTGATGTCCTGCCGCGCGAAGCGAAAGCTTCGGAACAGGAAGTTCCAGAACATGGCGCAGAACAGCACGCCGATCAGCCCCGTCACCACCCACGCGACCATCGGCCGACCCGAGGGTTCGGCGAGCGGCGCGGCGGCGCCGCGGCGGAGGTCGGGGGCGTGGGCGGTGGTCATCCCGTCGGGCCGGACTCAGCCGGCGGAGGCGGTGTATCAGGCAGACGTGGGGGTCCTGCGAGCAGAAAAAGCTGGATCGATCCCGACTCACCCTCGTCGGGATGGGTGCTACGGCCGGCTGGTTGGCCGGGTTCGTGGGCGCGGAGCACCGAAGACTGTCAAGCGTATCACGCCCACGCCGTGACGCCACCAGAATCACCGGTCTTTCGGCATCGCACCGCTACGGCCCGGTATCGCTAGCTATGTGGCTTCCCAAGCGGAACTTATGCGTCTTTTCGATGGGTCGAAACGCACTCGCCTGCAGGAGAGATGCCGGCCTGTGACGAGAAACCCGGCTTGCGAGTGCAACTGGGGGGTCCCGTCGTCTGCCCTCATCAAAAACGCACGCGGGTCCGGCCGACCGGTCAGAAAAGCTGATCCGCGAAGTTCTCGTCGATGATGAAGCCCATGCCGTAGGTGAATCGCAGGCCGTTGCGGAAGACGGCCAGCGGCGTGGCGATGAAGCTCGTGCCGACGTTGACCAGGTCATTCTGCTTGAGGAAGAAGTCCGGCTCAACACCCTCGAAGATGGCGCGGAGGTTGAGACGGATGGTGGCCTCGCGGTTATTGCCGACGCGACGGACGAGGTCGACACGCTCGGGGATGGCCAGGCCGGAGAGGTTGCCGGCCGAGGCGATGAGCTGTTTAAGGTTGAGGTCTTCCTCGCCGGGGACGGTGTAGGCGCCGGGCCTGCCGATGGCGCCCATGATGTACACGAAGCCGGCGGTCGGATCGGGGACCTTGATGATGTCGCCGGGGCGGATCACCAGGTTGAAGCTCATATCGCCGTTGATCAGGCGCTCGTAGGGCACCTGGATGATCCGCTGCGTGATCAGCGACCGCAGCGAGGCGAGGCGCTCTTCCTCGGCGGTGGCGGCCTCGGCGGTCGACGCGGGTGTCTGGGTTTCTCGCGGCTGAATCCGCACCCATCGCCCGCCGACGTAGACCCACTGGCCCGCGTCCGACTCCGCGTCGAGGCCCCCTTCCACGGCAGACGGGGCCGCCTGCGCGGCGGGTGCCTCTTCACGGGGCACCGCGGCGGGCTCGGGTTCGATCCCCTCGAGCAGGCGGTCGATCAGCTCCGACGGGTCACTGGGCGCGGGCTCGACCTCGGCGGTGGTCTGCCCGAGATCTTGCTGCACGCTCTGAGGCAGCGGCTCGCCCGCGACCTCCGGCGTCAGCGCGGTCTGGCGGATGATCAGCAGCGTCTTGGTCCGGCCGGGGACGCCGCGAGCCAACGCCAGGGCGTCGAGCAGGCGGAAGTCGGGCCTGGGAATGACGTAGGTGCCGATGGCCGTTCGGCCTTGCTCAGGCGAGCCCAGCACGCTGTAAGTGTTCCGCTGCGACTGGTTGACCAGCACGCTGACCTGGGCGTTTCTCAAGATGCCCAGGCGTTCGAGCGTGTCGGCGACCTCGTTCTCCATCTGCGCAGCGGTCAAACCCTGCGCCCGAACCGCACCAACATTGGGGATGCGGACGGTCCCCAGCTGCTCCACCTGGCGGGTGACCGCGAAATCCTGGCCGATATCGAGCAGCTCGAAGATCGAAACGGTGATCACGTCACCCGTGCCGATGACGTACTCACGCTTATCGGGCACGAGGTCCTCGGGTCGGACCGGCGTGGTCTCGATCGACAGGTCGTCGATCGGCTCGATGAGCTCGAGGCGGCTGAGGATGGGCAGGGTGACCGGGGTCTGCTCCCAGCGGCCAACGACCGAGGGGTCGAAGTACGAGTCGGTCTCGCAACCGGTCGTGGCGACCAGCGACGCCAGCCCGACCATCCCCAACGCCAGCCAACGGTTACGTGCCATGGTGATCTCGCTCGAATAACCCTGTGGGACACGGCGAGTCTACTGGAACCGTGCCGCGTTCGCAGCCCTCGCGGCCGGGGGGGCGGGTTTGCCCGGGTCGGCCTCGGCGACGCACAATGCACCGATGCCCCGCGTCTCCATCGGCCAACAACAGCCCCCCCTGAACCCCGGCCCCCGACGCGTCGCCATCGTCGGCACCGGCGCCATGGCCACCGTCATGGCCCTCGTCCTCGACGCCCGCCACGCTCGGGTCGGCTTCTTCGGCCACGACCCCGACCACATCGAGGCCCTCCGCCAGACCCGCGAGAACACCCGCCACCTCGCCGGCCATCGCTTGCCCGACGGGTTCACCTTCACCGCCGACCCCGCCGAGCTCTTCGCCGCCGACACCGCTCTGGTCGTCAACGCCGTCCCCACCCAGTACGTCCGTGAGGTCTGGACCCGCCTGGCCCCCCACACGCCGCCCGGGACCCCGATCGCCTCGGTTACCAAAGGCATCGAGACCGACACCCTCCTGCGGCCGACCCAGATCATCCAGGACGCCCTCGCCAACCACGGCAGCGACTCCCCCGACGCCGCCCCCCGACCCCTCGCCAGCCTCCTGGGCCCCACCATCGCCGACGAGCTCGCCCGCTGCCTGCCCGCCACCATCACCGCCGCCGCCGACGACCCCGACCTCGCCGCCACCCTCCAGGACCTCTTCACCACCCCCTGGCTGCGCGTCTACACCAACGCCGACCTCCTCGGCGTCGAGCTCGCCGGCGCGACCAAGAACGTCATCGCCATCGCCGCCGGCATCCTCGACGGCCTCCAGGCCGGCAACAACGCCAAGTCGGCCCTGCTCACCCGAGGCCTCGCCGAGATCACCCGCCTCGGCGTCGCCATGGGCGCCAAGCGCGACACCTTCTTCGGCCTCTCCGGCGTCGGCGACCTCGCCACCACCTGCTTCTCCCCCACCGGCCGAAACCGCACCTGCGGCGAGCAGCTCGGCAAAGGCAAAAAACTCAACGACGTCCTCGCCCACATCCCCGGCGTTGTGGAAGGCGTCGAGACCACCCGCGCCGTCGTCCAACTCGCCAACCGCTACCGCGTCGAGATGCCCATCACCCAGGGCATCCACGCCGTGCTCTTCGAGGGCCTCGACCCCCTCGACGGCATCACCACCCTCATGAACCGAAACCCCAAGTCCGAGCATGTCGGCTAGTCGTTTGGCGGTTCGGTGGTTTGGCGGTCTGGTGCTCAAGCCATGACCGCCGGCGACCCGCCGCCTCGATCACACCACACCACCAAACCGCCAAACCACCCACCACCAAGTGTCCGACACCACCTACACCTCCCCCCTCGCCACCCGCAACGCCTCGCCGGCGATGCAGCTCATCTGGTCCCCCAAGACCAAGTTCACCACCTGGCGCCGCCTCTGGCTCGCCCTCGCCCAGTCGCAGCAGCAGCTCGGCCTGGACATCACCGACGACCAGCTCGCCGAGCTCGCCGCCGCCGTCGATGAGCCCATCGATTACGACAACGCCGCGGCCTACGAGAAAAAGCTCCGCCACGACGTCATGGCCCACGTCCACGCCCTCGGCGACGTCGCCCCCACCGCTAAGCCCATCGTCCACCTCGGCGCGACCTCCCAGTTCGTCGTCTGCAACACCGAGCTCCTCCAGCTCCGCGACGCCCTCACCCTCGTCGCCCGCAAGACCGCCGCCGCCATCGACCGCCTCGGCCGATTCGCTGCCGAGCACCGCGACCTGCCCACCCTCGGCTTCACCCACTACCAGCCCGCCCAGCCCACCACCGTCGGCAAGCGCGCCACCCTCTGGGCCCAGGACCTCGCGCTCGCGCTGACCGAGATCGAGCACCGCCTCGACACCCTCCGCTTCCGCGGCGTCAAGGGCACGACCGGCACGCAGGCCTCGTTCCTCGCGCTCTTCCTCAACGCCGGCCACACCCCCGACGTCGCCCACGAGATGGTCGACAAGCTCGACCGCCTCGTCACCAACAAGATGGGCTTCGACGCCGACCAGCGCTTCGCCGTCACCGGCCAGACGTACCCCCGCCTGGTCGACGCGATGGTCCAGTCCGGCCTCGCCGCCGTCGCCGCCGCCGCCGCCAAGTGCGCGACCGACCTCCGACTCCTCGCCAACCGCAAGGAGATCGAAGAGCCGTTCGAGAAGAACCAGATCGGCTCGTCGGCCATGGCCTACAAGCGCAACCCCATGCGCTCCGAGCGTATCTGCGGCCTCGCCCGTTTCGTTATCGGCCTCACCCAGACCCCCTACACCACCGCCGCCGAGCAGTGGATGGAACGCACGCTCGACGACTCGTCCTGCCGACGCCTCACCCTGCCCGAACCCTTCCTCGCCCTCGACGGCGTCCTCGACCTGCTCATCAACGTCACGTCGGGTTTGGTCGTCTACCCCAAGACCGTCGCCGCCAACCTCGCCGCCGAGCTGCCCTTCATGGCCACCGAAAACCTGCTCATGGCCGCCGTCCAGCAGGGCGGCGACCGCCAGGAACTCCACGAGGTCATCCGCACGCACAGCCAAGCCGCGGCCGCCGAGGTGAAGTCAGAGGGCAAGCCCAACGACCTGCTGGAACGCCTCGCGCAAGACCCCAGCTTCAAGGACATCGACCTCGCCGCCGCGCTGGAACCGTCGCAATACGTCGGCCGCGCCCCGCAGCAGGTCGACGCCTTTATCGCCGAGGTGGTTGAGCCGATCCGCAAGCGCTACGCCGAACACCTCGACCAGCAGACGGACCTGAAGGTCTGATTCACTCGCCGAGCACGCCGGTGAGCGCGAGCGCCGCCGTGAGGGTCGTCATCAGTACCGGCCACGGCTCCCGCCGCCGAGTTGATCCCACCGGCGGTTCCGCTCGATGATTGTTAACTGTCGAACGCGCAGCTCGGCCTGCCGTCGCGCCTCGACCGCCTCCTCGGGGGTCATGCCGGAGGTGTCGACGTCGAGCAGGTCGCGGTTGCGTTGCTCAAGCGAGGTGAAGCCCGAGGCCCCCTCGTCGGTCGAACAGCCGGCGAGCACGCCGAGCGCGATCGCCGCGGTGGCCAGTCCGAGCACGCCAGTGCGGGTGTGTGTCATGGGGATACAACGCGGCAGCCTGCCGGATCGTTCCCCCGATTCCCGGATCCGCGACGCGACGCCTCGGGATGCCTGCACACACCAGGTCTGGACAGATCACCCGCCGCCCGCCGATACTCAAACGGTCCTGCTTCACCGAGGGAGACTCTCATGCCGACCCGCCCCCGCTGCGCCGCGTTTTCGCTCATCGAACTGCTCGTCGTCATCGGCATCATCGCGCTGCTGATCGGCCTGCTGCTGCCCGCCCTGGCCATGGCCCGCCGCACCGCCCAGGCGCTCGAGTGCCAGAGCCAGCTCCGCCAGGTCAACCTCGCCTCGCAGGTGTTTACCGTCGAGCACCGCGACCAGCTGCCGTGGACCAATTGGGACAACGGCAACGCCGCCGCCTATGCCCCCTCGGCCGGCTGGCTCTACGACCACCGAGTTCCCGGCGGCGAGCCGGACTTCGCCATTGAGGACGGCCAGATCGCCGACTACGTCAAGGTCGTCGAGCCGTTCCTCTGCCCGCTCGACCAAGACCTGCAGGACCAGCTGCCCGGCGTCCGCCGGCTGTCGAGCTACGTCATGAACGGGGCGGTCTCCAGCTACGCCGAGCGCCCGTCGCACGACATCACCGAGTTCGCCAGCGACGTCGTCCTCTTCTGGGAACTCGACGAGGTCGACGCCGGCGGCAGCTGGAACGACGGCGCGAACTGGTACGACGAGGGCCCGACCCAACGCCACGAGGGCGCCGGCTCCATCTCCCGCATGGACGGCAGCGGCAAGCTCGTCGACGCCGACCAGTGGTCGACCTGGCTGGCGATGGCGCCGAACCCCGTCAACGCCGCGCCGTAACCGCCGCCCATTAGCCCCGGCTTCCAGCCGGGGTCGAAGCATCCACACGCTACGCAACGTCAACGACATCCTTAGCTGCGACGCTACGCGTCGCTGAAGGACCACGGCGACGCATGACACGTCTTTCAGCGACGCGTAGCGTCGCATCTAAGGGGTCTTCTGCGCATCGCGCCCACAGGATGTCAACGAGCCTCGCGTGACGCTCGCGCTGCTTCGCCGACGTTCCACAGCGGTTGCACACTTGTCACGCAACACGCCGGGGGGAGGGGTGGCGCGGCCTCTGCAGCTCACGCGTCCGTCGATCGCTAAGGCAGGGTCGCGATCGTCGTTCGTCGGCCGCCCGGCCTGCGCCGTACGCAGGGGGCGTCCCGTCCGGCGGTCTTCCCCGATGTCGCGTGCTCGTACGTGCCCTGCCGATGGGGGACGAGCCGCTCACGGGGCGTTCCTACCCCC
>JBCCZA010000004.1:0-33632 GCA_039188455.1 Planctomycetota bacterium
CGACGATGCGCTGCCCAACGTCAAGCACGTCCGCGACACCAACTTCTGCGACCTGACCGTCCGCCTCGTCGGCCCCGAGGACAAGCCGACCGTCGTCGTCTTCGCCGCGATCGACAACATGGTCAAGGGTGCCTCCGGCCAGGCGATCCAGAATCTCAACGCCGTGATGGGCTGGGACGAGACGCTGGGGTTGCGGTAAGGCTCGCCTTGGCCGGGTCGAGGCGCTAGGCTGCGTCAGTCACGTCCGTTCATCGCCCCCGCCGAGGAGCCTCGCCATGTCCGACGACCTGTCCCGCCGTGAGATGCTCGCCATGTCCGCCCCGGCCGCGCTGTTCGGCAGCGCGTTCGCCGCCTCCGCCCTCGGCCAGGCCGCTCAGACCGACCCGGCCAACCTCGCCGGCGCGACCTATCAGCCCGTCAAGGCCCTGCTCTCCGAGGCCTGGGACGGCACGCAGTACACCCTCCCGCCCTTGCCCTACGACTACGACGCCCTCGAGCCGCACATCGACGAGCAGACGATGCGCCTCCACCACGACATCCACCACCAGGGCTACGTCAACGGCCTCAACAAGACCATGGCCGCCGTGCACGCGATGACCGCCTCGGGCGAGATCGACGCCACCAAGCTCGCCGCCCTGCAACGCAACCTCTCGTTCCACGGCGGCGGGCACGTCATGCACACCGTCTTCTGGGCCACCATGTCGCCCAACGGCGGTGGGGCCCCCGAGTTCGAGCTCGCCGAAGCCATCGATAAGCAATACGGCTCGTTCGACAAGTTCAAGGCCTACTTCAAGGCCGCCGCCGCCGGCGTCAAGGGCTCCGGCTGGGCCGTGCTCGGCTTCGACCCCATCGGCGGCAACCTGATCACCTTCAGCATGAACGACCAGGACATGCGGACCATGGCCGGCTTCGTGCCGCTGCTGCCCATCGACGTCTGGGAGCACGCCTACTACCTCAAGTACCAGAACCGCCGCGCCGAGTACATCGACAACTGGTTCGAGGTCGTCAACTGGCCGGCGGTGAATTCGGTGTACGCGCCGCTGAAGAAGATGCGCGAGGGGTGATCTCGGCGGGCTTCGTCCTGGGTCTCGATCCGCGGCCGAGCCAGTGACAGCCAAGGTTGGTCGCCCGTTCGGCGCGCAGATCGCACGGCGGGAGGGCCGCGTGCTGGCGGCGGCGTTCCGCGGTCGAGCTGGCACTCCACAGCGGCATAACGAGAAAAACGGGGGAGGTGGCCATTCGGGCTAGCGAACTTTGTAGACTGTCAACGACGCAACGAGGTCAAGTGTCTCTCGAATCCGCCGTGTGTTGGCGGAGCCGGTTCATTCCACCTGGCGTCGCTCGTTCACCTTCTGAGCTTCATCAATGCATGAGATGTGTCTCAACGGCTGCTTGCTTGCGTACTTAAGCATGGGCTTTTAGGCTGAATATTGGCTGGCTTGTCTGGCTGGCTCCACGTTTTATCTCTTTCTCTCCGATTTCGGCACATTGACTGAGGTGATGTTTCTGATGCAAAAGATTCCATCGCGGCGTTTCACGGGTGTTTTGATCGCTTTGCTTGTGGGGCTGGTTGCGTCTTGGAGCACTCACGCCGCCGACTCGCCGTGGCAACCCCACAACCGCATCGCGATTAGCGCGGATGGGAACCCGGACGCCGACGCCGACGACGTCGGGGCCACGCCCATGACCCTCGCGGTCCTCGCCAAGGCGGGGCTGCAGGACAAGCTTGTTCACTACGACTTCAACAACTGGCTCGAGTACAAGCCGATCGAGCCGGACAAGAACCGCCTGTGGCACAGCGCGATGGGCGGTCAGGCGCGGTGGGGGTTCGATGAGGGCGTCTTCTTCGACGCCGCGTACGACCCCGACGGCGCGATCGCCAACCTCGTCAAGCAGATCAACGCGTCGACCGCCGAAGACCCGCTGTACCTCGTCGCCGCCGGGCCGGTCGAGCTTATCTATCGCGCGATCGAAGCCGCCGACCCCGCCGCGATGGAACACGTCATCTACGTGAGTCACCACAAGTACAACAACTATCACAAGTCCCGCCTCTGGCACCGCAACCTCGACGACATCCTCGAGCTCTACCCCGACCTGACCATCCTGCAGATCAAGGACCAGAACGGCGGGCTCAAGACCAAGTCGAACGAAGACTGGTTCTGGCTGCGTGATCACCAAGACCCCAACCTGCAGTGGGTCTTCGATCGGATCGTCGCCAGCAAGAAGCCCGACGTCTCCGACGCCGGCATGCTCACCTGGCTGCTCGGCGTCAGCGGCGATGACGAGTTCACGAGCGTCGACGAGCTGCGCGACTGGCTTGGCGCCGAGCCGATCCCCACCAACGGCGGCTCCCCGGCCGCGCCCCCCGCGCCCCCGGCCAAGACCCCCGAGATCAACCTCCCCGCCACCGAGAGCATCTTCCAGGAAGTCGACGGCCGCATCGTCATCGAAGCCGAGAGCGTCCCTCTCACCGGCTTCTGGGAACTGCACACAGAAGAAGACGGCTACACCGGCGACGGCTACCTCCGCTACATGTCGCCTTACATCCACGCGATCCACGTGCAGGCCCGCGGCGTGTTGATCTACAAGCTCCGCATCACCGAGCCCGGCAAGTACCGCATGGCCCTCAAGCACTCGCACCGCGGCGCGCCCGAGCGCGACAAGTGGAACGACTGCTGGACGCTGATGGGCGTCGACATCGCGCCGTGGGGAATGGTCCGCAAGACCTACCACGCCATCAGCAAGGAAGCGTTCGAGAACGATCAGGGCTTCTCGTACTCCACCACCTTCGATAATTACGGCGTCATGCGAAATAAGGAGGGCCACTTCTCCAAGCCGCTGTACGACCTCGACGCCGGCGATCACTACTTCTTCATCGCCGGCCGCTCGGGCGGCTACCGCCTCGACAAGATCCATATCTTCAAGGAAGGCGTGGACGGTTTCCAAGACGACTCGATCCCGCCGACGCCGATTCTGCCGGGGGAGTGATCCTTCGGGTTGAAGTGTCGCCATTCGCCCCGGGTTTCACCCGGGGTGACCCCGGCTAGAAGCCGGGGCTAACGGCGCGGCGAACTTGCTGACACCAGCTCATCGTCACTTGAAGTAGTCCGGCTCGTTCCCCGCGACCCACTTGATGTTGCAGCCCATCGACGGCCTCTGGTCGTCGGTCGGCTTGTCGCCCTTCAGGACGGCGTCGAGGGCGGCGCGGAGGTCGGCGCCGGCCGAGGGGTCGGTGTCGTGGTCGTAGTTGCCGGACGAGATGCGGTTCGGGCGGGAGTCGTCGATCTGGCCGCGGTACGCGAGGGCGTGGTCGGCGTCGAAGAGGAAGACGTCCGGCGTGCAGGCGGCGGTGTAGGCCTTGGCGACCTCCTGCGTCTCGTCGTGCAGGTAGGGGAAGGCGTAGCCGCGCTGCTGGACTTCCTCGACCATCTTGTCGGGGTGGTCGTCGGGGTAGGTGGCGACGTCGTTGGACTGGATCGCGACGACGGCGACATCGTCGGCGTAGTCGTCGCCGATGGCCTTGAGCGTCGGGGCGACGTGCTTGACGTAGGGGCAGTGGTTGCAGATGAACAGGACGAGCAGCGGCTTGCCGGCGAAGTCGTCCTTGCTGACCGTTCGGCCGGTGGCGGGGTCGGGCAGGGCGAAGTGGGGGGCGGGGCTGCCGAGGGCGAGCATGGTCGAGGGCGTCAGGGCCATGGTGGGTTCCGGGTCAGGTCGTGTTAGGGAAGGTCAGGCTTCGAAAGTGACGATTGAGCCTAGGCTGAGCGCGGCGACGAGCAGCGTCACGACGCCGGCGATCGTCCATCGCAGGGCCGTTCCGCATCGCAAGAGCGGGCGCCGGAAGATGAGCGACAGGGTCAGCGCGACGGCTGAGAAGACGAAGCTGGCGATCATGAATCCGGCCGTCATGCTGATCCACCAGTCCGGCGGGGCCGCCGTCGCGGCGATCGAGCCGAACACCAGCGATCCGCCGAACCCGAACGCCGACGAACCGACGGTGAACAGATAGGCGGCGATCTTCGGGTTGGCCGGCGCCACGCGCAGCGCCAGCTCGACCCCGCATTCGGGGCACATCGGCGAGCGCGTGCCGCGGAGGTTGTAGTCGCAGCGCGGGCAGTCGACGTCCTGGTCGGCGAGGAAGGCGAACAGCCTCTCGTGCGGCGTGGCCTGCGCGGTCTCGTTGGTGGTCTCGCTGGCCGGGTCGCCCGTCATGCGTTGAGCATAAACGAGCGGCCCGCCCCGCTCGGTAGACTCGGGCGATGGGTTCGATCGAGGTCTTCTGGTCGCTGCTGCTGCAGATCGTGGTGCTGCTGACCGGTGCGCTCGTGCTAGGGGCGATCATGGGTCGGCTGAAGCAGAGCCCGATCGTGGGTTACCTGCTGGCGGGGGTGCTGCTGGGGCCGAACGCGCTGAACTGGGTGCCGGCGGACGACGACGTGACGGTCATCGCTGAGCTGGGCGTCGCGCTCTTGCTGTTCACGATCGGGCTGGAGTTCTCGCTGGCCAAGCTGTTGAAGCTGGGGTGGAAGGTGTTCGTGGCGGGGGCGCTGCAGGTGGTGGCGACGTCGGCGTTGTTCGCGATCGGGCTGGTCATGGTCGGCCTGAGCCCGGCGGTGGCGACGGTGCTGGGGCTGGCGATGGCGCTGTCGAGCACGGAGGTGGTGCTGGCGGTGATGCAGTCGCGCGGGGAGGTCGACTCGCAGCACGGGCGGTTCGCGCTGGGCATCCTGCTGATGCAGGACCTGGCGGTGATCCCCATCGTGCTGGTTGTCTCGGCGATCGCGGGCTCGGCCGGCGGCGGGGGCGGGGAGGCCGACGCGACGCACGCGTTCAACCAGGCGGCGTGGTCGCTGTGGGACTGGCTGACGCACTCGGCTCACGCGGCGGGGGCGGTGGACGTCGACACGCCGACGGGCATGGGCGACGTGCTGCTGGAGATGGGCAAGAGCTTCCTGTTCGTCGGGTTGTTCGCCGTGGGGTTCTTCCTGTTTTCGCGGTATGTGCTGCCGCTGCTGATCCGTGCGACGCCGATGGGCCGCGATAGCCAGATGACGATCCTGCTGGCGATCGTGCTGGCGGCGGGGTCGGCGTACTTGGCGCATCAGGTCGAGATCAGCCCGGCGCTGGGGGCGTTCATCGCGGCGATCTTCCTGGGCGAGTCGGTCATCGCCGGCAAGCTCGAGGCCGACATCGGCCCGGTCAAGACCGTCTTCGCGACGCTGTTCTTCAGCTCGATCGGGATGCTCGCCGACCCGTACTGGATCGTGACGCACCTGCCGATCGTGCTGGGCGGGGTGGCGGCGGTGGTGGCGGGCAAGACGCTGGTGGTCTGGCCGATCGGCAAGCTGCTGGGCCTGACGCACCGCCACGCGATCGCCGCGGGGCTGACGATCGCGCAGCTCGGCGTGTTCAGCTTCGTCGTCGTCGGCATCGCGCGGCAGGGCTCGGCCGGCCTGCTCAGCGACAACACGTTCAACGCCATCGTCGCGATCACGATCCTCACGCTGTTCATCACGCCGTACCTCGGCCTCCTGGCCTTGCCGACGGGTATGTGGGTCAACGGGCTGCTTCGGCGAGCCGGGCTCGACAAGAGCAACATGCACAAGGGCGAGGCGCCCGAGTCCGCGCCGGTCACCGGGCACGTCATCCTCGTCGGCTTCGGGCCGGCGGGTCGATCGGTGTTCGAGACGCTCAAGGCCGCGGCCGTGCCGACCGTCGTGCTGGACCTCAACCCCGCCGGCGTGCTGCAGGCCCGGGCTCAGGGCGCCGCGGCCTACGTCGGCGACGCGACGCGGGGCGAGCTGCTCACGCACGCCAACGTCTACTCCGCTCGGGCCGTGATCATCACCCTGCCGGACCACCGGGCCGTGCGCAACACCATCGAGGGCGTGCGGTCGCTGTGCTCGACGGTCACGATCGTCGCCCGCTGCCGCTACGACCGCTACGCCGACGAGCTCAAGCGGGCCGGCGCCCACATCGTGATCAACGAGGAACGGTCGGTCGGCACGATGCTGAGCGTCGAGGTGATGCAGATGATCAAGTGACGGGCTCGAGATCGCAGGTTCACGATCGCTATCGCCAAGAAAAAACCCGCCGACAAGTCGTCGACGGGCCGAGGGGGGTGGAAGCGATGTTGATGTCGCGGCGATCAGACGAGGAACTCTTCTTCCATCGTGCTGCGCAGCTTGACCAGGGCCTTGTTCTGGATCTGGCGGACGCGTTCCTTGGTCACGCCGATGATCTTGCCGACCTGTTCGAGCGTGAGCGGTTTGGGTTCGTCCTCGCCCTCGACGATCGGCTTGTTAACGGCGAAGCGGTGCTCGATGACCTCACGCTCGATCTGCGACAGGTCGGCCCGGTTGCGGGTGACGATGTCTTTGAGCTCGCTGACGCAGTCGTCCTCGTGCTCGTCACGCTTCTGCTCGGCGTGGTTGGATCGCTCGAGCTTGGGGTCAAAATCCGTCGGGAACATCTGGCGGTACTTGCTGAGCTTGATGCCCTGGCGGCTGAACGCCTTGATGATCGCGCGGCAGGCGTAGGTCGAGAACTTGAACCCGCGGGTGCAGTCGAACTTGTCGACCGCACGCATCAGGGCCATGTTGCCCTCGGAGATCAGGTCGGCGAAGTCGACTTCGCTCATGCGCGTCCGCTTGGCCATCGCCAGGACGAGCGCGAGGTTGGTGTGGGCGATCTGCTGGCGATAGGCGTCTGCCTTGCGGTACCAGTCCAGCATGTCGCGGGCGATGTCGGGATCGATCTCGCGGGCTTCCTGAAGCTGGTCACGCAGGACGCAAACGCGCATCCGGCAGTAGTTGTATTGGGAGAAGATCACCCGCTCCTGGGCCGCCGTTAGCAGGACCGTGCCCGCGTTCTTCTGCCGACGGATGTCCGACAGGCTGCGGTCCATCACCGGGTGGTACCACGAGGTGTCGGGCTTGGGGACGTCCTCGGCCTCGTCGAAGATCTGGCGGACCGCCTCGTCTTCGGGCAGGTCGAACAGGTCGTGGTCCATGTACTCGTACTTCTCGGTCATCAGCCGGCGGACGACCGACTCGTCCCCGAGGCTCAGCGGCCGAGTCGACCGCTTCATGTGCGTCCGGGCGGGACGCTGGACCTGATCGAGCGGCGAGTGACGGCGGGTGAGCGAGGTCGTCATGGCATCCTCATGGCCGAGGCCGGTAGTCGGTCAATCCCTCGTGGATCGACCCGTGCTGCGGTTGTCCATACCGCCGCGATCTACGATCGGTTCGCCAAGAACGCTTGTCAAGTCAAAAACGATCATGCAGAACACTATTCGCCCGTCTATTCACGTCTATATAAAGTGTAAAATGCTTATAATAAGCATCTTAAAGAATAAATTTAATTATTCTAAGTTGATCGATTCGACTTCATAAACATGGGGCATAACCCCATATCAGGCTGGCTCATTCCCGTGGTTGGTCAACCGCGGGCATCAGGCGTACAGTCCGACACGCTGAAAACGGTGCCCCGGTCTAGTGAGAAACGGTCGGCGCCGGTCAAAACTTCCCGGAATTGATCGATTCCCTTACCCGCCGGAGCTCCGCCGATGCCCCATAGCCTCCCCGACCTGCCGTACGCCTTCGACGCCCTGGAGCCGTTCTTCGACGCTCAGACGATGGAGATCCATCACGACAAGCACCACGCCGCGTACGTGAGCAAGCTCAACGCCGCGCTCGAGGGCACCGAGTGGGCCGATAAGCCCATCGACGAGGTGCTCAAGAACCTCGACCAGCTGCCCGCCGACAAGCAGGGCGCGGTCCGCAACAACGGCGGCGGGGCGTTCAACCACGCGCTGTTCTGGCCGACGCTCAAGAAGGACGTGGCGCTCTCCGGCGACGTCGCCGCCGCGATCGATCGCGACCTCGGCGGGTTCGACGCGTTCAAGGAGGCGTTCAGCAACGCCGCCGCCACCCGCTTCGGCTCCGGCTGGGCCTGGCTGTGCGTCGAGCCCTCCGGCAAGCTGCACGTCACCTCCACCGCCAACCAGGACGTCACCTTCAACCCGCCCGCCTTTGGCGGCCACGGCTCGGGCCACCACCCCATCCTCGGCCTGGACGTCTGGGAGCACGCGTACTACCTCAAGTACCAGAACAAGCGCCCCGACTACATCGCCGCGTTCTTCAGCGTGATCAATTGGGATCAGGTCAACGAGAACTACAAGTCCGCGGTGGGATAACCGCAGAGGCGCAGAGGACACAGAGATGAGAGCCCCGGCTTAGGCCGGGGTTTTTTCTTTGCGCTCGAGGCAAAAGATGATGAATTCTTGGAACGACATCTTGTAAATGGCGTGGACTTCTCTCTCGAGTCCTTTCAGCTCCACCTTGAGCAGCATGAGCCATTGAAGCATGTCGCCGCCATCAAATTGAAGCATGCACAATGACTTGACAGGATCGTCGGGATAGATGAACTCCGCTTCAACACCGCATTGCTGAGAGGTGATCCGTCTTGCCCGTAGGACATCCTGGGGATCGAATAGCCCAAGGTCGAAGTGATGAAGAAACTCCCTATCTGGCAAAGGGGATCGGCCTTCGAGGAATTTGGCTTCTGCTTGTCTCAGCCGGCGTCGTTCATAGATGAGAACAATCGGCACCGACAGGATGAGGCAACCGATCGGAAACAAGATGATCTGCCACCATTGCATGGCGGTTCAAAGCTCGTTCGCCGCCCACAGGATCCCGCGTCGCACGATCTCCTTGGCTTCGGGGATGTCGAAGTCCTTGGACGTGTGGCCCCAGCAGGCGCCGAAGACGCGGCCTTGGCCGAACTGTCGGGTCCAGGCGTAGGGGTGGGTGACGCCGGTGGGGTAGAGGCCCTTGTAGTCGGGGGTGACGCCGTCGGGCAGGGGGTTGATGACGGTGGTGCAGAGGACGTGGTTGCCGGGGTCGTGGTGGCAGTAGTACTGCTCGGTGTTGGGCAGCTGGAACGTGCCCAGGCCTTGGGTGATGGGGTGGGTGGCGTCGGCGATGCGGACGTCGTAGGTGAGCTCGGCGTTGCCTGGGTGGGCGACCCACTGGGCGCCGGTCATCCACTGGTACTCGGTGTTGGCGCGGAAGGCGTCGATCATCCCGCCGTGGAACCCGGCGCAGCCGCAGCCGTTGACGACGGCGTTGCGGAGCCCGGCCCACTGGTCGTTGCTGATCTCGCCCATCGTCCAGATGGGGACGACGACGTCGACCTTGGCCATGAGGTCGGCGTCGGTGTAGGCGTCGAGGGAGTCGCGGAGGATGACCTCGAGCCCGGCTTGGGTCAGCAGGGGGGCGAAGACGTTGGCGGACTCGGTCGGCGTGTGGCCGTCCCATCCGCCGTGGACGATCAGGGCGTGCTTGGTCATGACTTGGTCGGGGTGAGCAGGGGTTAGAGACGGCCCGGGCAGACGCACCCCGGCGAGTGCTACACCCTACCGGCTGGGCCGCCTGCCTTCTCGTCGAGCGTGCCGGGGTACTGCGGGTCGCGGTTGGCGTAGGCGGCCTTGGCGAGGATGTGCGAACCGGTGGGCAGGGCGACGAAGGCGAAGATGAGGGCGATGACGGACTTGATGACCACGGGCGTGCCGCCGTCGAACTGGCCGAGGTGCAGCAGGGCGCCGAGCAGCAGGCAGAGCAGGCCGAGGGTGGAGGGCTTGGAGGCGGCGTGCAGCCGGTGGTAGGCGTCGGGCATGCGGACGATGCCGATGGCGCCGATGAGGGTGAACGCCAGGCCGACGAGCAGGCAGAGGGCGGCGAGGATGTCGATGATGGCGTGGGTGACGGTGGCGATCATGGCGCGGCGGGGGTGAGGCGTTCAGCCGGTCGGGTCGGGCTCGGGTTCACGCTCGGGGTCGGGCTGGCGGTCGGGGTCGGCGGCGTGGGCGATGTCGTGCTCGACCTGGCGCTGGCGGGCGGCGGCGGCGTCGGCCGCGCGGGCGGCGATCAGCTGGGCGAACGCGATCGTCGCGGCGAACGAGATCAGCGTCACGATCAGCACGAGGTCGAAGTACTCGGTCCGCCCGATGCGGATCGTCACGAGGATCACCAGGGCCGTGATGTGCATCGTGATCAGGTCCGAGGCGACCACGCGGTCCGCCAGGCCCGGCCCGAGCAGCACGCGGATGATGCACAGGACCAGGCCGATGACGACGAGCACGAACCCGACGGCGCAGATCGCGTTGATCACGCCGCGCAGGGGCGAGTGGCTCATCGCCTCGTCGAGGGCCTCGTCCTCGGTCAGGGGGTAGCCGTCGTCGCCGAGCACGGGTGCGTCCGCGGCGAGCGTCGCCACGGCGTCGCCCGGCAACGCGCCAGCGGCCGGCGCGAGCTGGACGGCCAGCAGCACGCCGATCGAGGCAACGAGCACCGTGACCAGGCGGGGCAGCGCGCTCATACGCCAAACACCCCTCGCAGCAGGCGGTCCTTGAGCTCGTCGAGGTCGGCGACGAGTGCTTCGCGGTCCTTGCCGTACATGGCGTGGATGTACAGCAGCTCCTTGTCGTCGTCGAGGTCGACCGAGAGGGTGCCGGGTGTGAGCGTGATGGCGTTGGCGAGCCAGGTGATCTGCATGTCGCTGAGGCCGGCGACGGAATAGCCGACGAAGCGGGGCGACATGCCGTAGCCGGGGGTGAGGATCTCGTAGGCGACCTGCAGGTTGGCGACGATGAGGATGCGGATGAAGTACGCGGCGAAGCCGATGAGGCCGAACACGCGAGCCGGGTAGTTGCCGATGCCGCCGGCGGCTAGTCCGAAGATGTACAGCACGCCGAAGGCGACGATCGCGGCGAAGACGGTGTTGATCAACGAGACGTCGGCCGTGAGCGCGACATAGGTGACGACCAGCAGCAGGTGGACCAGGAAGCCTTGGATCACGGGGCACCGCCTTCGGCGAGCGCCGGCTGCGTCGTGTCGAGCGCCGGGTGGTGAGCGAGTGCGCTGTCGGTCGCCGAGCCGGTTGCGGGGTCGGCTGGCTGGACGATTTCGGCGCGGACCGTGGACTCGTCGAGCTGGAGGACCGAGGCGATGTAGCGCGACGGGTCGGCCAGCTCCTCGCCGGCGCGGATCGCGACGTCGTAGACGGACTGGGCGCCGAAGCCGAGGTAGAGCGCCAGGGCGACGAGCAGGGTGATGCCGACGTAGGCCGGGCCGAGCAGGCGGCGGGTGGTCGGGGCGTCGAAGTCCGGCTTGGGCGCGTCGGGGGTCTCGCGTTTGGGCTTGGGGCTCCAGAAGCCGTACGACCAGATCTTCAGCATGGACAGCAGCGTCAGTGCCCCGGTGAGCAGGCCGACGATCGAGAGCCACCACAACTCGGGTGTCCAGCCCTCGCGGATGATGATGAGCTTGCCGTAGAAACCGGACAAGGGCGGCAGGCCGACGAGCGACATCGCGGCGATGAAGAGCAGGATCGCGAGCAGGGTGTCGCGCTTGAGCAGCGAGCCCATGCGGTCGAGGTCGTCGGTCCCGGCGTGCTTCTCCATCGCCCCGCAGCAGAGGAACAGCGACGACTTGACGACCATGTTGTGGACGATGTGGAACGCGACGCCGGCCAGGGCGGCGGGCGTGAGCACGACGAGCCCGAAGGCCATGTAGCCGACCTGCGAGATGACGTGGATCGCGAGGATGCGTCGGACCTCGTGCTGGCAGACCGCGCCGAGCACGCCGAGGAACATGGTGAACGCCGCGGCGATCGCGAGGATCGTGTAGATGACGGCGCGGGCCTCGTCGTCGACGGCGAAGACGAGGGTGAAGATGCGGGCGATCGAGTACACGCCGACCTTGGTGAGCACGCCGGCGAAGAAGCCGGAGATCGGTGTGGGCGTCGTCGGGTAGGCGTCGGGCAGCCAGAACCACAGCGGGAAGAACGCGCCCTTGAGGGCGAACACGAGCAGCAGCAGGATGCCCAATGCCGTGAACCCGACGGGCAGCGACTGCTCGGGGTCCGCGTTGATCTCGTGGACGATGCGGGAGAGGTCGGCGATGTTGAGCGTGCCGAACATGCCGTAGGTCATGCCCGCGGCCATGACGAAGACGGTCGAGGCCAGCAGGTTGAGCAGGACGTACTTGTAGGCCTGCGAGGTCTGGCGGCGCGTCGCGCCCAGCGTGAGCAGCGGGTACGACGCGAGCAGCATCACCTCGAACGCGACGAAGAGGTTGAACAGGTCGCCCGTGAGGAACGACATGTTCACGCCCAGCAGGACGAACTGCATCAGCGCGTGGAAGTATCGCCGCTCGGTCTCGGCCGGCAGCAGGGCAAACGCGTGCACGTACGCCCCGAGCGCCACGGCCCCCGCCCCGGCGATCAGCAGCCCCGACAGGCAGTCGAAGACGATGGTGATGCCGAACGGCGCCGGCCAGTCGCCCATCTGCGAGACGAGGATCGTGTCGTTGCGCATGATCTCGAACAGGAAGATCAGCGCGAAGGTGAGCTGCGCCCCGAACGCGATGCAGCCGACCGTGCGGGCCAGCGTCAGCTGCTTGGCCAGCGCGATATTGATCAGCCCGGCGGCGGCCGGGATCGCGATCAACAGGATGAGCTGCGGGTTGGTCATGGGGTGTCAGTGGGCTCCGCTGGGCGTGGGTCGGCCCTCGAGGGCGAGTTCGTTGATGTCGAGCGTCTCGGCGTTGCGGGCGGTGAGGATGACGAGCGTCAGCAGGAAGGCCATGACGGCGAAGCTGATCACGATGGCGGTGAGGATCAGGGCCTGGGGCAGCGGATCGGCGACGGTGGCCAGGGCCTCGGCGCCGGTGGCCTCGCCGTGGTAGTGGCCGTGGTCGAGGATGGGCGGTGCCTTGAGGTGATCGTCGCCGACCTCGCTGACCTCCACCACGGGCGAGCCGGACTGCGCGAGGATGCACAGGTGGGCCGCGTGCGAGACGAGGAACACGCCCATGACCACGCCCTTGAGCTCCTTGCCGAGCATGAGGAACACGGACACGGCGAAGACGACCGCGACGCAGATCGCGAGGATAAAGGTCATGGCTCGAGCTCCT
Organism: Planctomycetota bacterium; assembly: GCA_039188455.1. GTDB lineage: Bacteria > Planctomycetota > Phycisphaerae > Phycisphaerales > Phycisphaeraceae > JBCBUE01. Next base: position 12,978 of record JBCCZA010000004.1, read on the forward strand.
CGGACAGGCGGACGATCATGCCGACGACCGCGCCGACGACCACCAGCAGCACGCCGGCGTCGAAGAACACGGCCGAGGCGAAGTGGATCGGCTCGTTGAGCGGGATGTCGACGTAGCGGACGTAAGACGTCAGGAACGGCAGATCGAACAGCAGCGGCGCGACGCCGGTGAGCAGCGCGATCGCCAGGCCGGCGAACAGCAGCACCCGCGGGTGAACCGGGAGCATGCGTCGGAAGGCCTTGGGGCCGGCGGACATGCGGTAGAGGATCAGGGCGACCGAGAACGCCAGCCCGCCGATGAACCCGCCGCCGGGCGCGTTGTGGCCGCGGATCGTCAGGTACGCCGCGAAGAGCAGCGCCAGAGGCACGATCAGCTGCGCGGCGGTGGTGAGGATGCGGGAGGTCATGAGCGAGGAGTGATGAGTTGGGAATGCGGAATGATGAGGGGCAGGGTCAGACGGTCTTGGGCTTTCGGCCGGGGAGCAGGGTGAAGACGCCCAGTGCCGCGAGGGCCAGGACGCAGATCTCGCCGAAGGTGTCGAAGCCGCGGAAGTCGACGAGGATGACGTTGACGATGTTGTCGCCGCCCCCGCCGCGGCCGTCGGTGAGTTCGTGGCCGTCGTAGGTGTTGCGGGCGAAGAACTCGCCGAGCTTCATGTCGTGGAACAGGTGGGTCGGGTCCGAGCCTGCCGTCACCAGCGTCAGCCAGCCCATCGAGACGCCCGCGGCGATCGCGAGCAGCAGCCGCCAGCTGAAATGCGGCGAGACCCGCAGGTCGCGCCGCGGCAGCATCCGCAGCACCAGCACGAACAGCAGCACCGAGATGATCTCGACCATCAACTGCGTCAGCGCGAGGTCGGGCGCTTGATAGACCAGGAACAGGCTCACGACGCCCATGCCCGTGCCGCCCAGCAGCAGCACGCGGACGATGCGCTCCTTGGCCAGCGGCATCGCCATCGCCAGCGCACAGACGATCAGCCCAAGCACCGCCCCGGTCCAGGACTCGCCGGCTTTCGATGCCGCCTCGGCGACCGAGTTCAGCATCGCCGGGTCCAGCCAGACCGCCGAGCTGAAGCCGACGAGCAGCGCCATCAACACCATCACCAGGTAGTGACGCAGGTTGCCGGTCTGCACCAGCTGGAACGCCATGCGCCCGCCATCGACCGCGGCCGAGTACATCGCCGGGTAGATGCCGTTGGCCGGGTCGTTGAACACGCCGCGAAATGCCTTGGAGAAGCCCAGCACCAGCCCCAGCGCGATGGCGATGCCCGAGCACATCAGGGGGATGCCCGGGTGGGTGATGGCGTAGAGCACGCTGGGCAGCTTGTCGTAGTGCCCGTGCTCGCCGAGGAAGTAGTTCGTGTTGGTCTCGAGCGGGCCGAGCACCTGCATCCACAGCGACGGGAACAGCCCGCCGATGAACTGCGGCAGCACGATGATCAAGCCCGGCAGCCAGATCAGCCAGCCCCACGGCGAGCCCGGCTTGTCGTGGTAGTGCTCGTGGTGGTGCTCTTCGTCGTCGTGATCCAGGCCGTGCGGGTCGGGGCTTTCGTCGATGTCCTCATCGGGGTCGGCCGCGTGGTGATGATCGGGCTCGGCGGTGGCGGTCTCGGCCGAGCCGAGCGAGCCGGGCAGGCCGAGGACGGTGGTGGTGAGCCGGACGAAGATCGCGACGTTGCACGCGGCGGTGGTGATGGCGGCCGCCATGAGGATCAGCCAGAAGGTGCCGATGGTCTGGTACGAGTGGACGATGGCGTAGAGGAAGAGCTCTTTGGCCTGGAAAGAGATCGACCCGGGCAGGCCGGCGAGGGCGAAGCCGGCGAGGATGAGCGTGATGCACATCGCGGGGCGCTTGAAGAACGCGCCGTGCAGCTCGGTGATGTTGCGGGAGAGGACGTGGCCGAGGGCGCCGGCGATGATGAACAGGGGGGCCTTGTAGAAGGCGTGGTTGGCGATCTGGGTGATGTCGAGGTCGAGGTTGGCCATCGCGTGGCCGTGCGACTCGTAGATGAGTCCGCCCAGGCCGTAGGCCGTCATCAACAGGCCGAGTTGGGAGACGGTGGTGTAGGCGAAGATCTTCTTGAGGTCGTGCTGGTTGATGGCGATGATCGCGCCGCCGGTCATGGTGACGGCGCCGAAGGGGATGATCAGCAGCGGCCACCAGTCGACGCCGGCGAGCCCAGAGTGGCCTTCGCCACCGTCGCCCGCGTGCCCGGCGACGGCGGCGACCGAACCGAGCGCGGGCATGAGCCGGCCGATGAGGTACACGCCGGCCTTGACCATCGTCGCCGAGTGCAGGTAGGCCGACACCGGCGTCGGGGCGGCCATCGCGCCCGGCAGCCAGTAGTGAAACGGCACCTGGGCCGACTTCGTGAACGCCCCGAACAGCATCAGCAGGAACGCGCCGACCACCGCCGGGTCGGTCAGCTGCTCGGGGTGGTACTGGAAGTGCAGGACCGTCTCGGACCACGTCCAGTGGTCGATCGTCGCCCCCAGCAGCAGCACGCCGCCCAGCAGCCCCAGCCCGCCGAGCCCGGTGGTGAAGAACGCCTGCATCGCTAGGCGCACGGCTTCCTTGTCGTAACGGTCCCAGCCGATCAGCAGGAACGAGCTGATCGACGTCATCTCCCAGAACAGGACGGTCGTCAGCGTGTAGTCGGACATCACCAGCCCGAGCATCGCCGTCGTGAAAAAGCCCAGCGTCGGGTAGAAGCGGTACAGCGAGTCGGGGTCCGGCCCGAAGTAGCCACGCGCGTACAGCACGATCAGACACCCGATCCCCGCGACTAGCAGAGCGAAGAACGTGCCCAGCCCGTCGAGCATGAAGCTGAAGTTCATGTACAGCGACGGCACCCACCCGACGACGTCGGTCGGCACGGCCTCGGCCGGCGCGGGGCCCTGCGCCACCACCCCCGCGATGATCCCGCACGCCGACGCCGGGCCCAGAAGCGCCAGCACCACGCGGGCGGTCATCGCCGAGCGCGGCATCGGCAGCGTGAGCAGGCCGGTCACCACGGGCGCGGCGATGGCGAGCAGCAGCCAGAGCGTGTCAGTCATGCATCGACCCTGATCGATGGCCGGCGAACACCGGCAACAAGCCACCAAACGGGGCGGCGACACATCCTACATCGGCCAAGCGCCGCGTCCGGCGACACCGACGCGATAGGATCGGACCATGCCCAAGCCCGATAGCGCGGCCGACGACCGATCACGCCTCTGGGCCCCGTGGCGGATCGACTACGTCACCCAACTCGGCGAGCACGGCACGCACGGCCGGGAAACGCGCTCGGGCTGCTTCCTCTGCGACGCCTTCGACTGCCGACGCGACGACGGCACGATCGACGAGGCCCAGGCCGAGCGCGACGGCGTCCTCGTCTGCGACGACCGCGGCGTCATGCTGATGAACCGATACCCCTACGCCAACGGCCACATCCTTATCGCCCCCGAGCCCCACGTCCCCGCCCTGCGCGACCTCACCGCCAACCAGCGGGCCGGCATCATGGACCTGGCTGAGCAGGCGACGCGGATGCAGGAGGCGGCGCTGGGCACGCACGGCGCGAACATCGGCATCAACCAGGGCCGCGCCGCCGGCGCCGGCGTGCCGGGCCACCTGCACATGCACGTCGTCCCACGCTGGCACGGCGACGTGAGCTTCATGGAGGTGGTCACGGGCACGCGGGTGATCCCGCAGGCGCTGGAGCGGAGCTACGAGTTGCTGCGCGAGGCGGCGAAGGAGACCTAGTCGATGTCTGACTCGGCAGTTGACTCTCCGCCTCGGCACGGCCCATCCGTCCAGAGGGATCGTTCCTATGCGATACCTGTTGCGCTGACTCTGGCTTCTTATGCATCCACGGTGACCGGCGTATTGGTCGGTTGCGCGATGTGGCTTAGCCTGTTCACGATCACGCCGGGTTCGGTGATCCGGGTGAGTTGGGGCTTGTCCGGGCTGCTCACCGCCATGCTGCCATTTGTGTTCGTATTATTGTCGATCAGCTTGGCGGTTGCGTCGATTGCGAGTGCACCGCGCCGCGTCGACGTGTGGGTCGCCAATATTGTGATGGCTCTATTCGCTTGGACGCCACCGATTGCGTCGGTGGTCTTCATGGAGTGGGCCATCGACACGCAAGGCTTGATCGCCGGCAATTGATCGCCTGACCGCACATTGACTAGCGCGTCGGATGACTTACGCCGCGTGCGTGCGTTGCGGGGTCAGCTCGAGGCCGAGGGTGAACGTGCCGTCGCCGTTGTCGTCGCAGCGGGCGACGGTGGCGGCGTGGGGTCCGCCGGTGGTGAAGTGGTCGGACGGCAGGACGACGGTGACGGTCGTCTTGGTGGCGAAGCGGGTGCGCGTCGTGCCGGCCAGGCCCAGGGCCGAGCGGTTGGTCAGGTCCAGCCAGGAGATGTGCGCGTGGGGCGGCTGGTCGGCGGCGGCTTCGGCCAGGCCGTAGATCGTGAGCCGGCCGAGCACCTCGTGCCGCGGGGCGCGGCGGCGCTCGAAGCGCAGCGGGCCGACGTCGACCGGCTGGTCGCTGACGAGCTTGAAGGGGTGAGTCGAGCCGGTGGTGGGGGTCGGCTGGTGAGGGTCGGGCTGCGGGATGCTCATGGTTGGCCTCCGCCAGGGGTGATCTGGTCGGGGGCATCGGCGGACACGGTGGCCGGGTTTAGCGATGATGCCGGTCATGACGGAAAAGACCGGTCAGACGGGTGATGCGGGGCGGGGCGGGTCCGATAGGTCGGCCGGCTGGGTCGCGCTCGTGGGGGCCGGGCCCGGCGACGCGGGGCTGATCACGGTGCGCGGGCTGGATCGGCTGCGGGCGGCGGACGTGGTGGTGTACGACGCGCTGGCGAACCCGGCGCTGCTGGCCGAGGCGCGGAACGGAGCCGAGCTGATCGACGCCGGCAAGCGGGCCAAGACCCACCGGCTGACGCAGGACGAGACCAACGCGCTGCTGGCCGAGAAGGCGCTGGCGGGGCGCGGCGTCTGCCGGTTGAAGGGCGGCGACCCGTACCTATTTGGCCGCGGGGCCGAGGAGGCGATGTACCTGGCCGAGCGGGGCGTGGCGGTCGAGGTCGTGTGCGGGGTGACCAGCGGGGTCGCGGCGCCGGCCGCGGCGGGCGTGCCGGTGACGCTGCGCGGCGTGTCGAGCACGGTCACGCTCGTCACCGGCCACGAGGACCCGACCAAGGCCACGTCGAGCGTCGACTACGCGGCGCTCGGCACGCTGATCGAGGCCGGGGGCACAGCGTGCATCTACATGGGCGTCGGCCGATTGGGGTCGATCGCGAGCACGCTGCTCGACGCGGGGGTCGCGTCCGACATGCCCGTATCCGTGACGCAGTGGGGGACGACGGCCAGGCAGCGCAGCGTGCGCGGCATCCTGTCGACGATCCTGCTCGACGTCGAGCGCGAGGGGATCGGCGCGCCGGCGATCGTGGTGATCGGGCGCGTCGCCGGGCCGATCGATCCGCACCCCGCCGAGGCGGTGCCGCCTGGGCTCGACTGGTTCGTCAACCGCCCGCTGTTCGGGCAGACGGTGCTGGTGATGCGGACGCGGCAGCAGGCGTCGCGGCTGTCGCGGCGGCTGACCGAGCTGGGGGCCGAGGTGATCGAGGCCCCGACGATCGAGACGGTTCCGCCGGCCGACGCATCGGCGGTCGAGGCGGCGGTCGCCGCGATCGACTCGTTTGACTGGGTCGTACTGACCAGCGCGACGGGCGTGTCGGCGTTGGCCGACCGGTTGACGGCGGCGGGCAAGGACGCGCGAGCGCTCGGCGGCGTGCGCGTCGCGGCGGTGGGCGAGGCGACGGCCGAGGCCCTGCGCGATCGGCTGGCGATCGCGGCGGACCTGCTGCCGCCGGACGCCAACGGCGAGGCCCTGGCCGAGGCCATGCTCGCGGCCGGCGTCTCGGCGGGCGATCGTTGCCTGCTGCTGCGCGCCGACATCGCCCGCCCCGCGCTGCCGCGCCTGCTGACCGAGGCCGGCGTCGACGTCACCGAGGCCGTGGCTTACGAGACGCGACCGATCGAGACGCTCGAGCCGGCCGCCGTCGAGGCCTTGCGCGACGGGCGGGTCGACTGGGCCGCGTTCACCAGCGGGTCGACGGCGCGCAACCTGGCGACGCTGCTGGGCGGCGACGGCGCGGCGTGGATGCGTCGGGTGCGGGTCGCGTCGATCGGCCCGGTGACCAGCGAGGCCGTCGCGTCATGCGGCTGGGGCGTGGCGGTCGAGGCAACCGAGGCGAGTGTCGGGGCGCTGGCCGAGGCGATCGCGTCGGCGGTCGGCCCGGATTGACCCGGTTTGCCGGGCTCAGAGGCGGGCGTTAGGCTCTTGGACCCGCGGCCGAACGTCGCCCGTGACGCGGCCGCGGCCGAAATCAGGATCGACAGGAGATCACCCATGGCTCAACTTCACGACACCTACGCCACGCTCCAGCAGGCCGTCGCCGACGTCGAGACCGACCTGCAGAAGGCGGCCGGCGGCAACAAGGCGGCCGGCACCCGCGTCCGCAAGTCGATGCAAGAGATCAAGAACATCGCCCAGGAGCTCCGCAAGCAGGTCCTGGAGGTCCGGGACGACTCGGGCGCCTGAGCCTGCCTCGCGCCGCCGCATGCCGCCCCCCCTTCTGTTCGATCTCGATGGCCGCGATCTCTCCACGCCGATCCACGGCGCCGAGGAGATCGAGCGTATCAATCCGCACCGCGGGGAGATGCGCTTCCTCGATGGCATCATTTTCGAGGATTTCGAGGCCCGCCACACCCTGGCCTATTACGACGTCACCGACGACGCGTTCTGGGTCCCGGGCCACATCCCCGGCCGGCCGATCTTCCCCGGCGTGCTCATGATCGAGGCCGCCGCGCAGCTCGCCAGCTACAACTGCCTCCGCGAGCTCGGCGACGAGGCCTTCATGGGATTCGCCGGCATCGAGAACTTCAAGTTCCGCGGCATGGTCAAGCCCGGCGATCGGCTGTACATCCTGCTCAGGCAGATCGAGCTGCGTCGCCGACGGTCCGTCTGTGACGTGCAGGGCGCGGTCGACGGCCAGATGGTGTTCGAGGGGCGCATCGTCGGCATGCCGATGTAGCGTCGCGTTGCGCTCGCTCGCTCTCCGGGTATCTTGCCGCTTTCCGCTCGGTTTCAGTCACGGAGTTCTCGCATGCCCGGCTCGCTCAACGTTGCGCTCATCGGCTCCAAGTTCATGGGCCGCACGCACTCCAACGCCTACAACCAGGCCCCCAAGTTTTTCGACCTGCCGCTGGTGCCGGTGATGAAGACGATCGCCGCGCGCGACGCGGCCGACCTCGCCGAGTTCGCCCCGCGCTGGGGTTGGTCGGGCTACACCACGCGGTGGCTCGACGTCTGCGAGGACCCTGAGATCGACCTCGTCGACGTCGGCACGCCCAACCACCTGCACGCCGAGCAGTCGATCGCCGCGCTCGAGGCCGGCAAGCACGTCGCCTGCGAGAAGCCGCTGGCCGGCACGCTCGACGAAGCCCGCCAGATGCGCGACGCCGCCAAGAAACGCAAGCGCAAGCAGAAGACCTTCGTCTGGTACAACTACCGCCGCTGTCCGGCGATCGCCCTGGCGCACCAGCTCGTCAAGGAAGGCCGCCTCGGCCGCCTCTACCACGTCCGCGCGTTCTACCAGCAGGACTGGGCCGGACCCGACACGCCGATGCTCTGGCGCTTCCAGGGCAAGGCCGCCGGCTCGGGCGCCCTCGGCGACCTGTGCGCCCACTCGATCGACACCGCCCGCTTCATCACCGGCGACGAGCTCGCCGAGGTCAACGGCGCGTACCTGCCCACGTTCATCAAGGAACGCAGCGTGCTCAGCGGCGGCGCCGGCGGGGAGATCTCCGGCCGCGGCGCGGGCAAGGCCGCGAAAAAAGCCAAGTCCACCGTCGACGACGCCGTCGTCTTCACCGGCGTGTTCAAGGGCGGCGCCATCGCCACGTTCGAGGCCTCCCGCCTCTCCACCGGCGACAAGAACGGCAACGCCATACACGTCCACGGCGAGCACGGCGCGATCAAGTTCAACTTCGAGCGCATGGCCGAGCTCGAGTGGTACGACAACACGCTGCCCGAGAAGCTGCAGGGCTGGTCGACGATCAATGTCTCCAACGGCGGCGCCGGCCATCCCTATGTCGGCAACTGGTGGCCGACGGCCCACGCCATCGGCTACGAGCACGGCTTCGTGCACCAGGCCGCCGACATCTGCCGCGTGCTCGGCGGCGAGTCGCCCGAGGTGCCGCTGCCCGATTTCGAGGACGCTTATCAGACGCAGCGCGTCCTCGCCGCGGTCGAGGCCTCGGCCAAGGCCCACGGCCGGGTCAAGCTCAGCGAGATCAAGTAACCCACCTGCCGATAACGCGACGCATGCGATTTCGCTGGCGTCGCGTTTGCGGTTCGCTCGATGCGGCCTGCACGTCGGGATTTCCCGACGCGGGACGATCGCATGTCCATCGCGCACGATCACAGCCCGGAGTCCTGGGACGGCGGCGACCGCCGCGCGTCGGTTCGGCTGGCCGCCGAGGCCGACGTCCGCGTGCACGTGCTCGACGCCCACGGCCAGCCTGTTGCCAAGCTGCTCGACGCCGAGCTGATCGATGTCTCGGCGCAGGGGCTTTCGGTGGCGTCGCCGATCGGCGCTCCGGGGCGGGCGCGGCTGCGGATCGTTCGGCCCGACGGGCCGGCGGTGATCGCCGAGGTCGTGGCGGTGTCGGCCTGGTTCCACGATCGCTACCGGATGCACTGTCGCGTGGTCACGGGGGACGTGCCGGCGGGGTGGGTCGCGGGTTGGCGCGACGCGGCCTGAACCGAGGCGCCGGGATCAACTCGCGTCGGTCGAGCCGATGATGGTGCGGATGTCGATCGCGTGCATGCCCGCGGCGCGGATCGCCTGCATGCCCAGGTCGGTGTCCTCGAACGCGCAGCACCGCGACGGGTCGACGCCGATCCGCTCGGCCGCGAGAAGGTACGTGTCGGGCGCCGGCTTGTGGTGCTCGACGTCGTCGGCCGTAACCACGGCGTCGAACATCGCGCGGACGTCGTGGTCGGCCAGCATCGGCTCGATGATCCGCCGCAGCCCGCCCGTCGCGACCGCCAGCGGCACCCGGCCGTGGTGAGCCCGCGCGATCGACATCACCGGCTCGATGGGCACGACGTCGTGCGTGTGCCGCTGCTCGAAACAGTCTTCCTTCTCGTGGGCGACGGCCCAGGCGTCCAGCTCGACGCCTTGCTCCCCGGCGAGCATCGCGACGATCCGGTGGGCCGGCACGCCGCCGAGCTCGTAGAAACGCTCCTCGGGGAAGTGGATCCCGTGCGCTTCCATGGTCTCGGACCACGCGCGGTAGTGGGCCGGCATGGTGTCGATCAGCGTGCCGTCGCAGTCGAAGACGAGGCCGTCGAACTGATGGAAGTCGGGGAGGTCGGGCATAGTGTTGCGGGGCGTGTGTCGGGGGACGCGGAGTTCAGTCCAGCGCTTGGTCGCGTTCGCCGTCGGCTCCGCCCCAGAGCCGGGCCGAGGTCCACGCGATGGGCGGGTCGGCCCAGAAGGGTGCATCCGGGCCGAGGCCCAGCGGCAGGAACGCCGTGGCGCACAGGTAGAGCGAGCCGCTAGAGATGTACGGCTCGGCCAGGCCCGGCTGGTGGCCGGCGAGCCCCGGAGTCAGCCAGCCGTCGTCGGTGAACGTGCCCATGGCCGAGAGCGAGCGGATGATCGCCGCGTGCAGCGCCTCGCGCGCTTGGGCCGGGCGGACGGTGTCGGGCAGCCGGCCTTGCAACGCGGCTTGAGCAAACAGCTGAAACGCCCCGCAGCGATAGCAGATCGACCGACCGATCGGCGGGAACGACCCATCGGGCGCGACCATGCGCTCCTGGATCTCGGCGGCACGCACGAATCGCGGCTCGACCCGGTCCAGCATCGACGCCGTCCGCGACTTCGGCGCAACGCGACGCATCACATCGACGATGTCGATGAGCATCGGTTGGATAACGTAGCTGTTGTAGTAGTCGGCGTGATAGTCCGGCCCATCACCGTAGGTCCCATCGCCGACGTACCACTGCTCGTGCTGTTGCACGGCGTAGTCGATCCGCATCTCGTCGTGCGGCCGATCGACCGACGCGAAGAACGCCTCGACCATCGCCGAGAACAGCAGCCAGTTGCACTGCGCCGGCAGCGTCTGACGCGTTAGCAGGAGCTCGTCGACCAGACGGTCTTGATCGGTCGGCTCGAGCTCGTGCCACACCTTCGGCGACCGGAGCAGGGCGTGCGCCAGGAACGCGGCCTCGACGAGCGGCTGGCCGCGGAGGCGGAAGGCAAAGGGGTCGGCGGTGCCGGGATCGACGAACCGCGCCAACGCCTCGACCAGGCGCCCGCGCATCGCGGCGGCTCCGGGCTCGTCACGCTCCAGCCATGGCGCGGCGCCGCAGGCCGATCGGCAGAACGCCTCGGTCGCCGCGAACGGCCGGCGGTCCTCGCGACCGGCCGACAGCGGCAGGTCATCGGTCAGCGATCCGCGCACCGCCGAGGCGATGACCGGTTCGATCACACGGCCGAGCCACGATGTCCACTCGCTGCGTCGATCCACGCGCGGCACCTTATCAATGCTCGTGCTCACCGCCAGCAGCTCAACCGGCCGGCGTGAGCGACGGGCCGCGGTGCTCGGTTTCCTCGGCGTTGTCGTCGGGCGAGCCGGGGCGGGTCTTGATCTTCGGCTCGGGGCAGTGAGCGTCCGGCCAGCACGACTCTGGGGTGCGGCGATCGATCGCCTGCTGCGTCGCCTCCCACGCGATGCGTGTCACCTCGACGGCGTTCTCCGCGGTGGACAGCGGGCAGTCCGGCGAGTGCAGCGTGCCGACGCGGTCGGGGCTGTCGAGCATGTCGCGGAACGCCGCCCACAGGCCGTGGAACGACTTCTCCCAGTGGTACGGCAGGCGGTACGTCTGCTGGTCCGTGCGGACCTCGAAGACCTCGGTCGTGCGGTCGTACAGGATGATCCCGCTGGTGCCGATGAGCTCGTACTCGAACCGGCTGAACTTGTCTCGCGTGGTGTGGCCGTAGGAGAAGGACATCTCGACCATGGTGTGGGCGCCACTGCCGTGGTCCAGGTGAGCGAAGGCGTGGTCGGGGGCCTCGTACTCGTCGACCCACGCGGCGTGACCGGCGGTGCGGATCACCGGCGAGTCGAGCCACCACATGGCCAGGTCGATCTGATGCGTCCCGCAGTCGACCATCGGCCCGCCCTCTTTCATCCGCCCAAGCCGGCGCGGGTCGATCGTCCAGTAGTCCGGGCGGTGTTGAGGGTCGGGGCGGTAGTACTTGCCGTGGCAGTCCCAGTTGTAGATCAGCCGAAGCGAGCGGACGTCGCCGATGGCGCCCTCGGCGACCAGCCGCTTGATGTCCATCGCGCACGGGGCGTAGCGGTAGCAGAAGCCGACGGCCAGCGGCGCGTTGGCGGCGCGCATCGCGTCGATCATCTCCTGGCCTTCCTCGGCGCTCATCGCCAGCGGCTTCTCGCACATGACCGGCAGGCGACGCTCGGCCGCCGCGACTACGTTGACCTTGTGGAACGGGGCCGGCGAGAGCACGGCCACGGCGTCGAGCCCGCAGTCCAGGAACGGCTCCTGATCGGTGAACGTCAGCGCCTCGGGCGCGTGGCGATCGCGGAACCACGCGACGCGGTCGGCGTCGGGGTCGAACAGCGCGTGGATGTGCACGCCGGGGGTCTCGTTGATCGCGTACGAGTGGCCGTAGTCGGCCACCACGCCGCAACCCATCAGGCCGATCTTGTAGGACATGCTCGGTGACTCGGCGGTCGGTTAGCTGGTTGCGCGGCCGGCGGCGGCCGCGGTCTACTCCACCTCGATCAGCTCGACCTCGAACACGAGCGTCTCGTTGGGCCCGATCCGTGGCGGCGCCCCGCGTGCGCCATAGGCGAGGTAGGGCGGGATGATAAACCGATACTTCGCCCCCTCGCTCATCAGCTGCAGGCCCTCGGACCAGCCGTCGATCACCTCGTCGACCCGCAGCCGGGCCGGGCGGTTGCGCTTGTACGAGTCGTCGAAGACCTGGCCCGACTCGTTCCACCCGCGGTAGTGGACCATCACCGTGTCGTGGAACCCCGGCGAGTCCCCGACGCCGGGCTCCAGCACCACGTAGGACAGGCCCGAGTCGGTGGTCACCGTGCCGTCGGCCTCGACGTCGTCGGCGACCTGCGAGGCCTCGTACCGCTCGATGAGCCGGTCGTCGAACTCGGGGTTGCGCCGGACGTTCGGGTCGGGGTCGCAGCCGACCGTGAGCAGCGCCGCTAGGGCGAGGAGCGGCGTAACGGGTCGCGATCGATGCATGGGTCAACTGCCTCCCTTGAGTTCGTGGGGCCGGTCGTCCGTGGGCTCGTCGGTCTCGGTGTCGACCTCGTCTTCCTCGGTCTTCTCGATGGGGTTGCCGGCATCGTCCAGCTCCTCGGCGGGCTCGTCGTCGCTGGCGTCGGTCTGGATCACCACGGGGTCGGGCTTGGTCTTGACGTAAGCCTGATTGCGGGTGATGCCCTTGGCGGCCCGGATGCCCCAGACCGAGGCCCGGCCATCGGTGAGCGAGTCGGGGTCTTCGTGCTCCCGGCTCGGCGGGCGGTGCTCTTCCTTATAAAGATGCACCGTCTGCGTCGGGAACGCGAAGCTCACGCCCAGCGCGTCGGCCAGCCGGACGATGTCGCGGAAAAGCCGGTCGCGCTCGCGCAGCTCCGTGTTCCAGTCCGGCACCTCGAAGAACATGTACAGCAGCACCTGCAGCGACGACTCGCCGAACTCGTTGCAATAGACCTGGTAGTAGTCCTTGCGGGTGTAGGGGTGGAGACGGATCAGCTCGCGGATGCCCTCGGTAAACGCGGCCAGCTGCTCGGGCGATGTGTCGTACTGCACGCCAAGCATCGTTTTCCATCGCCGATATCGGCGTCTGCCGTAGTTGTCGACGACGGCCCGCACGAGGTTGGAGTTGGGGATCGTGATCTGCGAGTTGTAGAAGGTGCGGACTCGCGTCGACCGAAAACCGACCTGCTCGACGATCCCCTCGTGACCCTCGATGACCACCCAGTCTCCGACCGAGAACGGCCGGTCGAGCAGCACGGCGATCGACCCGAAGAAGTTCTCGACGGTGTCTTTGGCCGCGAAGGCAAACGCCACCGAGCCGATGCCCAGCGAGGCGACCAGCGGCCAGAGACGGTTCAGCACGTCCAGCACGCTGGCCAGCCACACGACGGCCACGATCGCCACGAAGAGCTTGGCCGTCGTGCGGATCAGCGGGATGAGCACGTCGTCGATGCGGGTGCTGGACTTGCTGGCTTTGAAGAGCAGGTAAGCCGCGACAAGGTCGATCACCCGCCACGCCGAGACGACGCCGGCGAGCGATGTGAAGACCGCCAGCGCACCCGCGATGATCGTCTCGGCCAGCCCGTCGATACCGACCAGCTCGAAGGTGAGCAGCCAGAACGCACCCGCGGCCAGCAGCCCGATCGGGCGCATGGTGCGGCGGACGCTCGTCTCGTCTTGCTCGCAGAAGGCCTCGCCCGCCAACCGGTGTGCCACGAGGCGTAGCAGGCCACGGATCAGCAGATCGAGCGTCACCCCGATCAGGATGAGGACAAACAGCAAGACCCATCGCCAGTACTTCAGGCCGAGAAATGAGTTCTCGACCAGCGGCCGCGGCACGATCGCCTCGATCACTTCGTCGACCCGAGGCTCCAGCTCGGTGACGCCCGGCACCGGGTCCAGCCCCGCCATGTCCTCGTACAACAGCGGGATGTTGTTGATCGTTTCCGTCGAGAAACGCCATGCGCCGTCCTCGGGCGACTTCTCGATCTCGATCTTGCCGGCCCACGCGAAGGTCTCGGCCGAGACCGTGCCGCGCTGCTCGAGGACCTGCCGTTTCACCTCGGCCGACCGAGACTTCAGGCGATCTCGGAAGTTCAGTTGGGGGAAGTAAACGAACGGTTTGTCGTTCGTCACGGCTTCGCGGGACTCGGCGATCAGGTCCGCGTTGGCGCCGTCGACGCGTTCGATCCGGTTGAAGATCTGATAGAGCTTGTCGGCCCGGGCCTCACGATCGATGTCCGTCAGCGAGCCGAAGTCCATCGTCGAAAACGCGCGGTTGTAACCCGCTGCGTCGGAGATGTACGACCGCTTGACCTGATTCATCCCGTCGAGAAACGTGAGGATCGTCTCCAGAGGGCTGGAGAGCTCGACGGGCGGGGCCGGTGAGGCGTTACCAACTGCGGGAGTCGTGGCTGCCGGGTCGGCGGGCGACGGGGCCTCTTGGGCGGCGATCGGCACCGCCGGCCAAACCACCGTGAGAATCGCAATGAGCAGCAGCAGGCAGCGCATCGCGCCAATGTAGCGGCCGCGCGAGGCAGGCTGTGCGGCACCGACCAACGCTCAGCCCCGGATCACCCGCACGTTCTCGCGGCCGTCTTCGCCGGCCCGCTCTCGCTGCGCCGGCATCGATCGACCGACCGAGAACCACCCCAGCACCCGCGCCACCACCGAGCCCACCGCGAACACCACCGCCGCGACCAATAACGCCGCCGTCACCAGCACCACGATCGGCACCACCACCACGAGCAACGCCGCCGCCACCGCCAGCTTCACCACCCAGCTCGGCTGCCGCGAGACCCGCTCGAACGTCGGCCCAAATCGCGGGTCGTCCCGGATAAACACTCTGTAGCGCTCGAATCCCATCGCCCCATGGTACGCCGGCCGGGCGCGTTCGGTTTGCGCCGGTCGATCGGGTCGTGCGGGCTGCACCGGTCGTGCCGTCAATGCCCAACGCACCGGCGTTAAGTCCTCCGCAGCCTCCGCCGATACTCCGGCAGCGAGCCCCGAGCGCCCGCCCCGTCTCACACCCCCGGAGGGAGGCCCCCGATGTCCGCCGCCGCCAGCCCGTCGACCTCGACCGCCACGCCCAACCCCGTGGTCGCCGACGCCATCCGCGAGATCAGCCACATCGCCACCCTCCCCGAGGTGACGATCAAGATCATCCAGCTCGTCGAGGACCCCGACTCGACCGCTCAGGACCTTAATAAGGTCATCTCGAACGACCCCGCCCTAGGCGCCCGCATCCTCAAGGTCGTCAACTCCGCCTTCTACGGCCTGCCCGGGCAGATCGGCTCGATCAACCGCGCGATCGTCCTGCTCGGCCTCAACGCCGTCAAGAACATCGCCATCGCCGCTTCGCTGGCCAAGCTCTTCCGTGGCGGCAAGATCTGCCCCCAGTTCGACGCCCGCGACCTCTGGAATCAGTCCATCGCCGCCGCCGCCGGCACGCGCCTGCTGGCCGAGCGCATCGGCCTGGGCCTGCCGGACGAGGCGTTCCTCGCCGGCCTGATCCACGACCTGGGCATCATGGTCGAGGTGCAGGCCCGCCGGGCCAAGTTCGTCGAGGCCGTCGGTGGCGTGCTCGACGGCACCTACCCGACGCTCCGCCAGGCCGAGCAGGCCCTCATCGGCGCCGACCACGAGGCCTTCGGCGCCGAGCTCTGCAAGACCTGGAAGTTCCCCGCCAGCTTCGCCCACGTCACCGGCTTCCATCATCGCCCGATGGAGCTCGCCGCCGAGCATCGCACGCTCACCGGCCTGGTGTTCGTCGCCGACGTGATCTCCCGCAAGCTCGAGCTCGGTTTCACCGTCGGCGTCGAGACCGACGAGGTCCCCGACGACCTGCTCAAGTCGCTCAACCTCACCGCCACCGCCATCGACGAGGTCGCCGCTCAGGTGCCCGCCGCGATGGACGAGGCCCGAACGATCTTCTCACAGGCAGCCTGAGACTGTTTTACATCCGCGGAGCCGGAGGTACGCCCCGCGAACCGTCTCTCTTTCCCTCCGGGCGGCGATACAGGACGTATCGTCGCCTTTTTCAATGCGCGCGTTTCTCGCGCAACCCAAACACGCTTATGACTCAACGTTGATCGGACGTGCACGGCACCGCGGTATCACACCCACTGCACCGCACGCCATGCCCGATCCGCACGAACATCCCGCCGAGCGATCGCTGCCCTCGCCGCGCGAGGCCGCGGCCGACGAAGAGGCGCCGATCGATGCCGGGGCGATCCGGATCCTGCCCAGCCGATACGAGGTGTTCATCGACGCCAAGCGCGTGGAGTTGACGCTCACTCAGTTCCGCATCCTCTCCATCATGGCCAGGCGACCGGGTTGGGTCTTCACCCCCGACCAGATCGCCCGGACCCTCTCGCGCGACGGCATCGAGGTCGAGTCCACGGCCATGCGTAATCACATCTACATGATGCGCCGCAAGCTCGGCCGGGCCGGCGGCAAGCAGCTCCAGACGGTCCGAGGCGTGGGCTACCGCGTCGCAGCCGACACAGCCTCCGTCAAGGCTGAAGAGGCGCCGCCGCCGGATCGCGTCGCCACGCCCGAGCCGTGAACCCATCCCGGGTCACCGCCACGGGAAAACACTCAGTCAAGGCGGCAGCAACGGCTCGCCCCCCGCTGCGCCGCAGCCCAAGCAAGGTGTTTGGCGTTAACTCATCCGCATTGCGTCATCGCTTGATGTGATTAGCTACACACGTTCGTGACGCAACGAGCAAAGGCAAAGTCGCGTCGTCGAAACAACATCGATTTGATCTTGAATTCACAGTCTTGCGATCTTCCATCGATGATTGCTTGCCATTCTCCTCCGTGTCCAAAGCCCCGCCACGATCCCTCGCGCGGCCTCGCCGCCAGGCACGGAGAGCCAATACCCATGACGACTTGTTCTGTCCATCGTCGATCGGCGTTTACGCTCATCGAACTCCTCGTCGTGATCTCGATTATTGCGCTGCTGATCGGCATCCTGCTGCCCGTCCTCGGCTCGGCGCGCGAAGAGGCCCGGGCCATCCAATGCGGGGCCAACCAGCGTCAAGTCGTGATTGGGTTCACTACGTATTCAGTGGATTCCAAAGACTATTACCCGCCGGCGTACGTCTACGGAGATAAGAATTGGAACGGCCAGGGGAATGGCTCGGTGAGCTGGGACTTCGCCGATCAGCGGGACAGTTTTGCGTCACTGGGTTCGGTCGGTTACGTGAACTGGAGCTACAACGTCTTCGCGGCCGGGAAGAACCTGAACACCGAGGCGTTTCAATGCCCCTCGATGGACAACGGCGGCCTGCCCGCCACTTACGCGCGAACGGACGTCCAGAACGAAAACCCCGGGGTCACCTTTGGCGGTACCGGCACCGTCGATCGCCAAGTCGACTACCTGGCCTATCTCCCCAACACCATCATGTTTCCTCGGAACAAGTTCAACGTGACGGCCGGCGGCGATCGTCCGATGCAGCTCGTGCGGGCGTCCGATCTGATCGCACCCTCGGACGAGATCACGACGACCGAATTCATCGGCAGCCCGGTCACGACGAGCGGCACGGCCGGCGAACCAATCAAATCCCACCGCTCGATCTTTCCCTACCGGGGTGCCGGCTTCAACGCCGGCGACCCGTGGAAGTCGTTGGGCAGCAGCAACGACGTGATCGACATCCGACGGACAACCGACTTCACCTCGTCGGGCAACACGTACGACGACCTGCTGAACGGCGTGGCCGGCACGATCGACGGCGGTGCGCCCTGGGAGGCCATCGGCCGCCACCACCCCGGCGGCAACTACGGCTCGGAACAGGGCGGGACGACCAACTTCAGCTACGGCGACGGCCACGTCGAGAGGAAGCACCTCTTCGACACCGGCACCGACCAGCAGTGGGGTAAGAAGTTTTATTCGATCTCCGGCAACACGGAATTCCGTTTGCTGGGCTCGTGATGACTCGAACTCGCAGTGCCGCTCGCTCCGTGAAGCAGGGCATTGCAAGGCGTGGGGTCGGGCGCGTCGCCCGACTCATCAGCGGTAGATAACCGCTCAACATGTAGGAGGAATACATGCAAGCTATCAATCGTTCGATCCGCTTCTCGACGGCCGCGCTCGCGCTCGCCGCGTCGGCCGGATCCGCGTACGCACAAGGCGACGTGACCATCACCGGCGCGACCCTCTTCGAGCCATTCTTCCAGACCGCCGCCTCCGGCAACGACGCCATCGACATCGACGGCGACGGCGTGGTCACGAACTTCAACGCCGGCGACATCGACACGCTCTGGACCAACGACGGCGGGAACACCGGCCTCAACCTGCAGTACCGCGCCGTGGGTTCGGGCAACGGCCTGCAAGAGCTCATCGATTACGGCTCGGTCAACGGCCCGGCCCCCTCGTTCGCCTACATCGACAACATCAACGGCGGCGCCCCCAACGTCCGCAACGGCTCGTCCGTCGGCAACCCGCCGGCCTTCACCGGCCCGGCGATCTCCGACATGTCCACCACCGACGTGCCGACCACCTGGTTCGTGACCAACACCAGCGCCGGCGCTTACTGGAACCTCGCCCCCGCGACCGGCGGCGCCGCGACCTCCGGCTACGGCAACAACCCCGGCGTCTCGCGGGCCGTCGACGGCAACCTCGTGCCCGATCCCCTTCAGGCCGGCGGTCAGAGCAACAAGCTCAAGTCGCTCACCCCGACTTCCGACTCCCCAGGCTCCACGACCCTCAACCTCAACACCGGCAGCCCCGACGCCAACACTATCTACGCCACCCCCATCGCCGCCGCCCCCATCGGCTACATCGCCAACGCCGGCGCCGCGGTCGACTCGGACAGCTCCGACTCGACCATCGACGGCAACATCAAGAAGAGCGAGCTTCAGCACGTCTTCGGCTCGGGCCGAACCGTCAAGGGCGAAAACCTGATCGCCATCACCCGCGACTCCGGCTCCGGCACCCGCAACGGCGCGATGAACTCCATCGGCATGGACCCGTCCTGGGGCATGGGTGACAACGTCGGGCTCCGCAACCGCGGCTCGTCCTCCGCCTCGTCGACCGACTCGCTCGATACCCCCGGCCCGGACTACATCCCGACCAACAAGAACTCCTCCAGCCGCCTGGAGAACACCGTCCAGAACACCCGCCTGGGTATCTCCTACAACGGCATCGTCGGCAACGCCGGCCCCGACTCGGCCGCCAACCGCTACGAGATGCTCAACGTCATGAACGACACGGCCGGCGGCACCGCCTACGTCCGCCCGATCATGAACGCCGGCACGACCGCCGCCCAGAACAACGTCGTCTTCAACGACGACGTCAACACCGGCTGGCAGGGCGGCGCCATCCAGACGCTCTCCACGATCGGCAACCCGCAGGCCGGGGACATCTGGGTCGACACCACCAACGGCTCGGCCAGCTTCTCGGCCCCGGGCTCGGGCGCCGTCGGCACGATCGCGATCGGCAGCGGCACGACCCTCGATCCGCTCGACCCGTCGTACGACATCTCGGGCTTCGACTTCATCAAGTTCCAGGGCGACGGCTCGGGCGACCCGACGATGGCCGATCCTTCGGCCGCCCTGTTCATCCGCAACTACACCGAGTCCATCGCGGCCTTCAACGCCATCCCCGGCAACCCCGACCTCGACGGCACGCCGGGTGAGGCGCTCGCCTCGTCGTTTGCCCTGACCGGCGCCCTCAACGCGCTGCCTCAGGACACCGCCCCCGACGTCTGGACCGCCAACCCCAACCTCAACACCGGGCTTCAGGGTTCCGGCGTCGTGCCGACCGAGGTCATCGAGGCCTCGTACGGCGGCAACTACGGCACCACCCCCTTCCGCGACACGTCGGGCACCTACTCGGACGGCCTGACCGCCAACTACATCGCCAACGATGGCTCCGTGATCGCTTACGGCTCCACGCTCACCGCCGGCGATGCCGTCGGCGACGCCAACGGCATCGCGGGCGACTTCGACGGCGACATCGACCGTGACGTCGATGACATCGACGACATGGTGACCGCTTACGAGGCGGCCGCCGGTATCGCCGGCACCCGCGCCGGGCTCGCCGTGGCCAAGCAGTCGCTCGAACTGATGGGCGACTTCAACGCCGACGGCTCGTTCGACCTCGAAGACGTCCGCTACGGCGCGGATGGCCTGTTCAACGTGGGCCGGGCCAACGACGAGCTCGACCGCCGTCAGAACTTCATCGACGTCGACAACGCGTCGACCTCGGGCAACCTCTTCGGCACCACGCTCGCCACGGGCAAGACCTACGCCGCCGGCGACAGCGCCGGTGACATCGCCGGCTCGGACCTCGAAGCCGCCGGCTGGGCCCCGATCGGCGCCGACGGCGTCGTCGATGACAAGGACATCGACTACCTCTACGAGCAGTTCAAGTACGACACCGCGAACGCGGTCGGCTCGGTCAACCTCGCCGACGGCGTCCAGTGGTCGAACCTCGACGAGGTGCTGGGCAAGGTTACCGATGCGGTCAACACGACCGACATCAGTTTCGGCCAGCGCGTCGACCTCTCCGCCGACATGAACGGCGACCTCACCATCGACCAGTCCGATGTCGATGTCCTCGTCACCGACATCCTCGGCACCGACTTCGGCGACGCCGACCTCGACGGCGACATCGACACGGCGGACATCACGACGACGATCGGCAACTTCACGGGGGCCGGCGTTGGCGTGGGCGAGGGGTGGGCGGACGGCAACTTCGACGGCGACGGGGACGTGGACACGGCGGACATCACGACGGTGATCGGCAACTTCACGGGCGCCGGCGGCGGGTCGGGCTCGAACGTGTC
>JBCCZA010000005.1:0-33544 GCA_039188455.1 Planctomycetota bacterium
GCGTCGCCGCCGGTCGCGACGACGATGGGGAACTGGCCGGTCGCCTCGGCGAACTGTTCGAGGAGTTCGCGGGCCATGCCACGCACGCCGTAGAACGCGCCCGAGAGCATGGCCTGGGTCGTGTTGTGGCCGATGGGTTCGTCGGGCTTGGCGAGCTCGGTTGGCGGGAGCTGAGGGAAACGGCCGTCGAGCGCGTCGAGCATGAGCTGGGCGCCCGGGGCGATAGCCCCGCCGTGGAACGTGCCGGCGCCGTCGACGAAGTCGAGCGTGATCGCCGTGCCGGCGTCGATGACCATGCAGGCCTGCTTGAGCGTGTCGAACGCGGCGGCGGCGTTGAGCAGGCGATCCTCGCCGACGATGGCCTCGCGATCGAGCTGCCGGCCGACGGGGATGGGGACGTCGGCCTCGACGCGCTTGAACGGGAAGCCCAGCCGGTCCCGCAGCACGGCCTCGAGCGCCGGCGTCGCTCGCGGGTTGGTGGACGTCATGAGGATCGACGCGCCGTCGCGCTCGCGGATCGGGTGGAACGCCGACTCGATGTCGCCGCCGAGCTGATCACCGATCGTCTCGGGCTCATCGAGCGGCTGGCTGTCGGTCTGCGTGAGCTTGCCGTCGATAAACGTGCCCAGGCGGAGGCGCGAGTTGCCCAGGGCGACGGCGAGCAGAGGCGAGTCGGCTGGCATCGACTTGATGGTACTGAGTTGGCTTGACTGACCGGCGGTGCGCGGGGATTAGCCGGCGTCGTCGGAGGTCCAGGCCAGACGGCGGTCGTGCCGATCGCCGAGGCGGTCCCAGCAGGCGTCGAGCAGGGCGTCGAGACCCCGGCGGGCTGCCGAGCTGATGGGGATGACAGGTCGGCCGAGTTCGGCCGCGAGCAGGTCGACGGCGGCCTGGCGGTCGGCGTCGGTCAGCAGGTCGGTCTTGCTGAGGGCGATGAGTTCGGGCTTGTCGGCCAGCTCGGCGGAGTGGGCCGCGAGCTCGCGACGGATCGTGCGGTAGTTGGCGACGGGGTCGGAGCCGTCGGCGGGGTCGATATCGACGAGGTGGACAAGCAGGCGGGTGCGTTCGACGTGGCGGAGGAAGCGCGAGCCTAGGCCGGCGCCATCGGCGGCGTGCTCGATGAGGCCGGGGATGTCGGCGATGACGAGGCGACGCCCGCCCTCCCCGCTGTCGAGAGCGGCGATGCCGAGTTGGGGCGTGAGCGTGGTGAAGGGGTAGTCGGCGATCTTGGGCGTCGCGGCGGTGACGGTGGCCAGGAGGGTGGACTTGCCGGCGTTGGGCAGGCCGACCAGGCCGACGTCGGCGATGAGCTTGAGCTCGAGGCGGAGATCGAGCTCGACGGCCGGCTCGCCGGGGGTGAACTCGTGGGGCACCTGGTGGGTGGCGGTGGCGAATGAGGCGTTGCCGCGGCCGCCCCTGCCGCCGGGGGCGACGGTGAGGCGCGTGCCGGGCTCGGCGAGGTCGGCGATGAGTTCACCGGTCTCGTTGTTGAAGACGGCGGTGCCGACGGGCAGGCGGAGGACGGCATCTTCGCCGTTGGCGCCGTGCATGTCCTTGGGCATGCCGGGCCGGCCTTTGGCTGCCTTCCAGTGCTTGCCGCCGGCGAAGTCGAGCAGCGTCTCGACGTTGTGGTCGGCGAGGAGGATGACGCTGCCGCCGTCGCCGCCATCACCGCCGTCCGGCCCGCCGCGCGGGACGTACTTCTCGCGCCGAAAGGAGACGCAGCCGTCGCCGCCTTTGCCGGAGACGACGTGGATATGTGCGGAGTCGACGAACATCACGGAAATCGTACCGGCCATGCCGGTGCCGGCGATCCGCGCTGGCGTTTACCAGCCGTCCCAGCCGGGCGGGGCGACGGACTCGCCGGTGAGATGCCGCATGATCACGAAGTACATCGCGTTGGCGGGCTCTTCCCAGTTCGGGCTGCTGTACAGGTTCGTGAGGACCACGATCGTGCGGTCCGCGTCGGGGTCGACCATCATGGTGACCTGATAGCCCGGCACGTGGCCATTGTGCCCGAAGCCGTCGTGGTACTTGATCAGACCAAGGCCGTACCAGTAAGGCACGGGGTACCCGGCGTCGTGCCAGTCGGTCATCTCGGCGTGCATCGCTTCGCTGAGCAGCTCGCCCGTGGCGATCGCCTCGGCGAACCGCTTGACGTCCGGCAGGGTCGACACCATCGCCCCGGCCGCGTGCCACATGCTCGGCGACGCGTCGGTCACGTCGTACGGCACGTCGCCGACCCCCTTCCAGAAGATCGGCCCACCCTCGTCGCCGTACTGGTAGCCCGACGCGTAAGGCTCGGGCATCGCCGTCTCGACCGAATAGAACGTGTCGGCGATTCCCAGGGGCTGGCAGATGCGACGGTCGATCTCTTCGCCCAGCGAGCGCCCCGTGACCTGCTCGATGACCTCACCGAGCAGCAGGTAGTTGGTGTTGGAGTACATCCATCCGCCGCCACGCGGGTCGAAGATCGGCTCCTGGGCGAACGCGAAGCTGAGCAGCTCGTCGTCGGTCCACTGCCGCGTCCGTTCGTCGGCGAAGCCGTCCTTGACGTGGTCGTAGGCGATGTAGTTCGGCAGGCCGGACGTGTGTTGGGCGAGCATGCGCAGCGTGATATCGTCGCCGTAGGGCGCGCCGTCGACGTACTCGCTGATGGGGTCGTCTAATGACAGAGCCCCCTCATCGGCGAGCTGCAGCAACACGGTCGCGACAAAAGGCTTGGTGATGCTGGCGATGCGGAAGCGGTGATCGAGCGTCATGGGCTCGCCGGTCTCAAGCGACGCGACGCCGTACGCCCGCTCGATGAGCGTCTCGCCGCCATCGGCTACGTACACCACGGCCCCGGGCAGTGCGAGGTGTTCGCGCGTGACTTCCAGCTTCTCGTCGAGTGTTGCATGGTCGGCAAACTTGGGCGGGTTGCTGGAGGAGCAGCCTCCCACGACCGTGGCAAGGAGAGTCATCGCTGCAACCAAAAGAGATATTTGATTCACTGATCGTCCCACCATTCGTTGCTTGCCCCGTCATCGGGGTTGGGGTCTAGCGTGCCTAGATTCAATCGAGCTTCTGTGGCGCTGGCGAATGACTCGGTAACTCGTTGGGCCGAAACATGGCCGTCAGCCCAGGCGACGTTGGCTCGCTCACCGCCGTGATGCCTGCCATGCACGGTGTTGCCTGCGAGCACTGCGCTGTTCGGGAACTTGAATCCCGTCCGGTTAGCCGCGGGCGCCGCTTCCCACTGCGGCCAGACTTGATCCGCGCCGGACGACGCCGGGCTGCCGCTGTCGGTGAAAAGGATCGTGTCGCTGGGGCTGGCGAGGTCTTCGATGCGGAAGGGGTCCCAGATACCGTCGCTCTGCGGCTGTTCGCCAAGCATGCGGCCGTTATAGGCGTAATGCACGAGCACGGGAAACGCCCACGGCAGCCCCAGCGTGACAAAATCAACGGCGTCTTCGGGCGTATCCCACGAGGGGCACCCTGCCATCGTCGTGATGTCTTGCAGGTAGCGCGAAACCGACCCGTTGCGGAAGGCAAACTCGGCGTCGCCCGCGATCTGCGCCCAGCACCAGTACAGATTGGCGCCCAGCCCGGGAGCGAGCGGATCGCTGAGTGACGGATCGATCGTGTTGTGGGGCGGATAGGCCCCGTCGTAGTCGTTCGCGTACATGAATGACGCCTGCCCCAGCTGCCGCAGGCGTGAGCTGCACTGCGCCGATCGCGCCGTTTCTCGTGCTTGCCCCAGGACAGGCAGCAGGATGCCGATCAGCAGCGCAATGATGCTGATCACAACCAGCAGTTCGATCAAAGTGAACGCGTTGCGATTCATCGAGGCACGGGGCCCGCCACCGTCAAGCACGATCCAGGCTGCGGGGGCGAACCCGCAGCAGCCCTACCCCGAGCGCCAGCCCGATCAGGGCCACGCCGGGCTCGGGCACGACATCGGCAATGGTACCCGAGCGATTGAAGATCAGCTGAGTGTCGGTCAGCGGACCGAAGATGGTGGTGTTGTTCTGAATGACGTCCACATCGAACGCGAATTGGTTGCCTGCAATGTTCAAGCTGCCGTCGTAGCTGCTTCCGAAGGCGAAAGTTCCGCCAAACCTAGGCAGGATCGACACGTTTGCGGTGAGGTCGATCGAAACCAGATCGCCGTCCTGGAAGGTCAACCCGGCCCCGGCGATGTCGGTGACGGAGATGAGGTAGTCCCAGCCGGCGTTATTGTTGTTGTTGTGCACTGACCCAAGCGGTGAAAATCCCGCAGCGTTCACGACGACCGCGTCGACCGGGACCTGCTCGGTACCGATGCCGGTCAGCGAGCTATCGTCGTACTCGATGACGCCGCTCGATCGGGTGGCAAAGTCGGCGTCGCTGATCGTCTGATTGGTGACCGGATCGGTAAAGAGGCTACTTGTGTAGCTGCTATCGGCTGAGAGTGGCTCAGCAACAATGCTGGTGAACAGCCCGCTGGTCAGCGGGGCGACGGCGTAATCGGGTAGATCGGAGATGGCTCCGGCTTCCGAGACGTCGTTCTTGATATTGATCGCGGCCAGGTAGCCGGTGTTATCGTCGCCGGCGAGGTCGATGGTCTGGGTCGCGGCCATGGCGGGCAGGGTCAATGCCGGCAGGGTCATGGCGGGGGCGAGCGAGAGGTGTTTGAACATAGCGGTCACCTGTGATGAGGATTCGTCGCGGGCGGTTAGCGGGCGAGCCGGGCGTTTCCGCGGCGGCCGTAGAGAGCCGTGACGCCGAGCGCCAGCAGAGCGACGGTCGCGGGCTCGGGGATGACGAACGAGCCGACGGCGTCGACCGTGCCGTTTAGGTCGGAAGTCGCGAAGATAAAGGGCGCAAGGCCGAACCCGGTCTCAAACTGCTCGGTATCGCTGTAGGCGAAGGTGATCTGGTCGCCGACAATGGTGAGCGTGCCGTCCAGCGAGAGCGGTACGCCGGAACCCGAGGCGTCGAAGATATTGAACGCGGACGTGACTTCGAGATCGAGCGAGGTCAGGACGCCGTCGGTGAAGGTGGCCACGTCGAAAGCGTCGAGCGGGCCGAAGCTGAAGAAGTTCGGCGCCGAGAAGAACCAGTTGGCCAGGCCGGTCGAGCTGATGTCGGAGGTCGGCGTCCCCGATAGCGCGGACATGTCGAGGCCGGTGATGGGCGCGATCTCGATGCCGCTGCCGGTGATCGACGAGTCGTCAACGGTGATCGAACCAATGTTGAACGCGGCGTCATTCGGGAACAGCTCGATGGGCCCAAAAGGCGCGTCATCAACCACGCTGTAGAGTCCGTTGGGGTCCAGGCCGATCTCGGCGTAGCTGCCGGTCAGGCCGAACTCGCTGATTCGGCCGTCTGTGTTCATGGTGCTCGCCAGCGGTATGTCGGTGGCGGCGACCGACATCGCTGCGGTGACGCCGAAGGCAAGCGAAGCCACGCAACTCAGGCGTTGGCACAACAGGGCGGGGCACGAATTCATGGGTCCTCCTTAAATAGCTAAGTGTCATGAAGCAGCCGGCACACAACCGCCGACATGCCACCCGCACGCTAGGCATAGTAATGTTGAGACCCGATTTCATCAATGCTGGGCTGCCACCTCGGCCGGGAGCCGCCTGAAACTTGGCGAGGCCTTGCTGGATAGACACAGCTACAGCAAAGTGGCCTCAAGGCCGCTGTGGCGCTGAGCTAGCTAACTCCAAGCCTCAGGCGGACGCGCGGATGTGGACGCGGCGGCCCTGGAACTCGACGGTGCCGGGCTGAAGGGCGAAGAGGGTGTTGTCCGAGCCGATGCCGACGTTGTGGCCGGGCTTGAACGGCGTGCCGCACTGGCGGACGATGATGGCGCCGGCCTTGGCCTGCTGGCCGCCGTAGAGCTTGATGCCGCGGAACTGGGGGTTCGAGTCGCGGCCGTTCTTGGACGAGCCTTGTCCTTTTTTGTGGGCCATGGCGGGGCTCCGGGGCGGTCGGACGGTCGAGGCGTCCGGGGGCGGGGGTCGGTTGGGTGGTGAACGGCGTGGCGACGGACGCTGTGCCGAGCCGGGCAGTGTAGCAATCGTCGGGGCCGGTGGGAAGGGGCCGGGGGCCGGGGTGCAGGTTGAAGGCGATGGGGCGATGATTAGGGGATGGGCGACGGGCGACGCGGGCTTGCGGTGTTTCGGTGGGTGTGGCCGGCGGTGCTGGCGGCGGCGGTGGTGGCGGTGTACTGGCCGGGGCTGGGGGGGCCGTTCGTGCTGGACGACCGGCCGGTGATGCGGGCGGTGTCCGAGCGGCTGGCGGAGCGGCCTTGGACGGCGTTGGGGTCTTGGCGGGGGTTAGTAGACGCGACGATCGCCGTGAATGCGTGGGCGGTCGGCGGCTCGGCTGCGGGGCTTCGGGCGGTGAACTGGGTGATCCACTGGGCGGGGGCGACGGCGCTGTTCGGGCTGGTGGGCTGGGCGATTGTGGCGCGGGCGCGGCGCTTCGGCGGGGTGTCGGATGAGTTGGCTTGGCGGGCGTGGCTGCTGGCGGCGGGGGCGTCGTTGCTGTGGGCGGTGCACCCGCTGGGGACGCAGGCGGTGACGTACATCGTGCAGCGGTACGAGTCGCTGATGGCGATGTGCTACCTGCTGACGGCGTACGCGGTGATACGCGTGGCGGCGGCCGACGCAGCGATAAGCGACGATCCTGGGGGTGATGCGTTGAGGCGGTCGGCGAGCCGGCGTGTCTGGTGGATCGTCGCGGTCGCGGCGTGTCTGGCGGGGATGTGGTGCAAGCAGGTGATGGTGACTGCGCCGGTGGCGGTGTGGCTGATCGACCGGTGGGTGAGCGGCGGGTGGCGAGAGCCGCTGCGTCGGCGAGGCGGGCTGTACGCGGCGCTAGCGGCGACGTGGCTGGTGCCGGTGTGGTTCGTGATGGGCGGCGGGCTTGCGGCTGGGGAGTCGGCGGGGTTGGGGTCGGAGTCGGTGCTCGGCGTGCGGGAGTATTTTTTCACGCAGGGGTGGTCGGTGCTGCGGTATCTGAGGCTGAGCGTGTGGCCGGACGCGTTGGTGTTCGATTACGCGTTGCGAGGCCTTTACCCGGATGGGCCGTGGCTGTGGCCGTTCTTGGCGGTGGCGGGGTTGGCGATCGTTGCGTTGGTGGGTGTGGTGTTGAACCGCGCGTGGGGGTTGCTCGCGGCGTTGGCGTTGATCGTGCTGGGGCCGACGTCGTCGTTCGTGCCGATCGTGGACATGGCGGTGGAGCACCGGATGTACCTGCCGCTGGCGGCGATCGTGGTGTTGGCGGTGGCGGGTTTGTGGGCGTTGGCCAGGTTGGCTCCTGGTAAGGGAGGGCTGGCGGCGTGGGCGGCGGTGGTGCTCGTGGCGGCGGTGGCATTGGGCGTCCGGGCGGCGTATCGCAACGCGGACTATGCGTCGGCCGAGCGGCTCTGGGCCGGCGTGGTTGAGCAACGGCCGGAGAACGCGCGGGCGTTGGCGAACTTGGCCAAGGAGCGTATTGGTCGTGGCGAGACGGGCGTCGATGTGGAGGAGCTCTTGGTTCGGGCCGAGACGCTGAGCCCGCGTTACGACTTCGTGCAGTCCGTGTGGGTGGAGCTGGCGGAGGTGCGGCGGGATCGCGAGGCGTTGATCGATCGGCTGGGGCGAACGGCGGCGTTGTCGACGCGACGCGACGCGGCGTTGCGTGCGTACGCGCTGTGGCTGGCGGCGGTCGGTCGGGGCGAGGAAGCCTGGGCCGCCAGCGCTTCGATCGCCGAGCGGTTTCCGGGCACCGAGGTTGATCAGCTCGATGCGCGGCTACGCTGGCGGCTCGGTGAGCACGGCACGCTGTCGGCCATGGCGGGTGCGTCGGACGCGACGACGGTCTGGGGTCCTGCAATGGCGGCGGCGCTGAAGGCAGAGGCGTTCTTTCCCGTGAACCAGCTCGACCTGGGGCTGGCGGCGGCTCGGGAAGCGATGCGTCGGGACGCGACGGCGGTCGAGTCGCTGCGTGTCTGGTCCGAGGCGATGCTGCGGTCGAAGCGTTGGGACGACGCGCGGTGGGCGTTGACCGAGCTGACCTGGCGATGGCCGATCGACCCGTGGGGCTGGGCGCAGCTCGGGTGGTTGTATCGCTCGGCTGGCGACTACCGGGCGTCGGCCGAGCGGCTGCGCGAGGGGCTGCGGTGGTCGCCGGACGATCCGGCGTTGATCGCAGAGCTCGAAGCGACGCGCGAAGCAGCCCTTGCCGCGGGGGTCGAACTGCCCGAGCCTCAGCCGATTGACTGAGTGTGGTAGCGGGCGACGAACGCGTCGTACTGCTCGGGCGTGTCGATGCCGGGGCGGGCGTGATCGATGATGGCGACGCGGATGCGGTGGCCGTGCTCGAGGGCGCGCAGCTGTTCGAGCCGCTCGGCCTGTTCGTGAGGCGTGGGCGCTAGGTTGACGAACGTCGACAGGAACGCCCGGCGATAGGCGTACAGCCCGACGTGATGCAGGCGGTCGATGCCGCGTTCGTCGCGGTCGTGCGGGATGGGCGCTCGGCTGAAGTAGAGCGCGTCGCCGTTGGCATCGGCGACGACTTTCACCACGTTGGGGTTGGCCGGGTCGTTGGCGTCGTCCCAGCGGGCGGCCAGGGTGGCCATGGGGGCGTCGCCGGCCCCGGCGGCCGCGGCGACCAGTCGGTCGATGTGCTCGGGCTCGACCTCGGGCTCATCGCCCTGGACGTTGACGATCCACTCGGGGGCCGGCAACCCCTCTGCCTCGAGTTGGTCGACGGCCTCGGCGATGCGCGACGTGCCGTTGGGGTGGTCGGCCCGGGTCAGCCGTGCCTCGGCACCGGCCTGTCGGGCGGCCTCGGCGATGCGTTCGTCGTCGGTGGCCACGACGACACGCTCGATTCGGCGAGCGGAGAGGACGCGGTCGATGACGTGGGCGATGAGCGGGCGGCCGGTGCGGTCGAGCAGCGGCTTGCCGGGCAGCCGGGCCGAGGCAAGGCGGGCGGGGATGACCGCGAGGGCCGAGGCGGGCGTCTCCCGCGAGGCGGCGTCAGTCATTCTTCTCCCGCAACGACGCGGCGAGCTCGCGCGCCTTGTTCACCAGCTGCTGGATGTCCTTGTACTTGATGTCCATCTGCAGCAGCGTAGACGCGCTCTTCTGCGCGGCCTGAGCCATCTCGAGGTCCTGGTTGCGTTCCGCGAGCTTGAGCTCGGCCGTGGCCTGCAGGTACAGCAGCTCCTTCGCAAGCTTGTCGTCGGGGATGCGGTGAGCTCCCTTGCCTTCGCGGAGCGTCTCGACGGCTTCGTCCAACCAGTCCTTGCGCAGGAAGCACTCGCCGAGGTACTGGTGGCAGACGGCGCGGTGCTTGGGGTCGCGCTTGGCCTCTTGCAGCAGGCTGATGGCTTCCTCGATCTTGCCGGCCTGGTACATCCGCCGGCCGAGCTCGTACTTCAGCACGAGGTCGGTGGGGTACTTCTTGACGCGCTCGGAGAACTCCGTGATCTCGAAGACGAGCTTGCGCTTGATGGCCTCTTGATAGGCCTCCTTGAGCGCGGGGTCGTCGGCATTTTGCTTGAGGGCGTTTCGGGCGTTGCGGAGGTCGCGGTTCAGCTGCTTGATGCGGATGTCGCCTTGCTGGACCTTGTAGCGGTACTGGCCGGACCGTTCGTGGGCGTCGGCGAGCAGGCCGATCGCCTCCTCCTCGGTCTCGGGCACCTCTTTGGCGACGAGCGCTTGGACCAGCTTGGTCAGGCGATCGATGTCTTCGGGGTCCTCCTCGAACTCGGCGCGGCGGCGCTCGATGATTTCGTCGGCTCGGCTCTTCATCTGGGAGACCGAGTCGTCTTGTTCGAGGGCCGTCTGTTTGTCGGCGTCGCGGACGAACTTGCGGAAGCCGCCTTCCTCGGCGGCCTTGCCCTGGGTGTAGCCCGCGGCCTGCATGGTGTTCTCGGCCTCGAGGTTCTTGAGGTCGCGGAGCAGGTCGCCGTCGTTGGGCTTGAGGCGGACGAGATGCCGGCAGGCCTCGACGGCCTGGGCGAAGGCTCCGATTTTGGCAAACAGGTCGCGGATGTCCTTGTAGATGTCGGGCTTCTGCTTGCTTTGAGTGTTGAAGTCGAGCGCTAGGTTGCCGGCCCAGAAGGCGACCTCGCCCATGTGCAGCGACTCGGCTTCCTCGTCGAGCGCGACGCACTGCTTCATCAGGTTGCGGAGCAGGCCAGGGTCCAGCGGGTTCATGGCGGAGATGCGGGCGGCGTGTGCCATCTTGCCGGCTGTGCTTGAGCCGAACTTGTTGCTCTCAAACATGCCGGCGGGCTTGCCGCCGCTGATCGCCTTGCGGCGTTTTCCGACGTCGTGCAGGGCCTCGTGCTTGGCGAGGTTGTCGGGGTCGTGCAGGAGGCCGTTGGCGTAGAGGCGGACGGCGTAGTCGAAGTTGCGGGCGTCGGCGACGGTCTCGGCGTGCTCGAAGAACCGGGCCGCTTTGCGGGGGTTGTGCCAATCGCCCAGGCCGCTGTCTTCTGCGGCGGGGGGGGCGCCGCCGTCGCCGCCGTTGCTATTGGCGGAGCTGGCGTCGGATTGGGTAGGGGAGCTTTTTTTCTTGCCGAACATAGCCGAGGTGCGGTGAGGTGAAAGGACCGTCATTGTGCCAGACCGCGGCCCGGCTTGCCAATGATCGGTCAGCCGGCGGGCTGGTACGATCCGCGGATGGCGGCGCAAGGCGAAGCGATGGCCGTGGTGATTCACGGCGCCGACGGGCGGATGGGCAGGCGGCTGATGGCGTTGGCGCACGAGGACGCCGGGCTGCGGTTGGCCGGCGCGGTGGATCGAGCGGGCAGCGCGGCGGTGGGGCGGGACGCGGGCGAGCTGGCGGGGGTCGGGTCGGTGGGCGTTGCGGTGACCGATCGGCTAGCGCCGGAGGGTGCGGTGGTGATTGATTTTTCGGTGCCTTCGGCGACGCCCGGCGTGGCCGAGGCGTGCGTCGCGGGGGGCTCACCGCTGGTGGTCGGGACGACCGGGCTGGACGATGCGGCCGAGCGGGCGCTCGCGGCGGCGGCCGAGCGTGTGCCGGTATGCGTGGCGTCCAACTTCAGCCTCGTGGTCAACGTCCTGCACGCGCTGGCGGCGCAGGCGGCTAAGGCCCTGGGCGACGGCTTCGACATCGAGCTCCTCGAGGCTCATCACCGCTTTAAGCGGGATGCGCCGTCCGGGACGGCGTTGGCCTTGGCTCGCACGGTCTGCGAGGCGAGCGGCCGATCGTTCGACCACGATGTCCGGCTGGCCCGCCACGGCGACGACGTGCCACGCGAGCCGAACGAGGTCACGGTGCAGACGCTGCGGATCGGCGACCACCCCGGCGAGCACACGATCTACTTCGCCGGCCTGGGTGAGCGGTTGGAACTGAAGCACGTGAGCACCAGCCGCGACAGCTACGCGGTGGGGGCTTTGCGGGCGGCGAAGTGGCTGGCGGGGCGGCCGGCGGGGCGGTACGCGGTGGCCGAGGCGCTGGGGTTGTGCGAGGGGTCGGCGTGACGTCGCTGCTGGCCAGCGTCGGCCTCCTGGCGTCGGTGGTGTGCCTGACCTTGCTGGTGTGGCTGATCCGGGCTGCGCCGGGGTTGGGGTGGCTGGAGCCGGTGGGGCGCCAGGCGCACAATCAGCACGCGACGCCTGTGCCGAACATCGGTGGTGTCGCCATTTTCTGGGGGATCGTGGTGGCGACGCTGGCGTGGGTGGTGCTGGCCTGGGTCGGCCCGATGTGGTGGTGGGAGGAGTACAACGCGTCGATGGCGGCGTTGCGTGGGCAGTCGGCGGCGTCGGGTGTGCTGCTGGTGGCCGTTGCGGGGATTCATCTGCTGGGGCTGTGGGACGATCGACGGCCGCTGGGGCCCTGGCTGAAGCTCGGCGGGCAGGCGGCGATCGCGGGGTTTGTGGTGGTGTTCGCGCAGGCCAGAGTGCTGGAGGCGCTGGAGACGTGGTTTGGGGTAGCCGGGTTGGCGGCCAGTGTGCTGATCAGCGTGCTATGGCTCATCGTGACGATGAACGCGCTGAACTTCATGGACAACATGGATGGCCTGGCGGGCGGGGTCGCGGCGATCTGCGGTGCGATCTTCTTGGCGAACTCGACGGTGACCGGCCAGTGGGCCTCGGCCGCGTGGTCGGCGGCCTTGGTCGGGGCGACGATCGGGTTTCTGGTTCTCAATTTTCCGCCGGCCCGAGTGTTTATGGGCGACAGCGGATCGATGCTGCTGGGGTTGCTGCTGGGGGTGATCGCGATGAAGACGACTTACGTCGGCGAGGGCGCGACGCAGGGCGCTTGGTACGGCGTGCTCGTGCCGATCGTGGTGCTCGCGGTGCCGCTTTACGACTCCACGAGCGTGACCCTGCTGCGGCTGGCCCGGGGCGCCAGCCCGCTAACGGGTGATCACAACCACTTTTCGCACCGGCTGGTGCGGATGGGCATGACGCGGCGCACGGCCGTGCTGCTGATCTGGCTGTGCGTGCTGGCGACCGGGCTGAGCGGCGTGATGCTGCCGCGGCTCGCCGGCTGGCAGGCGGCGCTGGTGGTGGTGCAGACGCTGGCTGTCCTGGCGGTGCTAGCCGTCCTGGAGTTCGCCGCCGATCGACGCGCGAAGCGGTAATTAAGGCA
The DNA here is from genome assembly GCA_039188455.1 of Planctomycetota bacterium. Taxonomy (GTDB): domain Bacteria; phylum Planctomycetota; class Phycisphaerae; order Phycisphaerales; family Phycisphaeraceae; genus JBCBUE01. Next base: position 12,589 of record JBCCZA010000005.1, read on the forward strand.
ACTCGACCGGGCCGGAAGCCGTTCAAGCCCGCCGGACTGCGGTACAAGAGAAACCGATTGTCCGGCCGAGCAGAAACACGAGCTCTCAGCCCTATCGGCTCAGAAATCGCGTCCTGTGTTGTAAGCCTCAACATCCTGGAGCAGGCCCGGGAAGAGCTCTTCTTCCTGCTCGTTCTGGATGATGATGGTCGGCTTCACGAGGATCAGTAGCGTCTGCTCTTCCTTCTGGGTCGAGGAGTTGGTGAATAGGCGGTTGATGACCGGCACCTTTGAGAGTACGGGCACGCCTGCCTCGACCTCGACCTCTTCAACGATCCGTTGCCCCCCGAGCAGCAGCGTGCCGCGGTCGGGTACGCTGACGGTCGCGGCGACCTGGGTCACCTGGAGACGTGGGATCGTGAAGTTGACCACGCTAAAAGTCGTGATGTCGTCGTCGTCGCCGTCGTCGATCGTCACCGCGATCGGGAGGGGGATGATGTCGACCGCACCCGTGAGGTCAGAGAGCACCGGCTGAAGCTCGAGCGTGACGTAGCGCCGGTCGGCGGAGACGGCTCCCTGAACCTCCAGCAGGACACCAAACGGGACCGTGGAGATAGTCGGCTCAGGCACCACGGTGTCGGGGACAACCTCAAGATCGGAGATGAAGCTCACCGTCTCGAAGATGCTGACAAAGGCCCTTTGGCCGTTGGTAAAGGTGACGCGGGGCGCGGTGAGCGTCAGGGCTCGGTTGCTGGACTGGGTCGCTTGGATCAGAAGCTCGACCTGGAGGTCGTCGAGGTACGACGCGCCGAAGGTGATGCCGCGGCCGAATCCCTCGTTGCTGAGATCGGCGGTGTTTTCGATCACGTTGCCGCTGCTATCGCGGATCAATCTTCCGGGCACCAGAGGACGCTGGGTGCCGCTCGGGGAAAAGACCAGTCCGCCGTCGGTCAGGATCGGGTTCGCGCTGGAGCCGCTTCGGACGACGTCGTCCGGCAAAAAGACACCCGCGCCGTTCAATGCGTATCCGGAGCCGCCGAACTCGGCCGGGCTGAATCGATTGAATCCAGGCGCAAGCGCCGAAGGGGCGCCGGTGCCGCCGGCATCGAGCAGGTTGTTTGCGATATCGATCGAGTCCTGGGCGAATCCCAGCGGGCCGAACTTGGACCCGTCGAGGATCAGGCGGGCGTCGAGGTCGACGCCGATCTCTTCGAGGAAGCTGGTGGCGACGATCAGGAAGCGGCTCTCGACGCTGATCTGCACGGCCCGGGTCTCGCGGAGGCTGGCCAGCAGCTTGGCGATCTCGCGGTGGTTGTCGGACGTGGTGCGGACGATGAGCTGGCTGTTGATTTCCTGGATGCTGGAGACCTCGCCGCCGAAGGCTGCCCACTCGTCCTGGCTGCCGACGGTGTCTTGGATCAGCGTGATGATTTGCGCGACGAGCTGTTCGCGGTCGACCTCGTCTTCGTCGTCGTCTTCGTCGTCGAAGAGGTCCGTCCCGCCGCCGCCGCCATCCTCGCCGACGGCGTCGAGCAAGCTGTTGAGGTCGAGCTCGGGGGCGTTGTTGAAGTCACGAATCGGCAGCAGCAAGTCGCGGATGTCGTAGTTGCGGATGAAGGTCGTGCGTTGGAGGTCCCGCTCGGTGGAGATGGTGACGATGCCCTCGATGATCGAGAAGCTGACGGGGTCGAACTCGGTGCTCACCTGGAGCAGGACGCGTCGCAGGGCCTCCTCGGCGGGGACGTTGCTGAGCTGCAGGCTTACGGGCGCATCGCGCTCGACACCGGCTGCCTGAAGCTGGTTCCAGCGGACGTCGAAGTTGACACCTGTCGTGTTGCGGAAGAAGTCGATGACGCTGCCAAGCGGGCTGTCGGAGAAGGAAACGGGCACGGGCTCGCGGAGGTTGACGGTGACTCGACGATTGGCCTCGGACTCGCCGCCGGTGGGGTCGATGCCACGCAAGCGGGTGTCGGTGATCTCGGGCCACTCCGCCGGGTAGCGGATGATCTCGTCGTAGGGGATTGTCGCGAAGATGTTCTGCACCGTCTGCTCGGAGATCATGCGGTTGCGGAGTCGACGAGCCTTCTCCTCGCGGACGATCAACTCGCTGTCCTCGATGATCTCCTCAAGGGCCTGAGCGGCGACGTTGTTGGGCTCGATGAATCGAGCCTTGCGGACGAGGTCGAGGGCCGCCTCGTACTTCATCTCGCTGCGTAAGGCCATCGCCCGGCGAAGCAGGCCATCGACCTCGCTTTCGCGAGCGCGCTGAGCTTCGTTTCGTTCGCTGGCGGCGGTCATTGCTGCCAGGGCCTCGGCTTCTGCTTTCGATCGCTCGACCTCGCGGTCGCGGCGAGCAATGATCGCGGCTTGGAGCGCCTCGGCCTCGTCGACAAGCTCCGTGTACTGGTCGGCGGGGAGGAACCGTCGGCTGGCATCCAAGGTCCGCTTAGCGTCGGCGGAGGCGTCGATCGCGGCCACGAAGTTGCCCTGGTTGGCTTGCCGCGAGGCTCGCTCGGCGAGCGCGCGGTACTCGGCGAGGGCACGCGACCGGCCAACCTCGGTGTTCTCGCGGACGATGTCGACGAGTTCACGGGGCCGGCGGGCTTCGGCAAGTGCGCTAGCGACGTCCTGGTTGTCCGGGTCGAGTTGAGCGGCTTGCTCGAGGTGGTACACCGCCAGGTCGTTCTGGCCGTTGGCCATCGCCTGCCGCGCCTCGATGAGGCGTTGTTCGACGGCGGCCTCGCGGACGCGGGCGAGCAGGTCTGACGACACGGGCGGCTGCGGCGCCGGCGCGGGCTCGACGGGCGTGGCAACAATCGGTGCGGGGGTCGGTGTTGGAGCGGGTGCCGGCGCAGCGGGCTCGGGCTGGGGTTCCGGGGCCGGTGCGGGGGACGGTTCGCTTGCTGCGGGTGGTGCGGGGGTGGGCTCGGTGGCGGCCATGGCCTGGCTGAGCGGCACGTACTGCCCGTCGAACAGCAGGATCAGTTCGGTGTCGTCGTCAATGACGGCCTCGAACGCGTCTTGCAGGCGAGCGCGATCCGCGGAGCCGAGATCGGCGTAGTCCACGAGGAGCAGCGTGCGATAGGCCTGCTGGTCTTGGCCGGCTTCGATCTGGCTTTCGGCTTCGGCGAGTTTCTGCGTCGAGCCGTTTTGTGCCTGGGCCGAGCCCACGGGCAGGCTGATCGACACAAAACAAGCAAGCACAACGATCAGCGAGGCGACGCGAGGACGGGTCAACAACACGGGACCTCCCAGGCGGGTGGAAATGAGACGTCGTTCGGCTGAACAGCCTGACGAACGGGGGCTGCGAGCGGGCCGTCGGCGGATCGGTGAGATGGCTTTGCCTGCACGGTGCGCTCTCCTGGGCCGGAGTCTAACGGGACGCCCGCGCCGTCGGCAAGTCGCCGGGGGGACCGGGGTAAGCGTCGGCCGGGGGGCCGCGTCTCAGCCGGTACGATTCTGGGTGCCGGCCGGGTTATGGTCGGCGTTGGAGGAGGCTGCTTGAGATGGCGAATGACCCGGGCCGGGTGCTCTTCCTGTGCACCGGCAATTACTACCGCAGCCGCTTCGCGGAGGTCTGGTTTAACCACCTGGCGACCGCCTCGGGGGTGGTCTGGCGGGCCGATTCGGCGGGGCTGCGGATCGATACCCAGCAACGGCACAACGTCGGCCCGATGTCCCGAAACGCGGTGGCGGCGCTGAGGCAGCGGTCGATCGACCCCGAAACGCACCTGCGAGCGCCCCGGGCCGTGACCGGCGAAGACTTCGCGGGGGCGGATCGCGTCGTGGCGTTGCTTCGCGCGGAGCACGAGCCGATGATCCGTCGAGCGTTCGTCGGCGTGGCTGACCAGGTCAGCTACTGGGATATCCGCGACGTGCCGCCGTCGGCGGGTTACGACCCGATGGCCGAGATCGATCGGCGCGTCCGGGTGATGCTCGCCGAACTCGGCGGGCTGCCGGCGTAGCCGGATGATCGATTAATTGCGTTGGATCGTGTCGCGGGCTTCGGCTTCGTCCGGTGTGAGCTCGAGTTGGGCTTCGTCGAAGCCAGGCGGCGGCGGGAACAGGGCGGCCGAGCTGCTGCCGATCTCGGCGGCCTCTTGGACGACGGACTGATGGAAGCGGGGGTAGACCTGTTCGCGGAGCGGGATCGGGGTGTTGGCGTAGATGCGTTGTCGCTCGAGGATCGGCACGTTGCGATTGCGCATGATGCCGGCGTAGCCCTCGCGGAACACTTCCTCGAACGGCAGCAGCCGCTGGCGATCCTGCACGGCGTTGGCGTCGTCGCGCTTGTTGCGCGCTGTCTGAAACTGCTCGTGGGCCAGCCGTGCGACGCGGATGAAGTTGGCGAAGACGTCGGGCCGACCCAGCCGGAGCCCCTGCATGATGGCCTGCGTGATCATGCCGTCGATGTAGGCCCGCGATACGGCCTGCATGTCGCCGTCGGCCAGGAGTTCGTACTGGACGAAGTCGTCGAGCGGGAAGGTGTACCGACCGGTGCGAAAGTTGCGGGGCCTGTCGCCGTAGAGCACGCGGGCGCGATCGTAGAATTCCTGAGCCTTATCGCGATTGCCGTAGAGGTAGGTCACGACCACGGCCTTGGCGAGCAGATTCTCGTGGCCGGACTCGTAGGACTCGATGGTGCCGCGTGTGTGGTCGATTTCCGCCTGCTCGGTGAAGAACTTGGCGTTGAGGGCGGCCTTCTCGTACGCGTCGAAGAACCGTGGGTCGGGCAGCAGGTCGACGCGGTCGGTGATGGGGTCGTAGCTGACGCGGCCGTAGCGAGAGAGCGACTGGATACCGTGAATGATCTGGCGATAGGTGTTGAGGTAATCGATTCGGCCGTCGTTGTTGAGCTCGCCGGCCTTCACGACGCCCATGTGGGACCAGTACAGGGCGTGCGTGGCGGGGTGGCGCCAGTCCAGCGGCATGGGGGTGGCGACGGACTCGTCGGTGAGGGTCTCGGGGTTATCGGGGCCGCGGAGGGCCTGGCCCGTCATGAGGTCGTGCATGACGGCGGGGTCCATGTAGTAGTTCTCGAGCAGGACCTTGGCCCGCAGGAAGGCGATAACGGCGCTGAAGCCGCCGAAAGTCTCGGGCGCGGTGAGCATACGGGCGAGCTCGTAGGTCGGTTCGTCACGGTTTTCCTGGACGAACTGAAGCACGGTGGGCACCGCGCGGTACTGGAAGAGCATGACCAGCTCCCCGATGGTCATCAGCGTGTCTTCGTCTAGGTCGAAGCCGAGCTCGCGGAGGCGTTCGACGACGGGCCGGGCCTCGGGAGAATCGGCGTAGAGCATCGACAGCGCGTCGGAGAGCTGTCGATCGATCTGGTTCTCGGTTCGATCGAGCGGCGGCATGACGTACGGGCCCGAGCCAAAGAGGCGTCGGATGCGTGGTGCGAGGCCTTCGACGTCGGTGCCGGTCCCATTGCGACTGGCAAGCTCACGCAGGGCGAATCCGAGCTGCTCGGGCTGCGTCTCGGGGAGTAGGCCGGCGATTTCACGGATCGCGATCGCGGCGTCGGGACGGCCCTCGTCAGAGAGCTCATCGGCGAGGGCGCGGAATCGAGATCGCATGTCTGGTAGTTGGCGTATCCGTTGGGCGAGGTTGGGGTCGGTCGTCTCCAGGCCGTCGAGATAGGCACGCAGCGCCTCGGCCGAGCGCGAGAGTGGGAGGATGGTGATGTCGCGGATCTGCCTGCCGACATCTCTTCGGTCGGAAGCCTCCAGGTCGGTCGCGATGTCGATCAACCGACGCCGGGCGTCGGCGGGCATGCGTCGGAACTGGAAGTAGCGCTCGCTGGCGTCGGCGATCGGCTGGAATCGCTCGGCGGCCTCGACGGCGGTGAGCCCCTCGGGCGGCTGGCCGAGCAGCTGCTGCCAGTGCCTCGCCTCGCGCCGTTTGTAGTACCAGTGCATGTCGTCGGCGTACTGGCCCATCTTGTGGAAGTAGATCCAGCCCAGCTCGCGGTACAGGCGGACGGCGTTGGGGTTGAGGGGGATGCCCTTCTGACGGAGTAGGTTGACTCCCTTCATGACCCAGTCGTACCGCTCATCGGGGGTGTGTGTCTCGACGGAGATGTTGTAAGCCATGTTCCAGGCGTGGAAGGACCAGACCTGGGGAAAGCGTGGCTGGAGCGTGGTGATCCAGTTAGCCAGCGAGTTGGCCTCGAAGAACTTGCCGTCGCGCTTGAGCATCTCGATGCGGTACCACATGTAGTTCACCGCCATGCCCTTGAACGAGCCGAGGGCGGCGGCGGTAAGCGCGACGTCGGGCGGGACGTTGTCGCCTCGCTCGAGGTCGGCCGAGAGCTGCAACTCGCGGCGCTGCTGGTTGATGGTGGGGAACATCGCGGCCGAGCCGGCGATGCCGACCAGGGCGACGATGAGGCAGATCAGGATGGTGACTCGATCCCTCATTGGCGTGTCAGACCTGGACCTTGGCCAGCTCCTTGCGTCGGAAGAGCAGATACCCGATCAGGCAGACGCCGCCGGTCCAGCAGACCCCGACCCAAAACGCGGCACGACCGACCCACCCCCACGATACGAGTCGGCCCTCGATCAGGTTCGGTTGGGGGTCGTATTGCCCCAGCGCGGGGATGAGCGCGACGAAGGTGCCCCCAATCAGCCGGATCACGATCTTCATCGCGTCCCACCACTCGCCCTTGGCGAACTCCTCGATGATCAGCGCCGGCACGCCGAGGATGCGTTGGAAGACGGGCAACTCCTGTGAGGGGAACCGCGAATATTCGACCAGCGATTGGGTGACGAACTCAGATCCGACGGACGTGATCGTGATGGTTAGGCCGATCAGTGCGGCGATCGGGAACGACATCAGCGAGCCGAGCGTGAGCCCGAGCATGGCGACGAATGCGAGCCGCAACCACATGATGGTCATCGCACGAAAGAGGTTCATGTGGAAGTCGCCGACGCGATAGAGCACCTCGATCCCGTCGTCGCGGTTGAAGCGGATGGTCGGCTGTTCGACATCGTTGATCACGGGGTTTCGGATCTCGACGAGGAGGTCGCCGTTTTCATCGATGGCCTCGGTGGAGAGGCGAATGACATGCGGGCTGTCGATCGAGAGTCGGGGGACGGGCGGGAAGCGGGGTCGGCCGTTGAATCGGAAGTCGAGCGTGATGAGATTGCCGGCGACTTGGCCGCCTGTCTTGGGCTCGATGCGGAGCTGGATCTCGCCGGAGGCCTGTTTGGCGGGGTTGAGTCCGGTGAATAGGAAAGCGGTGCTCTGGCGGGGGCCGATGCTGGTCCAGTCGGCCAGGGCCTGAGCGACGATCGTGTCGCGGGTGTCTTTATCGAGCGCGGTCATCGGCGTGCCCGGCTGGCCATAGACCTCGGGCAGCTGCTGCTGGAGCGAGACCAAGCGCTGCTCGGCTCGCTCTTGGAGGTTCATCTGCGGTGGGGGCTTGGGGGTGGCCGAGCGGCGTGCGACGAGCACCTGTTCCTGGACGGCGGCGCGGTCCTCCACCGAGGCCGCGTCGCGCATCGAGATGAGTTGAGCGAAGGAGAAGATCGCCAGGCCGGTGATCGCAACGAGCACGAGGTTGATCAGGCTGATTCCTAGCCACTTGCCGATCAGGTAGTTGAGCCGACCGACGGGTTTGGTGAGCGTCAGGTGGGCCTGGCGGTTTTTCAGCTCGTTGGCGACCGAGCCGATCGACAGGAACAGCGTCATCAGCGCCAGCAGGATGGTCGTCGCGGTCAGTGAGTAGGACAGAAACGACTGGACCTGATAGCGCAGCTGGTCCTCGGCGAGGATGAACGGCAAGAACGGCACCGTGACGGTGAGCAGGACCAGGAAGACGAGCGGCACGCGCATACGCATCGCTTCGGCGACCACGGTGGACGCCACGCCGAGGATGGGGTGGCCGCCGCGGAGCATCAGGCGGACCAGGGCCATGCCGCCGATGAACGTGAGGGCCATCAGCAGCGCCGACGTGATGCCATACGCGCCGCCGTCCCAGCCGATCGAGTGGAAGAAGTTGCCCAGCAGATAGGTGGCGATGGCCGCCATGGACAGCCCGCTCAGTCGCTCGACTACGCGGTTCTCTCGCCAGTGCACCATCCCGAAGATCAGCCAGCCCACCCCGAGGATGCGTAGCGGCCAGGGGTACAGCTCGGTGTACCACCGCAGGGTGATGGTCGCGCAGTAGAACTGGTGCAGCACCTCGCCGGTCACAAACAGCGCAACCAAGACGAACCACCAGCCGGCGATCTTCCACCACGTTCCGCGACGCTTGGGCATTGGGTTAGTTCCCCTTGGGCGGGGCTTGGCGGCCGGAGTCACCGCCGAGCAGGTCGTCGAGCACGGACTGGTCCGCCTGCTCGTCGGGCTTGGGCGGCGTCGGGGTCGCGCCGGTGGATGTGTCCGCAGAAGGTGTCGGCGGCGGCGCGTCTTCGGCCGCGTCGCCGAGCAGATCGCCCAGGACACCGGCGTCGTGCTCGGCGGCGACGGCCGGCGTCTCGGGCGTGACGGGCTCGGTGGCGACGGAGCCGGGCTCGGGCTCGTGCGTGACGGGCTCGGTCGGCTCGGCGCGGGTGAGCGAATCGATCAGGGCGTCGCCCTTGGGCTCGTCGTGGTCGAGGAAGCCGGCGAGCTGGCCGCCGGCGCTGGCCCCGCTGAATGCCGCGCCCTGCTGCTGGGCTTCGTGGACGATGTCGAGGAAGAAGTCCTCGAGTTTCTGGCGGGGGTGCTCGACGCGGTCGAGGTGCTTGCCGCGGGCGCGGAGCAGCTCGTCGATGGCGTTGATCGTGTCCTCGTCGAGCTGATCGGCGTAGAGCGTGGTCAGCTGCTGGTTGGTGAGCAGGTCGCTGACCTGGCCGTTCTTGCGGACCTGTCCGCCGTACATCACAGCCACGCGGTCGGTGACGTCCTCGACGTCGGCGAGCAGGTGCGAGCAGAGCAGGATGGTCTTGCCGCGCTGCTTGAGGTCGAGGATGAGGTCCTTGATCTGCTTGGTGCCGATGGGGTCCATGCCCGTGGTGGGCTCGTCGAGGATGAGGAGCTTGGGGTCGTTGATGAGGGCCTGGGCCAGGCCGATGCGGCGCTGCATGCCCTTGGAGAATTCGCCGACGGGGCGGTCGGCGGCGCGCTCGAGGCCGACGTAGGCGAGCAGCTGATCGATGCGCTCCTTGCGGACGGCGGTCTTCTGATAGAACAGCCGGCCGTAGTAATCGAGCGTCTCGCGGGCGGTGAGAAATCTGTAGAGGTAGGACTCCTCGGGGAGGTAGCCGATCTGCTTCTTGATCTCGACCTCGTTGGGCGGCTGGCCGTACACGGCGATGTGGCCTGCGGTCGGGTGCAGCAGGCCGAGGATGAGCTTGATCGTGGTGGACTTGCCCGAGCCGTTGGGCCCGAGCAGGCCGAAGACCTCGCCTTCGCGGATGTCGAGGTCGATGCCGATGACCTTGCCGGAGGCGGGGTCGGTGGAGCCGACGGCGACGACGCGGTTGCGCAGCCAGAAGTCCTTGAAGACCTTGACGAGCTTGAGGCACTGCACGACGGCGCGCGGCGAACCGGCGGGAGCGGCGGCGGGTGACTGGGCGGGGGCGGTGGTCATGGCGTGAAAGCGGCCTGACGATCGGACGCTATTGACTGGCGTTGCGGGCTTCTTCCTCGGCGCGTTCCTCGGCCTCGCGGAGGCGGCGTTCTTCAAGCCGGCGCACGACCTGCGGGTCGCGGTTGGTCTCGAGATAGAGCGGGGCGTCGCCGCGGGTCCAGAACGTCTGGACGGTCTCGGACGAGAGGATCTGCTGGGCGGCCTGCCAGCCGAGACGGGCGCGGAAGAGTTCGGGGTTGGCTTCGTACTGGGCCAGCAGGGTGCGGAAGCGTTGGGCCTCGGCCTTGACCTCCTCGGCGACCTGAGTGCGGTCGCTGATGGCGGTGTTGATGGTCGTGGAGGCCTCGCCGCCGACCTGCACCCCGCCGTAAGCCTCGGGCAGGGTGAGCGTGTCGAAGGTCTGATTGATGAGCAGCTCGAGTTCCTCGATGCGGGAGGTGTCCTGCGCGGTGCGAGCCAGCTCGTAGTCGTTAAGCATGCGACGCAGGCCTTCGGCGGCGGCGCCGGCGACCTCGGCGAGGACGCGTGACCGCTCCTGCTGCGCGGCGTTGATCGCGGTGGCGCGGCGGGCCTCGGCCTGGTTCACGGCCTGATAGGCATCCTCGACCGACAACGGGACCGTCGGCTGCGTGAGGCTGACCTTGCTCACCGACAGGCCGCAGTTGAGCGCAAGCAGGCGATTCCTGATGTCGTCAGCGAGCACGTCGCTGGGCAGCTGACCTCGGGTGAAGGGCGTGGCCTCGGTCGAGGCGACGGCCCGGATGATCGCCTGCCGTGAGATGTTGCGGACGAGCTCGTCGGCCTTGGCCATGCGCTGGGTCGGCAGGGTGACGACGCGGCCCTCGGGGTTGTCGCCGGGCAGGCGATCGCCCTCGTTGAGCAGGCCGACGGCGCGGACGAACGCTTCGGGGTTGCTGACGTTGTAGGTCACGGTGAACCGGCCGTGGACGACGTTGGCGTCGCCGGTGAGCAGCGAGCCGTCGTTGAGCGGGTTAAGCGCCTGAGCCTGGCCTTGGCCGGAGGTCGTGTCGACCTGGTACCAGAAGTCGCGGGTCAGGGTGACGTCGCGGTCGTTGATGGGGACGGTGATGGTCTCGCCGATGGGGAACGGCCAGGTGAAGTTGGGCATGGCGCCGCCGCCGTCGGGCGTGGCGTCCTCCTGGACGATCTCGCCGAAGCGGAGGACGACGACGGCCTCGTTGTTGCCGACGGTGTAATAGCCCGAGCCGAGGTACAGGACGACGACGATGACCATCGCGGCCTGGAGGATGCGGAACGAGACGCGCATCGCGTCGGCGAGGGCGCGGCCGGCGGCGGCGTCGGTCTCGGACTCGACGGGGCTGGTGCCTGCGAGCGATCCGGGGGCCGCGGCGTCGAAGTCGATGCGGCCGTCGCCGGGGCTGGTCGCCGCGGCGAGTGGGTCGTGCTCGCCGTTGGCGGCGGTGGGTGGTTGAGGCGTGTCGCTCATGCGTCGGGCGCTGGGTCGGGGGTCAGTCGGTGGCGGGTACGATCGGGGTGGCGACGGACGTCGGCGGTTCGCTGATCGGAGCGAGCAGGTCCTTGAGGCCGATGTCCTCGGCCGAGAGGATGAACGTGGTGTTGTTGGGCAGCATCTGCTGGAGAGCCTCGACGCGGCGGAGGAAGACGGCGAGGTCCTCGTTCTCGGCGAAGACGCCGTAGAAGCTGGCGGCCTCGAGCTCGCCCTCGGCGCGGATGGCCGACGCGCGGCGGTTGGCGAAGGCGAGGATGCGCTGGCGGTCGGTCTCGGCCTCGGAGCGGATCGTCGCGGCGCGGGCCTCGCCCTCGGCGCGGGCGGCCTCGGCGAGCTTCTCTTGCGTGGAGCGCATCCGCTCGAACACGGTCGTGGTCGTCTGCTCGGGGAGCACGAGCTGGCGGATGCCGATCGAGTCGATCGCGATGCCGTAGCTCGAGGGGACGTTTTCGAGCTCCAAGCGCACGGCTTCGGCCATCTCGGCTTCGATCGCCTCGAGTTCGAGGAGATCCGCGTTCGCGTTGACGAACGCGTCGAAGGCGTAGCGGCTGACGACGCTGCGGATCGCCTGCCCCTGCACGATCGCGCGGAGGCGTTCGACGGCCTGCTCGTTGGTGCGCAGGGTGCGGAAGAAGGCGTAGGGGTCGTCGATCCGCCAGACGGTGAAGAGCTGGACGACGACCTGCTGGCCGTCGGCGAGCTGAACCTGGCTGAGGTCGTGCTCGAGGGTCTGCAGCTGCTTGGAGTACTTGTAGACCGTGTTGATCGGCCAGGGCCAGCGCGGGTACAGGCCGGATTGCTGGTAGAGCCAGCCGGAGTTGATGAGCTCGCCGGCGGCGTTGCGCGGGAGCTGGCCGTCGGCGTCGCGCTCGGGTTCGACGGCGCGCTCGAAGCGGGTCGCGACGGCGACCTCGTCGTAACGCACGGTGAAGCTGAACATGAACAGGCCCAGCGCGAGGACGATGATCGCGGCGAGCAGGGTCGAGAAGAGCTTGTTGACGGTCATGGCGTTGGCGTGGGGTGCGGGGTCGCGGGCTACTCGGAGAAGATGGCCTGGAACGAGCCGGTGGTGTCGTTCAGGTCGAGGCGGGTGGTGTCGGCGGCGGGGTTGGCCGAGTCGATGACGATCTTGCGGGTGTTGGCGAGCGTCTGGGCGACGGTGTCGAGCAGGAGGCGGGCGCGGTAGACGGTCGGCGAGGCCTCGTAGGCGGCGCGCTGGGCGGCGAAGCTGTTGGCCTTGGCCTGCTCGGACAGGCCCTGCTCCCAGCGATAGGCGCGGGCCTCTTGGAGGATGCGGGCAGCCTCGCCGCCGGCCGACTCGAGCAGTCCCTCGATCTCGGCCTCCTGGCCTGCGACGTCCTCGGCGGGCTCGCCGAGCTGACGCATGACCCGCAACGCGCTGATGGCCTCGGCGATCTCGAGCGCCCGGTCCCGCGAGCCGGCGACCTCGGCGAGTGTGCCGATCGCGTCCTTGCGGGCGTTCTCGAGCGTGGCGGCGACCTCCTGGCGGACGCTCAGCTGGCTCATGAACGCGTCGGCGACCTCCTCGTTGGTCGGCGGGCGGACGGCGGTGATCGACGCGTCGACGATCTCGACGCCCAGCCCGCCGCGATAGCCCGCATCGAGGCCATAGCTATCGGCGGCCCGCTGGATCGCGATCCGCAGCGATTCGGCGGCGTCGCCGGAGGGGTCGGCGAGCAGGTCGTTGATCTCGCGGTTGGCGGTGAAGGCGTTGAGTTGCTGGGAAGCGATGTAGGTGAGCAGGCGGCTGGGGTTGGCCGAGGACTTGAGGAAGGCCTCGACGCCGTCGCCGCCGGGGTCGCTCGGCAGCTTGACGCGGTAGCCGAGGGTCATGGTGATGCTGACCAGTTCACCGGCGGCGGAGTCGGCACCGCCGAGCTCATCGGTGCCGGGGATGGGGGTGGGGGCGGAGACGAAGAAGGTCTCGCCGGTGTCGTCGAGGGCGCTGGTCCAGAGCAGGGCGTTCTCGCCCTCGTTGGCGCCGATGAGCGAGCCGACGGTGAGCTGCTCGACGCGGGCGGCGTTGACGCGGCTGACGCCGCCGAAGGGCCAGGGCGCCTTGAAGTGCAGACCCGGACCGACGGGCTCGCCGGTGATGGCGCCGTTGAACGTGATGATGGCGCGTTGCTGGGGCTGAACGAGGACGACGCAGGACAGCAACAGGAAGATGAGGATCGCCACGATGCACAGCGGCGCGACGAGGCGGGAGAGCAGCGAGAAGAACCACGATCGGCTGACCTCGAAGCCGAATTGGTAGTTGAGGGTTTCGCTGACGATCTTGCCGAGCGACTCGGGGCGGGTGAGCCAGCCGAGGATGCGCGAGTCGAAGGCGGGGCGGAGGGCCTCGTCGCCCTTGCGCGGGCGGTAGAGCCCGAGGACGAGGCTGAGCAGGATTTCGAGACCCTGCAGCGCCATGAGGACGGGGATGGCGATGGAGAGCGCCGCGAAGGCGGTGCGATCGCCGCCCTGGAAGTACTGGACCAGGCAGGCGACGGCGAGCAGGACCATGAGCACGGCGTCGCCGAGCAGGTAGCCGGCTCCGCCGCGAAGCGGGAGCCAGGCCTTCTCGACGGTCATGCCCGCGACGTACCGCGCGACCAGGAACATGAGCAGGCCGGCGATGATGAACAGGCCGGCCAGCGGAGCGACGATGGCCTGCTCGCTGATGGCGATGCCGAGCAGCGGGGTGACGTCGACCGGCTCGCCGACGGGGCGGGCGATGTAGCTGAAGTTGACGAGCGCGAGGACGACGCCGAGCACGATCAGATACGCGGCCATGAGGCCCGAGGTGGCGCCCAGCCCGAGGTTGGTCAGCGTGTCGAGGCGGCGTTTGGCCAGGCGGAGGTTTTGGCCGGCCTCGTCGAAGAGGGCGGCGGCTTGGGCGTCGTCGGCGGCGAGCTGCTCGGCCTCGAGGGCCTCGCGGCGTTCCTGGCCGTGGGCCTGGAAGAGCGCCCACAGGACGAACCAGATGGGGATGCCGCCGATGGCGTGCCAGGTGGCGGCGTGGATGGCCGCCGACTGGGCGTACAGCCCCGCGAGGCCGATCACCACCGACAGAAGCAGCTGCGCGGCGAGCCCCACAAGGGCGGCGGAGGCGGCACGCTGGTAAGCCCGTTGATCTAGCGACATGCTTTCTCGGCCCGCGAATGCGGCGTGTCAGAACGATCCTTCTCCGCCGGTCGACCGTACCGACCGGCGGCCCCGCCCAACTTGGGCGAGCCACACATCGTATCCCAACGTACCATCCCTCTCCCGTTTCGGTTCGTTCGCCCCCCGCCGCCCGCCCGCTCGATGCTCCGACAGCTCCTCACCATCGCCGGCAATACCTACATCGAGGCCATCCGCCAGCCGGTTTTCGCCGTGCTTTTGCTGGTCGGCGTGCTGGGCATGATCCTGAACGTCAACCTCGCCGCGTACACCCTCGACTCCGACAACAAGCTGATGGTCGACCTGGGGTTGAGCACGATCTTTGTGGTCGGCCTGCTGGTTGGGGCGTTCACCGCCACGGGCGTGGTGTCCGAGGAGATCGAGAACCGAACGGCGCTCACGGTCGTGTCCAAGCCCGTGCCCCGGCCGGTTTTCATCCTCGGCAAGTACCTGGGCGTGGCGATGGCGCTGGGGCTGGCGAACGTGGTCGTCTGCGTCAGTTTCCTCATGAGCCTGCGGCACGGCGTGCAGCAGACGGCGCGGGACGACGTCGACTTCCCGGTCGTGCTGTTGGGGCTCGGCGCGGTGTTGGCGGCGATCGCCTTTGCCGCGTGGACCAATTATCACCTGCGCTGGGTGTTTACGAGCACGTTCGCCCACGCTGCGGCGATCGGCGGTCTCATCGCGTACCTGCTGGTCCTGGTGATCAGCAAGGAGTTTGCGTTGCAGTCGCCGCTCGTCGAGTTTCAGCACGAGGACTTCAGCCTCGCGCAGGTAGGCATCGGGCTGATCCTGCTGTTCCAGGCGCAGCTGCTCCTGACGGCGGTGGCCGTGGCGGTATCGACCCGGCTGGGTCAGGTGGTGACGATCCTGATCTCAACCGGGGTGTTTTTCGTGGGGCTGATCGGCAACTCGCTGAACGCGATCACCGACCAGCGGCTGGACATCCCCGCGGGCGTCGGCCTTTTCCCCAGCTTCTGGGTCGTGATGACGGCCGAGGCGCCGGTGCTGGATCGCTCGTTGTTCTTTCTGGCCAAGGGGCTGTATCTCGTCCTGCCCAACCTGCAGTTCCTCTGGCCGGCCGACGCGATCACGCAGGGCAACCCGTTCTCGCTGGCATATCTGGGGATGTGCTCGCTATACACGCTGCTGTACTCAAGCGCGGTGCTGGCGGTGGCGGTGCTGCTGTTCCAGCGTCGCGAAGTCGGCTGATTGCAGGAAGGGCGTCGCGTTCCGAGCGCGGTGGATGCGCAGGAGAAAGCACCGACTTGGGCCGGTGCTCAGCAATCAGCAGTGATGTACGGCTCGCTTTGGCTCAGGCGGCCTTGGCGAGACTGGGGGCGGGTTGCTCTGCGACCTCGGCGGTGGGCTTCGCGCTAGCTGCGACACCCCGACGCACCGCGCCGATGGCGGCCGTGGCGACGACGCCGGTCCAGACCAGCAGGTTCGCCCCGAGGAACGCCAGCCAGAGCTTGGCGAGGATTCCGACGCCGGGCAGAGCCAGCAGGGCGACGGGGACGAGCACGATAAACGCGACGCCGATCGCCTTGAGCACGAGGAGAAGGTGGGTGTCGTCGAGTTCGACGTTGTCGTCGATATTCGCCGGCTGAGTGTCAACTTGGGTCATGGCACGTTCCTTGGGCGGGCCCGACCTGCCGGCCGGGAAGGTTTGGCGGGACTCGGTTTGACGAATCCCAAGGGGCGGGACCCCCGACGTTCGGGGGCGAAAGGGGGACTGCCTGAGCAGCCGGCGTGACTTTTCACGCCGCTGCCGACATCGGATGAAATGGTAGTACGCCTGAAATCAATGGCAACGCCCGACCCGCGTATTTATGACGCTCAGGCCGACGCCCGAGCCAGCCGATCGTTGATCGCTCGGCCGAGGCCGATGGGTTCGACTGGGACCGCGACGAGCTGCGTAACGCCGGCCGCGTCGAGCTCCCGCATCGCGGCGAACAGCCGCGCCGCCATGCCCGCGGGGTCGCCCCGCGAGCCCAGCCCGGCCTTGGCCGCGAAGCCGTCGCCGATCGCCTCGGCCGCCTCGTCGCAGGCCAGCAGCCCTGTCACGCGACGTTCCGAGAGCCCGATCGCGGCCGCGTCCGCCGCGGTCATCAGCCGAAGCGGCGTCCGCGGGGCGTAGTGACGATCGAGCATCCCCGGCGCCTCGGCCGACTTACCCTCGGTGGCGGTACCCGACGGCCGGCTCGTCGACGCACGCACCGCCGGCTCCTCCCCGATCACGCCGGCGATCGCCTCGACCGTCACCGCCCCCAGCCGGAGCACCTCGACCGGTTCGCCCGCCACGACCCGCACGACCGTGCTCTCCAGCCCACGATCGCTCGGCCCGCCATCGAGCACCGCCAGGTCCTCGCCCGCGAACTCGGCGACGACGTGGTCGGCCCGCGTCGGGCTCACCGCGCCGAACCGGTTGGCGCTCGGCGCTGCCAGCGGCCCGCCAAACACCCGCAGCAGCGCCGACGCCACCGGGTGGCTCGGGCAACGCACCGCCACGGTCTCAAGCCCCGCCGTCACCAGGTCCGGCACCACGCCCGCCCGCCTCGGCGCGACCAGCGTGATCGGCCCCGGCCACATTGCCTCGGCCAGCTGACGCCCCACCTCGCTCATCCCAGTCGCCACCGCCGACCAGGCCGCGGGCTCGGCGACGTGCAGGATCAGCGGGTCGAACCGCGGGCGGCGCTTGAGGTCGAAAACGCCGGCCACGGCCTGGGCGTCCAGCCCATCGGCCGCGAGGCCGTAGACCGTCTCGGTCGGCATCGCGACGGGTTGCCGTTGGCGTAGCCGCTCGACCGCTCGCTCGATCGAGCGCGGGTCACGGCCGTCGAGCACGGTGGGGGTCGCCATGGCGCGAGCCTATCGCACGCCGCGATGCGGCCGCGGTTTAGGCCTGACTCGGCTCGGCCGCCGGGACCACCTCGCCGGCCGGCGTCGGTTGGTCGGAGCTTGTTTGATCGGCGCCGGGCCGCCAGGCCTCGATCGACGCGGCCAGCCGGGCGTAATCGTTGGCGCCGTGGCACGCCGCGTCGTAGGCGAAGATCGACTGGCCGAACGACGGCGCCTCGGCCAGCTTGACGTTCCGCCGCACCGGCGGGTCGAACACGACCGCGTCGGCCCACGGCACGTCGGTCCCCCGCGCCTCGCCCAGGAACTGCTCCAGGTCGGCCCGCACCTCGCCCGCCAGCAGCGTCTGCCGATCGTGCATGCAGAGCACGACGCCCGCTACCCGCAGCGCCGGGTTGAGCCCGGCGCGGATCATCGACACCGTCTCCAGCAGCTTGCCCAGCCCCTGCAGCGCCAGGAAGTGCGCCTGCATCGGCACCACGACCTCCGTCGCCATCGCCAGCGCGTTGACCGTCAGCACGCCCAGGCTCGGCGGGCAGTCGATCAGCACGTAGTCAAACTGGCCGACCACGTCCCGGCAGCGGTCACGCAGCAGCGTCTGCGCCTTGCCATCGCGCGTGTCCTCGGCCAGCTCGGACTCGACGCCCGCCAGCGACGTCTCGGCCGGCATCAGCCCCAGCCCGTCGCCCAGCCGATACACCGCCTCAGCCGCCACGGTCTGCGGATCGGTGAGCAGGTCGTACAGCGTGCGGTCGATGCGTTCGGGGTCGAGCCCGGCGTGCAGCGACAGGTGCGCCTGCGGGTCGAGGTCCATCAGCAGGACGGACTTGCCCGACCGCTGCAACGCGGCGGCGACGTTGACGGCGGTGGTCGTCTTGCCGACGCCGCCTTTCTGGTTGATGAGCGCGAGGATGCGGGGCGACGCGGCGTCGGCGTCTGCACGGCCCTCGGCGGGGGTGACATCGGTGTGGGTGGACCTGGGGTCGCTTCCCTGCGACATGGCTGGAGTATACGGCCGCGGTGGCGAGTCGCCGAGGCCGACCGCGGACGGCTACATTGGGCCGATGTACACGGTGAAGTGCCCGTCCTGCAGTTTCGCCATCGAGCTGCCGTTCGCCCGGCGCGGCGCCGCGGGGCGATGCCCGGCGTGCAACAAGGTGGTCCCCGTCGATGACTCGACGCTGGAAGTCAGCGGCCCGGCTCGCGCGCCCGTCGCCGCGCCGACCCCCAAGATCGATCCCGAGACGCCCAATGTCGACGCCGAGGGCAACGTCATCGGCCTCTCGGGGCTGTCCAACCTGCTGGAACGAGCCGAGCCGTCACCGGCCAAGCGCGACGCCCCCAAGCCAACCCTTCGCCCCCGCGCCAAGCCTCGCCCCCCCGCCGCGGTCCCGCGCGGCATGCTGCTCGCCGTCGTGGTCGCGGTCGGTACGGTCGCCCTGATGGGGCTGGCGATCTGGTACATCACGGTGCCGAGCCACGGCACGTCGCGGTCGGCCCCGCCCGTCGATACCGACGCGACCGCCCCCGTTGAGACACCACCCCCGGGCACGCCCGTTGACCCCGTGCTAGATTGACTTCCTCGCGATCGCGGCTCGCCACGACCCCGGCCCGCCGCCGCGACGCACGACCCCCGCGCCCGATCGCATGTTCTTTTTCCCGCTGCGCACCGATCGACAGCTCGCGTCGACCCCGTGGCTGAACTACGCGCTCATCGCGGTCAACATCCTCATCTTCCTCTTCACCGCCAAGCAGGTCGCCGACGCCCACACCTTCGCCGTCGGCATCAACCAGGCCGCCGACTTCGACACCTTCATGCAGCTCCGGCTCAAGCTCGACGAGCTGTGGGTGCCCAACTTCTACCTCGACCCGGCCGAGCCCCGGCTCATCCAGTTCTTCACCTACCAGTACCTCCACGCCGACGTCTGGCACCTGCTGGGCAACATGGTCTTCCTCTTCGTCTTCGGCAACTCCGTCGAGGACCGCCTCGGCAAGGTCGGCTACTTCGCCTTCTACACCGCCTGCGGCGTCGTCGCCGGCCTCGCCCACACCACCCTCGACGGCACGCCCATCCTCGGCGCCTCGGGCTCCATCGCCGGCGTCACCGGTGCCTACCTCGCCCTCTTCCCCTCCTCCAACGTGACCATCTTCTACTGGGTCCTCGTGGCCGTGGGCACGTTCGAGGTCTCGTCGGTCGTGCTGATCCTCTTCCGCGTCGCGCAGGACCTGATCTTCCAGTCGTTCGGCTTCGGCGGCACCGCCTACCTCGCTCACCTCGCGGGCTACCTCATGGGGTTCGTCGTCGGTATGGGCCTGCTCGCCACGCGCGTATTGCCGCGCGAACCGTACGACCTGATCTCGATGATGGAGCGCCGACACCGGCGCGGCGTGTTCCAGCGCATGGTCAAGCGCGGTCACCGCCCGTGGGAACACGAGCCCGACGCCCCCGAAGTCGATAT
Source organism: Planctomycetota bacterium (assembly GCA_039188455.1). Lineage (GTDB taxonomy): Bacteria > Planctomycetota > Phycisphaerae > Phycisphaerales > Phycisphaeraceae > JBCBUE01. Next base: position 32,126 of record JBCCZA010000005.1, read on the forward strand.
CCCCGTCAAGCCCACGCCGCCGGCGGTGTTGGCCCGACGCGCCGACGTCGACGTCGCGCTGCAACGCAACGACCTGCCCGCCGCCGCCGAGGCCTATCGCCAGCTCACCGACCTCGACGACGAGCAGGTCATGTCCCAGCAGGCCCAGCTCGACCTGGCGAACCACTTCATGGCCGAGGGCGACCACGCCGAGGCCGCCCGCGCGTACGAGGGCTTCCTCCGCGTCCACCGCACCTACGCCGACAAGCCCCGCATCCAGCTCATCCTCGGCCTCATCTACGCCCGCTACCTCGCCCAGCGCGACCGCGCCCGCCAGCTCCTCGAAGAGGCCGCCCAACGCCTCGCCGGCGACGATCGCGATCTCGCCCGCAACACCCTCGCCCAGCTCGGCGGTTGACACGCCCCGCACCTCCGCCCGCTACATTGCCGCCTCCAAGCCGCGGCACAGCGCAGCGACGCCGCGGGTCGCGACACCACAGCACACTCCCCCACCCGAGAGCACCACGATGTCTATCTCTGGCAACGCCGTCGTCGGCCAGTCCGGCGGACCCACCGCCGTCATCAACCAGTCCATGGTCGGCGTCGTCGAAGGCCTCCGCGCCCACGGCAACGGCAACGTCGCCAAGATCCTCGGCGCCAAGCACGCCGTCGCCGGCATCGTCAAGTCCGACTTCATCGACCTCACCGACACCCCCCAGGCCACCCTCGACCTCGTCGCCGGCACCCCCTCCTCCGCCCTCGGCTCGTCCCGCGACAAGCCCGACGCCGCCTACTGCGAGCGCATCTTCGAGGCCTTCGAGAAGAACGACGTCCGCTACTTCTTCTACATCGGCGGCAACGACTCGTCGGACACCTGCCGCATCGTCAACGAGGTCGCCAAGTCCAAGGGCTACGACCTCCGCGCCTATCACGTCCCCAAGACCATCGACAACGACCTGATGGTCAACGACCACACCCCCGGCTTCGGCTCGGCCGCCAAGTTCGTCGCCCAGGCCCTGATGGGTGACAACCTCGACAACAAGGCCCTGCCCGGCGTCAAGGTCGACATCATCATGGGCCGACACGCCGGCTTCCTCACCGCCGCCAGCATGCTCGGCCGCCAGGACCCCTCCGACGGCCCGCACCTCATCTACGTCCCCGAGGCACCGCTCTCGATCGACAAGCTCATGAGCGACGTCGACCGCGTCTACAAGGACAAGGGCCGCTGCCTGATCGCCATGAGCGAGGGCGTCCACGACGCCGACGGCACGCCGCTCGCCGCCAGGCTCGCCGAAGAGTCCGGCAGCGAGATCGAGAAGGACTCCCACGGCAACATCCAGCTCTCCGGCTCGGGCGCCCTGGGCGACTTCATCTCCACCGCCATCAAGACCAAGCTCGGCATCAAGCGCGTCCGCGCCGACACCCTCGGCTACATGCAGC
>JBCCZA010000006.1:0-33062 GCA_039188455.1 Planctomycetota bacterium
CAACAAGATCTTCCGCGACCGCACCGAAGGCATCGGCATCGTCACCCACGACGAGGCGATCGCGTGGTCGCTCTCGGGGCCCGTCGCCCGCGCCTCGGGCGTCAAGCGCGACCTCCGCAAGGACCAGCCCTACCTCTGCTACGCCGACAACTGGGACCACGAGGGCGCTCCAGCGGTCAAGTTCAAGGTGCCCATCGCCACCGGCTGCGACGTGTTCTCCCGCTACCTCGTCCGCGTCGAGGAGATCAAGCAGTCCGTCGGCATCATCGAGCAGCTCATCAACGACATCCCCGACGGCCCGATGAACACCGACGCCGACGGCAAAGCGGTCAAGCCCCCCAAGCCCGAGGTCTACGGCTCGATCGAGGGGCTCATCCAGCACTTCGAGCTGGTCATGAACAACCGCAAGTGGGAGGCCCCGGTCGCCGAGATCTACAACGCCGTCGAGTCGGCCAACGGCGAGCTGGGCTACTTCCTGGTCGCCGACGGCGGGCCCATCCCCTGGCGCGTCTCGGTCCGCCCGCCGTGCTTTATCAACTACCAGTGCTTCAGCAAGATGCTCGAAGGCCACATGATCGCCGACATCCCCGCCGTGCTCGGCTCGATCAACGTCATCGCCGCCGAGCTCGACCGCTGATCCCGACCGACCGCTCACCCCCACGCAGAACCCCATGGCCTGGATCACCAAAGACTCCGCCAACGCCCGGATCGACCGCCGCGACGAGCCGTACCTCTCGGACGCCTTCAAGAAGTCGTTCGACGAGAAGTACGCCCACCGCTACCCCAACCGCCAGGCGTTGTCGCTGCCGATCCTGCACGCCATCCAGCACGAGCACAACTACCTGCCGTACCAGGCCCTCGAGGAGGCCGCCGAGTTCCTGGGCATCGGCGTCTCCGACCTGCTCGACACGGCCACCTTCTATGAGGAGTACTTCCTCGAGCCCAAGGGCAAGTACACCGTCTGGGTCTGCCAGTCCGTCTCCTGCGAGATCATGGGCGAGGGCGACGTGACCCGGGCGATCAGCGACAAGCTCGGCATCGAGCCCGGCGAGACCACCGCCGACGGCAAGTTCACCCTCATGAAGGTCGAGTGCATCGGCGCCTGCGGCGGCGCGCCCTGCGCCCTGATCAACGAAGAGCTCGCCGAGGACCTGACCCCCGAGAACGTGTTGAAGCGACTGGACGTGCTGGACTGACCCCGGAAGCGACCCGTGAACGCCTTCCACCGCCTGTGCCGCGAACTCGGCGAGTTCACCCGCCTGATCGTCAAGCCGGTCGATCAGCCCGACACGCAGACCACCGAGGTCTCTCGACAGAGCGAAGAAAAGCAAGTCAACGAGACCACCACCGTGCGACGCACGACGATCGAAGAGATCGAGGTCAAACGAGAAGCGGAGTAACCGATGCCCCTTGAAACCCCCGTCCTCTTCAAGAACATCCCGACGCCGCCGTGGGGCGGTTTCGCCGAGCGGAAATACGTCGACTACGACGCCTACGTCAAGGCCGGCGGGTACGAGGCGTTGCAGAAGGGGATCGACGACGGCGGCGAGGCGGTGCTCGCCGAGGTCAAGGCGGCCGAAGTGCGCGGCCGCGGCGGGGCGGGGTTCGCGGCCGGGATGAAGTGGGGCTTCCTGCCGCCCGCCGACGGCGAGCCGCGCTACCTCGCCATCAACGCCGACGAGTCCGAGCCCGCCACCTTCAAGGACCAGATCCTCATCCAGTACGACCCGCACACGGTCATCGAGGGCATCGTCCTCTGCATGCTCGCGTGCAACCTCGACACGGCCTACTTCTACATCCGCGGCGAGTACCACCACCACCGCGACGCCTTCGAGCGTGCGATCCAAGAGGCCTACGACCACAAGGTCTTCGGCGAGAACGCGCGGACGGGCAAGATCAACGACCGCTGGCCCCGCCTGTTCCTGCACCGCGGGGCCGGGGCGTACATCTGCGGCGAGGAGACCGGCCTGCTCGAGTCGCTCGAGGGCAAGCGCGGCTGGCCCCGCATCAAGCCGCCGTTCCCCGCCGTCGCCGGCGCCTTCGCCCGCCCGACCATCATCAACAACGTCGAGACCCTCGCCAACGTCCCCTACATCGTCGCCCACGGCGCCGACGCCTGGAAGCGGAACGGCAAGGGCCGGCCCGACGGCGTCCCCCCGCACGTCCCCGCCTCCTTCGGCACCAAGCTGTTCGGCATCTCCGGCCCGGTCAACCGACCCGGCGTCTACGAAGAGAACCTGGGCATCCCCCTCAAGACCCTCATCGAGGACTACGGCATGGGCCTCCGCGACGGCGAGCAGCCCAAGGCGTACTTTCACGGCGGCATCTCCATGGGCGTCGTCACCCAGGACGAGGTCGAGCGGGGCGTCGCCATGGACTTCGACATCGGCAAGAAGTGGGCCAACCTCGGCCTGGGCACCGCCTGCGTCACCGTCATCCCGCAGCGTACCTCGATGGTCTCGATGGCCCGCAACTGCGCCCGGTTCTACTCCCACGAGTCCTGCGGCCAGTGCACCCCCTGCCGCGAGGGCACGACCTGGACCGCCAAGCTGCTGCAGCGCATCGAGGCCGGCGACGGCACGACCAAGGACCTCGACCTGCTGCTCGAGCTCGCCTCGTCGATGGGCTCGATGCCCGGCTCGACGATCTGCGGCCTCGCGGATGGCAACAACTGGGCGATCCGCACCATCGTCAACAAGTTCTTCCACGAGTTCGAGGAGAAGGTGAGCCAGAGCTCGTCGGTAAGTCTGGCGATTTTGAACACGTGAACTAAAAGTAAAATGACAAGCTTAAAGGCACGTCGATGATGTAAATGACCGGGGCAATGCAAGCAACAGCTGACTGGCTAGCTTTAACCTTAGTGCTGATTTTGTTTCTGGCGTTTTTCGTTGGAGGCATCGCCTGTACTATTTTGCATTCGATACGGATCTGGCGCTATCGCAACTCGCACAAATGGCCGCATTGCGCTGGCAAGCTAAAAGTGTTGAAAATTAAAAAATACGTAACCAGAGGAAAATACGGAAAATCAGTTCGTTGGGGACTTGAAACTGATTATGAGTTCGAGCTGAATGGCACCACATACCGCAGCAATACCGTAGGCGTGAGTGATACTGACTGGGTTAGCAGGAAAACCGCCGAGAAGGCGAAAAAGAAAATCGAGTATTTCGGACGAGGCAAGCGCGAGGTACGGGTTTATTACAACCCAGACAGTCCAGACTTGAACTATCTCCTACAGAATGGAAATTGGGGGAATGTTTACATGGTCCTTGCAGGAATTCTTATTACGTTAGCGTTCGGGTGGATTTTATGGACAGCAGCCGTTGTTCATGAATTCATCTAACTCGATGAGCCGAAGGTGGAATGAGTCGCGGCAAACCGATCGGGATCCGCGCGAGGGTGACGATCGCGGCGCAAAGGGCCATGCACCAAGCGGGGCCGGTGGTGAAGCCGATGAGGCCGGTGGGGTAGGCGAGCACTGAGGCGACGGTGAAGGCGATGAGGCGGCGTTGGCGGTCGACGTCAGGATTGGCGGGTGGCTTGATGTTGGGCCAGATGACCAGCCAGACGTAAGCGGGGATGACGACGCCGTAGGCGGTGAGGAAGGCGCGGTAGATGAGTTCGGGGATCGGCAGGATGTACGCGGCCTCGCGGTGGGTGAGCGCGGCGACGAGGCCGGCGATCAGCGCGGCGGCGACGAGGGTGAGCACGACGGGCTGGGTCGTGGGGTGGTCCGGCGGCGGGGTGGCCGAGCGGTCGAACGGGATCGGACGCCTGAGTTCGCGGAGGTGAAGGGCGACGGTGAGCGAGCCCTGCAGGGCGATGAACAGGGCGAGCAGCGAGAGCTGCAGCGGCGAGGCGAACTGGATGTCCTCGACGTAGACGCCCTCGAGGATGGTTCGGCCGTAGAGGGCGGCAAAGGCGATCATCGAGGCGAAGACGACGCCGAAGCCCAGGGCGAACGCGACGCGGCCGCCGCCAGGGGTGGTGGACGCCCGGGCCCGCAGGAACGTCGCGTCGAGGTACGGGCAGAGCAGGAAGCCCAGCAGGTTGGGCGCGGCGAAGAAGAGCAGGTCGAGCTCGGTGAGGCGAGGTCGGAACGGGGGGGCGTCGGCATCGAGCGTCGGCAGGAACGCGGCGGCGATGGCCCAGGACGCCAAGGCGACGAGCGCGGCGGTGGCCATCACGGCCCGCCACGGACCCCGCATCACGACGGCGCACATCCCCGCCATCAGCGTCGCGGTCATCAGCAGGCCGCCGCCGTTGCCGAAGCCGGGCCCGGTCACCAGCACGCCCTCGATCAGCCACGGCAGGGCGAACGCGTGGAAGGCGATCGTCCACCACGAGAACCACCGCACCGCCTCTCGATGATCGGTCGCGAGGCGCCTGGCGACGGCCGCGTCGCGGAGCACGAAGCCCATGGCCGCGGCGCCGATCACGTTGGGGATGGCGAACACCCAGAAGCCCGCCCAGCCGTAATCGCGCAGCAGCAGCGCGGGCAGGAACATCCCGATCACCCACGTCCACGAGCCGCCCAGGTAGAGCGCCCAAGGCAGGGGGTGGCGCGGCGGGTCGGTCGGGTTGGCGTCGGCGGTCGGCCCGTCAGGCATGGAGCGGACGATCGTACCCGGCACGGCGGGGCGTCACGCTCGCGACACGGCGACGGTGGCGAGCTGGTAGGGCGTGTAATCGAGGTTGAGGGCCGCGCGGGGGGCGGCGGTCGGCTCGCCGGGCAGCGTGGCGGGGGCGAGGGCGGTGCCTTCCGCGGCGGTGAGCCGGCAGCGGCCGCGCCGGCCGAGCGTCTCGTGCAGGCGGAGCAGGAAGCCGTCGTCGGTCGGCTTGATCCACGCGGGGACCAGCGACTCGCCGTCGGCGAGCGTCGGCATGGGCGACTCGATCGGCCGGGCGGCGGGCAGGGCGATGGGCTCGGTGAAGAGCGTGTCGGCCAGGGCCGCGGGCTGCTCGTGGCGCGGGGCGTCGGTGTCGTACCGGCCGATGGCGAGCCGGATGCGGTGCCGGCCGAGGTCGGACACCGCGCCCTCCGCCAGCGGGCCGAGGGTCGTGGTGGTGGCCGCCACGCGGGGCTGGGTGACCTTGGCCGAGCGAACCAAGGAGACGTGCAGGTTGCCCTGATGGCTGCCGAAGCCGTAGAGCGAGCGGGTGACGAGCATCAGCCCGTCGTGCTCGGTGTCGTCGGCGACGGCGGCCCAACGCGAGCCGGGGTTCTCGAACATGGCGTCGGCGGCGAGGGTGCCGGGCTGCTGCGGGCGAAGGGTCGAGCCGAAGGGCGCGCCGTAGCGGGCGTTGCGGCCGCGATAGTCGGTCGGGCACGACAGCTTCAGCAGGCGTTGCGGGCGGCGCCAGTCGAGGTCGAGATCGACCCGCAGGACGGGGCTGTCGGCCTCGAGGGTGTACGTGACGGTCACGACGCCGTCCTCGCCAAGGTCGCGGGTAAAGGCGATGGAGGCGAGCGACGTGCCGTCGCCCTTGACGACGGCCTCGGCCGTGGAGGTGTAGGCGGCCCCGGCCGCGAGGGTGTTGCGATCGATGTCCCACGCGTCGTACGTGATCGGCTTGTCGTCGAACGCCCAGAGCTGGGCGAGCGGGCCCTTCGCCGCGATGCGTCGGCCGTCGACGACGAGGCGGGCGATCTCGCCGCGGGCGTTGAAGCGGGCCTGAAGACGAGGCCCGTTGATCGACCGTTCGTCGGCGGCGACCTCGGCCCGCGTCGTTGCAGCGCCGTTCTGCGGCACGACGCTCAGCGGCGGCAGCTCGGTCACGCCGCGCCGCGTGGCGACGCGCACGGGCAGCGGCAGCGGGTTGAACAGGCAACGGTCGCCCGACTTGCGCGAGACCGCGTGGGCCGCGGCGTCGAGGCCGCCCTGGGCGATGGCCTCGAGTTCGGGGATGCCCTCGTCATAGACGCGCTGGATCGACGAGCCGGGGATGTGGTCGTGGAATTGAGCGAACACCAGCCGCTTCCAGGGCTGAGTGTCGATCGGCCCCTTGCCGATCAGGGCGTGGGCGGCCTCGTGGCACTGCAGGCCGCGCTCGGCGGCGCGGAACGCCGCCTTGAGCCGGCCGTGCGTGGTCTGCACGCCGCGGTGGTACTCGAGGTAGATCTCGCCGGTGTGGATCGGCAGGTCGTCACGCCGCTCGGCCATGCGGTCGAAGAACTCGTCGATGCGTCCCCAGCGGCAGCGCGGCGTGCCGGCGAGGTCGGCCAGGCGGCGGGCGCGCTCGCACATCTCGGCGTTCGGGCCGCCGCCGCCGTCGCCGTACCCGGTGGGGGCGAGGGCTTCGTCGTGAACGCCGGCCTGGCGGTGATGGTCGGCGAAGAAGAAGTTGGTCTGCGGCAGCGACTCGTTGTTGTAGCCCTGGAAGGAGACGTGGGTGAGCACTTCTGTGCCGTCGTGGCCCTGCCAGCGGAAGCTCGAGTACGGGAACTGCGTGGCGGACGACCAGTGCTGCTTGGTGGTGTAGAAGTAGTCGACGCCGAAGCCGGCCATGAGCTGGGGGACGCAGGCCGAGTAGCCGAACACGTCGGGGATCCACAGGACGCGCGACGGCCGGCCGAACCGGTCGACGAGGTCGCGCTGGCCGATCTCGAAGGCGCGCAGCAGGTTCTCGCCGCAGGCCAGCTGCGTGTCGGACTCGACGTAGGTCGCCCCGGCGTGCTCGAACCGCCCCCGGCGGACGCGCTGCGCGATCGCGGGCATCAGCTTGGGCGCGCGGCGGTCGATGGCGTCGTAGCTCGCGGGCTGGCTGTAGCCGAAGACGAACTCGGGGTAGCGCTCCATCAGGTTCAGGGCGTTGGCCATGCTGTGCACGGCCTTGAAGTCGCCCGAGGACTCGGGCCACAGCCAGACCAGGTCGAGGTGGGCGTGGCCGGTGAGCACGTTGGTCACGGCCGACTCGCCCCGGCCGGCGAGCGAGCGGACCAGGGCGGCCGATCGGCGCGCCGCGGCCGGCACGTCGTTGGCGTCGACCAGATCGGCGACGGGCTCGAGCTCGGCGAGGATGCGCTTGGCCAGCGGCTCGGCGTCGTCGAAACCGGGGCGGTACCCGTGAGCCCGTCCCGGGTCGCGGGCCGTCGTGCTCCGCTCGATGAGGTGGAACGCGACGCCGAGCAACACCTCCAGATCGATGGCCAGGGCGTAGGCGTCGTCATCGCGGTCGACCAGGTATGCCCCCTCGAACCGGCTGCCCTCGAGGTCGGTGCCCTGCGCCTCGCCCGTGACCCAGATGCCCGAACGGCAGCAGATCGACTCGACCAGCAGCGTCGAGCAGCGGTCCGGCAGCGGCTGATAGGGGTGGCCGGGGTCGAAGCCGTAGAGCGGCATGCCGTTGCGGTAAACCGTGGCCTCGCCCTGGTCGCGCCAGCAGAGGTAGCGGCCGTTCGTCGATCGGCCTCGGAGGTCGACGCGGAAGAAGCACTGGTCGAACATCTCGCCCCAGTGGTGCGGCGTGCGGCGGATCGGCCGGTACTTCAGCCCGCCGGCGGCGGCCACGGGGCGGTGCTCGCGCGTCGGCTCGGACTGCTCGACCGGCAGCGGCGTCGGATCGAGCCGCCAGACGCGAAGCTTGAGGTTGTCGAGGCAGCGCTGCAGGCGCGGGGCGGTGAATTGCAGGAAGGGCGATCGGCCGATCATGGGCGGGGCTCCGTCATGGGGCTTGGCAAGTTAGCGACCTCGCCGCGTCGGCGTGCGGGCCCGGCTCGTTAGACTCGCGGCGAGCCACGCCGGCGACCGTTGCGCCGGGCGGTTCGCGACGCCCCGATGGATCTGCTGCTCAGCCCACCCATCCTGTTCTTCTTCCTCGGGGCCCTGGCGACGCTGGTCCGCAGCGACCTCGAGGTGCCCAAGCCCGTCGCGCGGCTGCTGTCGCTCTACCTGCTGATGGCGATCGGGCTGTACGGCGGCTACAAGCTCTCCGTCGGCGGGCTGACCGGCGAGGCGCTGGCGGTGATGGGCGTGTCGATCCTGGCGTCGTTCCTCATGCCGGTCGTGACGTACGCGGTGCTGCGACTCAAGCTGGGCAACGACGACGCGGCGGCGATCGCTGCGGCGTTCGGTTCGATCTCGGCGGTGACGTTCATCACGGCGGTCGCGTTCCTGCAGGAGTCGGGGGTCGAATACTCGGGCTACATGGTGGCGTCGATGGCGTTGATGGAGTCGCCGGCGATCATCTCGGGCGTGCTGCTGGCGCGGATCGCGGCCAGCGGCGGCAAGCCGGACGCCGGGGGGCGGCTGGCCGGGATCGGCGGGCTCGACTGGCGCGAGCTCGGCCGCGAGGCGTTGCTCAACGGGGCGGTGATCGTGCTCGTCGGGTCGATGGCGATCGGCTACGTGACGGGCGAGAAGGGGTGGGCGGCGGTGTCGCCGTTGATGGACGAGCCGTTCAAGGGCGTGCTGTGCCTGTTCCTGCTGGACATGGGGCTGATCGCGGCCAAGCGGCTGGGCGACCTGAAGCGGGCGGGCGTGTTCCTGCTGGCGTTCGGCGTGGTCGGGGCGGTGGCCCAGGGGATGGTCGGGGTGGCCGTCGCGTGGCTGCTGGGGCTGGACCACGGCGACGCGCTGCTGCTGGCGATCCTCTTTGGCTCGGCGTCTTACATCGCCGTGCCCGCGGCGCTGCGGCTGGCGCTGCCGGCGGCGAACCCGTCGCTCTACCTGCCGCTGGCGCTGGCCGTGACCTTCCCCTTCAACATCATTGTCGGCATCCCCATGTACAACGCGATCCTCCGCGCGATCTCCGCCACGCCCGGCACGTAACGTTCTCTGAGCATCCCCGCTATCGAGGCCCGTCATGCGCGACGTCAAACGCATCGAGATCGTCATCGACAAACCCCACGAGCACGAGGTGCTGAACGTGCTGCGCGAGGCGGGCGTGCCGGGGCTGACGGTCATGGACGTGGTCAGCGGCTACGGCGACCGCGGCGCTCGCGACGGCGGCGAGCTGTCGGACGCGATGAGCAACCGCTACCTGCTCACCACTTGCGACGCCGACCGACTCCCAGCGATCGCCGCCGCGATCGAGCCGCTGCTGCTTCGGTACGGCGGGCTGTGCCTGATCAGCGACGCGCAGCTGATCCGCAACACGTAAATTCACCGCCGCCCGGCCGACACGCGGCGGCCGGACGACGATGAACACAACTGCCATCGCGACCGGGCTGGGTCACGGCGTCGACGCCCGCCGCCGAGCGAGCACGCCGGTCAACCCCAGCGCGAGCAGGGCCGCCGTCGAGGGCTCGGGGTTGGCCACGAAGCCGCCCGCGAACAGCGACCGCGCCACCGCTTCGCCGGCCAGCTGACCCTCGATGCTGTCGTAGTCCCAGTGGATGCCGAGATAGACCCGGCTGTCGCTGTTCTCGAGCGCCGCCTCCGAGAAGGTAAACGTACGCTCGGCGTCTTCGAGACCCTCAAGGCCATACGCGGCGAGCAGGTCGGCGTTCTCCTCGAGCAGCAGGTGCTCGAGCTCGGCGGAGCTCAGGGTGAACGCCAGGTCCTCGCCGTACCACAGCTCGAGCACCTCGAAGACCGCCCCGCCGAAGGTGGCGTGGCCGGAGACATAGGTCGGGAAGGGCGGGGTGAACCCCGTCAGTTCCTCGCCGTCGGGGGCGCCGAGCGGGGTCCAGCCCGCGACGCCCACGGTCAGCGGGTTGCCGTCCTCGTCGCCCTGACGGATGCCCGAGACCGGCCGCCAGAGGTCGTGCTCGAACTTGCTGTTCCAGGCGACGATCCCGGCGTCGGCCATCGCGACGCTCGCCATCGCGAACAACTCGGCGTTCTCCTCGAAGGTGTTGTCCTGTTCGGTCGCGACCGCCTGGACCGCCTTGTTGAACAGGGCGATGGGCGTGCCCAGACCCTCGCGGTCGTACGCCCAGAACAGCCCGATCTCGGTCTGCTCGTCCGTGCGCGCGGTGCTGTCGATAGCTCCGAGTTCCTTGACCTGGTTGTACGCGTCGGCGTAAGCCCGGCTGGTCAGGTCGGGCGGCGGGGGAGGCAGATACGAGTCGACGCCGCCCGCGGCGAACGTCTGCACGCTGCCCCACGCGGGTCCCCACGCCTCCTGGTCGGGGTTGACCGGGTCGGGCTCCCAGCCGCCGACCTCGCCGCTGGGCAGGTACCGCACGAACGTGTCGTAGCCGTCGTCGGCCCGCTCGGCGATGATCGACTCGGCCACGCGCGTCCCCAGCGCGAGGGCGGCCTTGTCCTTGACGCGTCCCAGGCTGGCCTTGCGGAACGCGTCCAGCTCGCGCTGCTGGGTGTCGCCGAAGATCGAGCTGAGCACCGTGTAGGACGCTTGGGCCGCCGCGACCTCGGCCGATGCCTTGCGGCTGCGCTTGCCGGGCTTGCCGAAGTCGTAGTCGTAAAACGTGTCGCCGCCGTTGATCAGGGCGACGCTGTCGTAGATCGCGAGATTCATCATCGCCATCGAGCGCGTCGCAACGCCAGGGTTTTCCAGCGAGATCGAGCCGCTGTCGGCGAGCAACTCGTTGATCAGCGTGTTCCACTCGAGGACGACATCGCCGTGGCCGCCTCCACCCTTGCCCTTCCCACCGCCTCGATCGCCGGCGTGGGCAGCCGGTGCGAGCCCAAGCGAGGCGAAACCAACAAGCGCCACGGCGGAAATCGACGCACGCAGAGCACAACGGGTTGGGTACTTCATCGGGGGTCTCCTTCTCTGGAACGAACAACGCGAAACCAGGCACGATCGAGCGGACAGCGAGCGCGATGCGCACACCGACAACGTGGGTTCTGGGGTGAACCGGTCGCGCATCGATCGCGCCGGCGGTGGACACCGCGAGAAGCGACCTTGCGGACGGTTCCTAGGCACCCGGCGGCGAGACAAAAAACAGATGAGCCGCCGGTGTCATTGGCTGTGTCAGGTTGTGGGCGAGCCGAAACGTCGGAGCGTTTGGCTCACCTTCCGCAACCACGGCATGACAAACCCGCGAGAAGCGGATCGCTTGCCGTATTCAGTCGGGCGTGAAGCAACCTCCAAGAGCGGTCAGGACGGGGCACAACGTTCCTTCCTGCAACGCGACGCAATGTAGCACGGGCCGCGACGAAAATCCACACGTGTTCGATGGTGAGTTCGCGTCGGCCCGAGCGTGGAGCCGCCCCCGCGACGCAAGTCATCTACCATTCACGCAGACTCGCACAGGGAGACACGCCTTGAAAAGAACGCAAGCCACCGTCGGGATCGCCTTCATCGGCGCGATGCTCTTCGTCGTCGCGGTCGGGGTGAGGGCAGAGAGTGCTGAGACCGCGCCGGCTGAACGCTGGGCGATCAAGGCGTTCACGCCCGATGGTCACACCCTCGACGTCAAGGCAATCACCGCCGATGGCGAGACGCTCGACGTCAAGGCCATCCCGACGCATCCGCACGTGTTGGACGTCAAGGCGATCGACCCGAGCGGGGCGTTGATCGCGATCAAGCTGCTGCCCCCAAGCGACGCCGACGGCTACTACGAGGTGCGGGCGATCCCGCCCAGCGGCGAGCCGTTGGGCATCGTGGCCCGCGGGCCGGATGGCGAGCGGTACCCCGTCGAGGGCTTCGGCGGCTCCGGCGTCGTCGTCGACATCAAGGCCGTTGAGCCGGACGGCTCACGGCTCGCGGTGAAAGCCATCTCGCCCGACGGGATCGTGTTTGCGGTCAAGGGCCTGGACTTTTCGGGCGAAGCCGGCGCCGCCGATCAGCCGATCGAGGTGCACGGCGTCGAATACGTCGGGCACGTCAAGGCGCTGCCGGATCTCGCGGCTCGGCCTTAGACCGGTCGTATCGAGATGAACTTGGCCGTCGGCGCCAGCCGCTCTCGGCCTGGCGTGACGGGCCTGAAAATGGAGCCGGGGGGAATCGAACCCCCGTGTCGTGACAGTCTGCGGACGGCCTCTACGCGTGTATTCGATCGTTTGATCTCAACCCGTTGGCGGCGATCGACAGCCTTCGCGGGGTCCAGCCAGAGAAGTGTTTAACCCGCACGCGCTATGGCGTCACGCTTGGGCGATCTCGCTAATCGTTCATCCCCCGCCAGCCACGAGCGAGCTGACGGGAGACGCGCTGCACAAGTTAGGCAGCGAGGCGCATCGGCGAATCAAAGCCGATGCGACCAGCGACGTTGTCGTTGGCATTTATGGGTTTTGCACCCGGTTTAACGAGGCCTGGGTGCACCTCGACGCGCCACCGAACACAGTCACCTGTCCGGTCGATACCAGTCGGCCCCGTTGTCAAAGAGCCCGCGGTTGGCCGAGGCCGGCCGCGGTGCGATCCTGAATTGTACGCGACATCGGCCGATCGGGCGAGGCGATTTACGCCGCGATCATCGGGGCGTCCATGAAGAACGACTTGACGCCGTCCAGGATGTTCGCCGTGGCGACGGAGGCGAGGATGAGCCCCATCACGCGGCTGACGATGCTGGCGCCGGCGTGGCCGATGAGTCGGATGATGTGGCTGCCGAGCAGCATGAGCACGCAGGTGAGCCCGACGACGCCGAGCATGACGGTGGTGACCTGGGCCTGCTGCCACAGGCCGACGGTCTGGTTCTCGGTGTGAAGGACGGCCCCCATGATGGCGCCGGGGCTGGCGATCGAGGGCACGGCCAGGGGGAAGATCGCCGAGTCGGTCGATCGCTCGATCGCGCGGATCTCCTCCTCGGGCTTGCTCTCGCCGAAGATCATGGTGAGGGCGAACAGGAACAGGACCACGCCGCCGGCGATCTGGAACGCGGGCAGCGGGATGTCAAGGGCGTTGAGGATGAGCTGGCCGAGGAGGACGAAGAACACGAGGATCCCGGCCGCGGCCGCCGCGCCGATCAGGGCGATCCGGCGGCGGATGATCGCGTCCTGCCGCTCGGCGATGGCGATGTAGACCGGCACCGTCCCGATCGGGTCGATGACCGCGAAGAAGAAGATGAAGGTGGCGACGACGTCGATCATCCGGCGGCAGGGTAATCGACCGCCGCCGGGCCGTGGGGTCAGTCGGCGGATTCGGCTAATTGAGACGCCGCCGCGTCGGGCAGCTGGTCGCGCGGGATGAACTTGAGGCAGGCGAAGTTGATGCAGTAACGCAGGCCGGTGGGGCGGGGGCCGTCGGGGAAGACGTGGCCCAGGTGACCGCCGCAGCGGGCGCAGTGGACCTCGGTGCGGACCATGCCGAACTTGGTGTCGCGGGAGGTGCCGATGTGGTCTTCGCTAACGGGGGCGTAGAACGAGGGCCAGCCAGTGCCGGAGTCGAACTTGGTGTTGGAGTCGAAGAGCAGGCTGTTGCAGCCGGCGCAGACGTAGACGCCGTCGTTCTTGGAGAGGTCGCCGGAGAAGGCGCGGTCCGTGCCGTGCTCGCGGAGGACGTAGTACTCCTGCGGGTTGAGCCGCTCCTTCCACTCGGCCTCGGAGAGCTCGACCTTGTCGTGGGGGTCGGGGAAGCCGTCTTCGATCGCGGCGATGACGTCGGTGAGCTCGGCTTGCGACAAGAGGGGACGCTCCGTGTTGGCGGCGAGGGCTATCGGCGAGGCGGGGGGCGGGACGACGCCGAACTGGATCAGCAGGGCCCAGAACCCGATGCCCAGGCCGAGGACGATGTAGGTGATGGCACGCTTGCTGTAGCGGGACTGCATGGTCGTACAACGTTAGGCGGGCTGGATTGTTCCCGCTGGGGGGAAGGAGCCGGCGGGGCGTCGGCCTCGCCGGCTCGGGGGGTCAGGGCGCCGGGGCAACGATCAGGGCGATCGCCAGGGCCAGGCACGCTAGGGTCGTGTTGACGGTGCGGAAGGTGTTCCACGCCGTCCATCGGGTGAGGTAGTGGGCCCAGTACTCGAGGGTCTGGGGATCGGTCGAGCTCATGGCGGCGAGCTTGTCGTTCATCGGGACGTTGCCGATGGCGGTGACGCCGAAGCCGCCGAGGACGTAGAGCAGGCCGCCGGCGATCAGCCAGGACGAGCCGGGCTGGTCCCAGCGCCACACGCCCAGGGCGACGAGGGCCAGGCCGAGCACCGCGGTGCCCATGAACACGCCCATCGTGACCGGGTTCATCACCGTCTTGTTGATCCACTGCATGGCCTCGATGCCGCTCTGAGCGGGGAGCTTGGCGAGGGCTTGCATGACGAAGGTGGAGAAGGTGAAGAACAGGCCAGCGACCAGGCCGGAGCCGATCAGGGTGGCGACGGTAAGGGTGTTGGTGAGGTGCATCACGCCGTCACCTCCGCGTTCCAGACGCCGGTGGCCGCGACCTGCTGGGCATAGTCGCGGAAGTCGCGGGGAGCCCGGCCGAGGGCACGCTGCACGCCGTCGGCGACGTAGGCGTTGCGGCCGTCGAGCACCTCGGTCATCAGGTAGTTGAGCAGCCAGATCAGCTCATCATCGAGGTCGTGCTCGGCCAGGCCGGCGGCGAACTCGTCGTTGGTGATGCCGACGAATTGCACCTCGCGGCCGACGGCGTCGCCGAGCTCTTGGGCGATCTCGGCGAAGGTCATGAGGCGCGGGCCGGTGACCTCGTAGGTCTCGCCGTCGTGGCCTGGCTGGGTGAGGGCGGCGACGGCGACGTCGGCGATGTCGTCGGCGTCGATGAACGGCTCGGCGACCGGGCCGGCGGGCAGGGCGATCGTGCCCTCGAGGATCATGGGCAGGAAGTGGCCCTCGTCGAAGTTCTGGTTGAACCAGCCGGCGCGGACGACGGTGAAGGGCACGCCCGAGTCGGCGACGATCTGCTCGCACTTCTGGGCCTCTTCCTCGCCGCGGCCCGAGAGCAGGACGATCTTGCGGACGCCGGCCTGATTGGCCATTGCGGTGAACTTGGTGATCGCCGGCGGAGCCGAGGGCACGGCCAGGTCGGGCGTGTAGACGAGGTAGACCTGCGTGACGCCGGCCAGGGCGGGGGCCCAGGTGGCTTCGTCGTGCCACTCGAAGGGGATGGCGGCCGAGCGCGAGCCGCGACGGACGGCGTGGCCGAGGGCTTCGAGCTTATCGGCGACGCGGCGGCCGGTCTTGCCGGTGGCGGCGAGGACGAGGGTGAGGTCGGTCGGTGAGGTCGTTGCGGCGGTCATGATTCGGTCTCCTGCAAAGGGGTTTCGCGTCGCCTGCCGTCTCGCTGACGGCGTCCTTGAGCGACAGGACCAAGATCGCCACGGGCCGGCGTTTCGACGATGACCGCCCGTCTCGAAAGATTGACCATTCGTCCAGCGATCCCTTGAGCGGCGGATACCGGCCGATACGATCCGGTCATGGCCAAGGCCAAACGCGTCGCGACCGCCGATCCGCCGAGCGAGCCCAGCGGCCCGCCGCCCAACGCTTGGCAATCGACCGACCCGCTGGGCGAGATGTTGCACGCCCTGCGCATGTCCGGCGTCGTCTACGCCCGCTCCCACCTCACCGCCCCGTGGGGCGTCGACCTGCCGGCCATGCCGGACTGCTTGATGTTCCACGTGCTGACCGAGGGGCGGTGCGACCTGATCGTCGGCGACGCCGAGCCTCGGCGGCTCTTGCCCGGCGAGTTTGCGTTGATCCCGCAAGGCAAGGGCCACGCCATCGCCAGCGGCGACGGGGCCGAACTGGTGAACTTCTTCGACCTGCCGATCGAGCGCATCACCCCGCGGTACGAGGTGCTTCGTCATGGCGGGGGTGGTGAGGCGACGACGCTGATCTGCGGGGCGGTCCGCTTCAGCCACCCCGCGGCGGCAGACCTGATCTCGCTGCTGCCGGAGATCATCCACATCAAGGGCTGGTCGTCGCCGCACGCCGATTGGATGCAGACCACGCTGCGGCTGATGTCGGCCGAGGTGATGAGCCAGCAGGCCGGCGGCGAGACGATCGTCACCCGGCTGGCCGACATCCTCGTCGTGCAGGCGATCCGCGGTTGGCTGGCCGAGAGCGCCGCGACGCAGACCGGCTGGCTCGGCGCCTTGCAGGACGACCGCATCGGCCCGGCGATCCTGCTGATGCACCGCGAACCGACCAAGCCGTGGACGGTGGAGTCGCTGGCCGAGGCGGTGCACATGTCGCGGTCAGCATTCTCAGCCCGTTTCAGCCAACTCGTCGGCAGCTCGCCGGTGCAGTACCTCACGCGGTGGCGGATGAACGTCGCGGGGCTGTGGCTGCGCGAGGAGGGGGCGACGCTTGAGGAGTGCGCGGTGCGGCTCGGCTACGAGTCGGCGGCGGCGTTTAGCCGGGCGTTCAAGCGGGTGGTCGGCGTCTCGCCGGGCGCGTGGCGGAAGGCCGCGGCGGGCACGCCGATGGCGGCGGTGGGGTAACTGTTCGGGTGGCTACGATGCCCCGATGGCACTGACCGAGATCCGCGTGCGCGGGGCGCGGGAGCACAACCTCAAGGGCGTCGACCTCGACCTGCCGCGCGATCAGATGATCGTCGTGACCGGGCTGTCGGGCTCGGGCAAGAGCACGCTGGCGTTCGACACGATCTACGCCGAGGGGCAGCGCAAGTACATGGAGTCGCTGTCGGCCTATGCACGGCAGTTCCTCGACCAGATGCAGAAGCCCGACGTCGAGTCGATCGAGGGCCTGCCGCCGACGATCGCGATCGAGCAGCGGTCGGCGTCGCACAACCCACGGTCGACCGTGGCGACGACGACGGAGATCTACGACTACCTGCGGCTGCTGTTCGCCCGGGCGGGGCGACCGCGTTGCTGGCACATCGAGCAGACCGGCAAGCACAAGGGCAAGCGGTGCGGGCACCCGATCGCGGCGCAGTCGGCGACGCAGATCGTTGATGCGGTGTTCGCGATGCCCGAGGGCACCAAGCTGATGATCCTCGCGCCGGTGGTGCGCGGGAAGAAGGGGCATCATCGAGAGGTGTTCGAGGGGATGGGCAAGCAGGGGTTCGTGCGGGCCAGAGTCGACGGCGAGGTGATGGACCTGCGGGAGATCGCGACGAGCAAGGCCGGCACGCCGTTCACGACGAAGACGCAGCGGTACCAGCGGCACACGATCGAGGCGGTGGTGGACCGGGTGGTCGTCAAAGCCGTCGCACCCGACAGCAACGGGGACGCGGACGGGCTGCGAGCCCGCGTGGCGGACTCGATCGAGCTGGCGTTGAAGATCGCCGACGGGCTGGTCGTGCTGTCGCATCAGGCGGGCGACGGGGCGTGGGTCGACACGCTGTACAGCGAGAAGTACGCGTGCCCGATCCACCCGGAGTGCTCGCTGGAGGATCTGGAGCCGCGGCTTTTCTCGTTCAACTCGCCGTACGGCGCGTGCCCGACGTGCGCCGGCCTGGGCACCAAGCAAGAGTTCGACCCCGAACTCGTGATCGCCAACGACGAGCTGTCGCTCGGCGAGAACGCGGTCGAGCCCTGGCGTGAGACGGGGACGATGATGAAGCGGTACTACAACCGCGTCATCCGCCGCTTCTGCAAGGACTTTGGCGTCGACGCCGACACGCCGGTCGGGCTGTTTTCAGCAGACGTGCGACGCATCCTGCTGCACGGCACTTCGGCGATGGACGAGGCCGAGTTCGGCGCCCACTTCGAGGGCGTGCTGCCGAACTTGCACCGCCGGTTCGAGACGACCGAGAGCGAGTGGGTCAAGCAACGCCTCGCGCCGTACCTCACGAGCAAGCCCTGCCCGACGTGCAACGGCGCCCGCCTGCGGGAGGAGGCGCTGCACGTCTTCATCGAGACCGACCAGGACCTCGGCCCGGGCCTCGGCATCGACCGCACCGCGTTCGCGAACCCCGATGGCATCGCCAAGGGCGTCAAGCTCTTCAACATCAACGACGTGACCAGCCTGACCATCGAACAGGCCGCGGCGTTCTTCGATCGGCTGAAACTCTCGCGCGAGGAAGAGCAGATCGCCGCGCCGATCCTCAAGGAGGTCCGTGCCCGCCTGGGCTTCATGCTTTCCGTCGGCCTGGGCTACCTCAATCTCTCGCGCTCCACCGGCTCGCTCTCCGGCGGCGAGGCGCAGCGCATCCGCCTCGCGACCCAGGTCGGCTCCGGGCTCGTCGGCTGCTGCTACGTCCTCGACGAGCCGACCATCGGCCTGCACCAGCGCGACAACGACCGCCTCATCCGCACCCTCCGCCACCTCTGCGACATCGGCAACACCGTCGTCGTCGTCGAGCACGACGAGGACACCATCCGCGCCGCCGACTGGCTGCTCGACATCGGCCCCGGCCCGGGCGCTCACGGCGGGTCCGTCGTCGTCTCCGCGCCGCTGGCCGAGGCGATGGCCGACCCCGACTCGCAGACCGTCAAGTTCCTCACCGGCGAGCGCCAGATCCCCGTGCCCGAGTACCGCCGCGACGTCAACGAAGACTACGCCCTGCGCGTCACCGGCTGCTCGGCCAACAACCTCAAGGGCGTCGACGTCGCCTTCCCGCTCGGCGGGCTCACGGTCGTGACTGGCGTCTCGGGCTCGGGCAAGTCGACGCTGGTCAACCAGACGCTGCTGCCCGCGCTCAAGCGTGCCGTCATCGGCTCGCGCGTCAAGCCCGGCGAGCACGCCACGCTCGTCGGGGCCGACCAGCTTGAACGCATCATCGAGGTTGACCAGTCCCCCATCGGCCGCACGCCGCGCAGCAACCCCGCCACCTACACCGGCGTGTTCGACTCGATTCGCACCCTCTTCAGCCGGACCAAGGAAGCCAACATCCGCGGCTACAAGCCCGGCCGTTTCTCCTTCAACGTCAAGGGCGGACGCTGCGAGAGCTGCCAAGGCCAGGGCGTCAAGAAGATCGAGATGCACTTCCTGCCGGACGTGTTCGTGGAGTGCGACGTCTGCCACGGCAGCCGGTACAACCGCGAGACGTTGGAGGTCACGTACCGCGGCAAGAACATCGCCGAGGTGCTGTCGATGACCGTCGAGGAGGGGCTCGACTTCTTCGACGCCCACCCCGACATCAAGCGCATGCTCACCGCCATCAACGACGTCGGCCTCAGCTACATCGAGCTCGGCCAGGCCAGCACCACCCTTTCCGGGGGCGAGGCCCAGCGCGTCAAGCTCGCCACCGAGCTCGGCAAGCGACCCGCCAGCCACACGCTCTACGTCCTCGACGAGCCGACCACCGGCCTGCACTTCGCCGACGTCGAAAAACTCATCGGCGTGCTGCAGCACCTCGCCGACGAGGGCCACTCGGTCATCGTCATCGAGCACAACCTGGACGTGATCAAGGTCGCCGACTGGCTGATCGACCTCGGCCCCGAGGGCGGCGACCGCGGCGGGACGATCGTCGCCGCCGGCCCGCCGGAGCACGTCGCCGAGGTGGAGGGCAGCTACACCGGGCGGTACCTCCGCGAGCACCTGCCGGCGTTGGTGGAGGCTTGAGGCGGGGCGAGACCGGGCCAGAGCTGCGGCAATCCGCCTTTGAGACTGAGTCCTATGAGCGTTGACGGCCTCGTCTGGGATTGCTAACCTTTCGTGACTGCGAATGAGTCTCAGTGCTCTTTGCGGTGTAATCGTGGGTGATCGAATTGGCCGTGAGTCCGACTCGATCGCCTGAGTGACGACCGAGATCGCTAAATCACTGCTGTGGCATCCGGCAGATGGCGGCGGTCTTGGGCAATCCCGTTATCCAGGCCGTGTTGGCTCGGACAGAGATTGAGGATGCCGGAGGACGACTTGATGTTCAAAATGACCACAACCCTCGCCGGAGCGACCGCCGCTTCGGCCGTCCTGGCGGCATTGCCCGCCGCCGCCGTATTTGATCTGTCGACGACGACTGACCTCGTCAGTCCTTCGTTTCGCGGCGATAGCGACACCACCTATCTCGGGTGGGACAGCTTCAACGATGGCGACCCCGGACCCGCCGAGTTGATTTTTGACGACACGCCCGACTTGGGCACCGATGGTGGCATCTTCGAAACCACCAACGGCGAAGATCACCTCTCGAGTTCTGGCAACTTCTACTCCTCAACTGGCTCGGTGAGCGAGACGATCACGTTCGATGTCGCCGCCGGAGCCGTAGGGACGGGCTACACGACCGTGATCGTGCAGGCCGTTACCCTTTTCGGCCCGTTCGGGGCCGAGACATTCTTCAGCGACATCGATGGAGTCAATCCCACCGTGGTGTTCGGCTTCAACGCCGCGGGCGAGGGTCAGCTGTTCGCTAAGTATGAAATCCTGGGTACTGTGGTTGATAACAGTTTTGATATCAGCAGCGCTCCGTTTAGCTTTAATTCGTATGACAAGTTCACGGTCGATACGCTCTGGTCGCCCACCGGATTCGCCGGCGACTCCGCGGTCGTGCCCGAACCCGCCGCGTTCGCGATCGCGTTGGCCCTGGGGCTTCCCGGGCTGCTTGCTCGCCGCCGACGCTAAGTTTTTTTCGAAACTACGTGCGCAGCCTCGCTGAAAGGCGAGGCTGGCGCTTTCCTCCACGAGGATTAAGCATGACGGTAAACCCCCGATTGATGGTCAGGCCAGCTTTTACGCTTATCGAACTGTTGGTGGTCATCTCGATCATTGCCTTGCTCATTGGGATCTTGTTGCCAGTCCTTGGCGCCGCCCGAAATACAGCGCGGCAATCGATGGAGCAGTCCGCCTCTCGTATGCTCCTTGTCGGCTATCAGAACTGGCTGAACGATCACCAAGACGTCTTGTTCCGGACCGTTGATTTTAGCCCAGATGTCGACGTCTATAATAATTTCGGGGACAAACTCTGGGATGCAAGCACCAAGACAGGCGCCGCTGGGTCCTTCGCCGGCTACCCTTGGCGTCTTGCTCCTTACTTCGACTATCAAATCGAAGGGGCGTTGTTAGTCAATAATCAAGCGGAGATCCTTGGGACCTACAACCCGTCATTTCCCGTTCTGTACAGCTACGTCACGAACTTCGTACCCTCGCTTGGGCTGAATCAGTCGCTTGGTGACCCATCCGTTAGCGACCCTTTGCTAAACGCCGTCGATGTCAAGCAGCCCAGCCGGCTGCTCGTTGCTGCGTCGGGTCATAGCAATGCTTTCTTCGGAGACCCGGTCTACTCTGAATATCGCGAAGGCAACAAGGAGGTGTTTGAGGCAACCGGTCCGTATGAGATTTACTCGCCGCTTTCGTTCGGCAATATCCATCTCCGCTGGTCGTCTGAAACCGCGGTGGTTGGTTTTATGGACGGTCACGCGTCGATGATGTCCGAAGAAGACATCCGCACGACCTCGGGGCTGTGGGACGGCGATCCCTGATTGCTGAGACGCCTGACCACCTTCCGCACCCAGCGGTCGATAAGGCTGTGTCCTAGTCCGTTTCACCTCACTACGGCTGAGCCACGTTATGTGCCAACCCACCGACGCCGATCACGAGCAGTCATACGTTAAGCTGCTGCACTGTGGGAACCACGACACGTTCCACCTGTGGGTCGGCAAAGCGACGGTCCACCTGACCCCGCGCGAACTGCTCCTGATCGGCGGTGCCATCAACAGCTGGTGGCAGAACCACCCCGAGCAGCTCAAGGAAATCCAGCCGTTCGATATGTTCTCGAGCAATACGAAGGAGACCCCGTGAAGACCCTCAACCCGCTCTGCCCCTTCCGCCTCATGGCCGCCGTGACGATGATCGCGGCAGCCGGGCTCGCCCTCCCCGCCGCCGCCGGCGACTCGGATGGCTGCATGTGCACCGGCTCGAAGACCAAGACGGCCTTCGACAAGGACCGCGAGGCGATCCTGGCCCAGGCCGGCGACTTCCGCGTCAAGTTCCAGTTCCAGGAGACGGTCGGCATCGACCCCGAGTACCAGGTCAAGGACCCGTACACGGCGGCCGCGACCGAGTTTGTCGAACTCGTCGAGGATCGTGGCGATCGGATCATCCTGCAGCACGTGCTGGTGATGAGCGACCCGGAGGACCCCGAGGCCGAGCCGCGGGTGGTCAAGCACTGGCGTCAAGACTGGGTCTACCAAGACACCGAGATGCTCGAGTATCGCGGCAACCGGCTGTTCGAGAAGGTGACGATGTCGCCGGACGAGGTCGAGGGCACGTGGACGCAGGCCGTGTACCAGGTCGACGATTCGCCGCGGTACGAGTCGATCGGCAAGTGGACGCACCTGGGCGACCGATCCAGCTGGGAGTCGGCGGAGACCTGGCGGCCGCTGCCGCGTCGCGAGCACAGCAAGCGCGACGATTACCAGGTGCTGGTCGCGAAGAACCGACACACCATCACGCCGTCCGGCTGGGTCCACGAGCAGGACAACTACAAGCTGGTCCTCGACGACGATGGTCAGCCCGAGCGGGTGATCGCCCACGAGTCGGGGCTTAACGTGTACGACCAGGTCGACGACGTCGACTTCGCCGCTGGGCGAGCCTATTGGGACGACACCGAGGTCTATTGGAGCGACGTTCGCGAGATGTGGCTCGACGCCGTCGATCGTGAGGGCGTGATGCACGTTGCGGTGAAAGTCGACGACAAGCCGGTGTTCGCTCACCTGTTCGGCATCGCCAACGACGTGCGTGAGGCCGGGGTCTACGGCGATGACCACCGGCAGAAGGCCCGGGCGGTGATCCTGGCGTCGATCGCCGAGGAGCCGAGCGCCGCGGCCAACTGAGCTCGCGACAACGGAAAAGGGAGACGGCCGATTGGCTCGCGGCGATGGGAGGATCGCCGCGGGCTCTCGGTTTGCGCAGACGCCCCCGCTCTTGAGTTAAGCTGCCCGCCCCACGACCGAGGAACGCCCATGCCCACCCTGACCTGCACGCTGGTAACCCCCGAGACGACGCTGTTCGACGGCGAGGCGACGTACGTCGCGATCCCGGCCCACGACGGGTCGATCGGCATCGCCCCCGGCCGGGCCCCGCTGCTGGCCGAGCTGGGCCACGGGGTGCTGCGGGTCGAGACCGGCGGCGGCGACGAGCGGTTTTTCCTCTCCGGCGGGTTCGTGCAGGTCAAAGCGGGCGTGGTGACGGTGCTGGCGGACGAGGCGATGCCCATCGGCGACGTCGACCGAGAAGAAGCCCGGCGGGTCCTCGCGGAGGAGGCGTCGGCGACGGCAGTCGGCGATATCGCCATCGAGGAGCGATACCGCAAGGCGCGGCGGGCCCGGGCGATCGCCGCGCTGGAGCTGTGAACCTCGGTTGGCCGGGGCTTGCGGGCGGTCCGGGGCGAACCCGGGGCTGGCTGGCTGGGTAGGGGTGAGGTAGCCGATAGATTGGGGGTAATGGTCGCGCGATGGGTTTGCGCGGCGGCGTCGGCGGGTGGGGCCGGCGGCCAGGGATCGGTGAATCAGAGCGCAGGATGCGACGAGCGATACGCAACGCGATGCCCAGCATGTTCCAGCGCCGCCTGACGGTGCTGGCGGTTGCGATGGCGGTGGTGCTGGTGCTGTTGGGCCTGGCGTCGGCGCGGCTAACGCTGGGGGCGTCGCACCGGGACAGGCTGGAGAAGGCCGACGACGCGCTGGTGCGTGAGCGGCTGATCCCGACGCGGCGGGGCCGAGTGCTGGACCGTCACGGACGGGTGCTGGCCGAGGACGTGCCGGGGTGGGCGGTCGCGGTCGACTACTCGGTGGTCAGCGGGGACTGGCCGTACAAGCGGGCGCTGGCCGAGGCCCGGGCGGCCGACCGGTCGCGGTGGGCCGAGCTGGATCGCTTTGAGCGCGAAGCCCTCGTGGCGGAGCACCAGGCCAAGTACGACGCCCAGGTCGATCAGCTGTGGCAGACGCTGGCGGACGTTGGTGGGGTCGAGCGCGAGGCGATCGACGCGCGGCTGGGCGAGATCATGGAGCGGGTGTCGGAGATCGCAACGAGCCACGCGGCGCGGCGTCAGTCGCGGCTGGCCGAGCTGAGCGAGGAGCCGGTGTCGTGGTCGGACGCGTTCGAGCCGGTGATGGAGCAGACGTGGACGCACACCGTGATCGAGGGTCTGAGCGAGGATCGGCGGACGGTGGTTCAGGCGTTCATCGCCGAGGCCGAGCGGGACGCGGTGCGTGGGGACGCCGGCGCCGAGTCGCCTCTGGCCGTGTGGCGTGAGGCGGAGCTGGTCCGGCCGAGCGTGCGGGTGCGGCCGTTCGAGACGCTGACGGTGCGGATGGACCGGTCGGGCTGGCCGAGCGCGGTGCGGTCGGAAGAGCCGGCGGACGTGCTGGTCGAGGGCGTGGGTATGCATTGGGTAGGGACAATGCGGTCGGTGTGGGCCGAGGACATGCAGCAACGCCCGGTTCGGTCGCGCGACGCGGCGGGACGACGATTGATCGACTACGGCGGTTATCGCACGGGCGACCGGATCGGCGCGTTTGGTGTCGAGCGTGCTGCGGAGGATCGGCTGCGCGGGACGCGCGGCCTCGAGCGCGTGCGGCTGGACACGGGCGACCGGGCGACCGAGCCGCCGCCGGTGCCCGGCCGGGACGTGCAACTGACGCTAGACATCCAACTGCAGGCCCACCTGCGGGCGATGCTCGAGGGCGGGGCCGTGGTGGACGGCGGGACGGGCGAGCGTGTGAGCGGGTTGATGAGCGTGCAGCCGTGGCATCGGCCGTGGGACGACGACGCACAGCGCGACGCGCAGGTCGGCCGGCCGCTGAACGGCTGCGTGGTGGTGATGGAGGTCGAGAGCGGCGACGTGCTGGCGGCGGTGAGCGTGCCGGGCATGCCGATGCGGCTGATGCGTGAATCGCCGAGCCTGGTCTTCGACAACCACCTCGACGCGCCTTACCGCAACCGCGCAATCCGCCAGAGCTACGAGCCCGGCTCGACCATCAAGCCGATCGTCGCGGCGGCGGCGCTGGCCGACGGCAGGCTCGGGCCGCACGAAGAGATCGACTTGTCGCGTGGCTACCTCTGGGAGGGCAAGCCGACCAAGTACCGCGATTGGATCTTCAAGAAGAAGCTGCTCACGTTCCCGCCCGCGGACGTCGAGTTCGCGATCGGTCGATCGAGCAACGTGTTCTTCGGCATCTTGGCTCAGCGGCTCGGCCGGGACCGATTGGTCGGCTGGTTTGAGCGGTTTGGGATGGGCGCAGCGACGGGGCTCGGGTTCGATGACGAACGCGCCGGTATCCTCGCGTTGCCCGACGGCGGGTGGGAGTACATGGCGATCGGTGAATCGGGGGTCGAGTGGACGCCCGTGCAATCGGCCGCCGCGTACGCGGCGCTGGCACGCGACGGGGCATACCTGCCGCCTCGGATCATGGGGCACACGCCGGCCGCCGACTCGACTCGACTGGGGATCGGCTCGGCCTCGATGGATCGTGTGCTCGCTGGCATGCGCATGTCGGCCAACGACGACCTCGGCACCACGCACCATCTGTCGCTGCTGAACCGCGAGCCGATCTTCAACGTCGAGGGCGTCGACGTGATGGCCAAGTCCGGCACGGCCGAGGCCGCTCCGCTACGCGAGGTGCTGCGTTACGACGAGGCCGGCTACCCGATCGAGTGGGGCCGGGCTGTGCGGTCGGGCGATCACGCGTGGGTGATCGCGCTGGCCGGTCCGGCGGGCGAGGATCGGCCGACGCACGTCGTGGCCGTGGTCGTCGAGTACGGCGGCAGCGGCGGGCAGGTCGCCGGCCCGATCGCGAACCAGGCGATCGCCTTGCTCAAGCAGGAGGGGTACCTGTGATCGCCGCTGCTTTCGAGCGGCTGCCCGGCCTGCTGCGCCCGACACCGGCGTGGTACGCGGCGTTGGCGGCGGCGCTGCTCGCGCTGATCGGCGTCGAGGCGATCGGCACCGTCGAGCCCGGCTACGCGGCGATTCAATGGCAACGCTGGCTGCCGATCGCGCTGGTCGTGATGCTGCTCGCGGCGCTGGTGCACCCCAAGATCGTCGGGTGGCTGAGCTGGCCGGCGGGCGTCGTGGTGCTGCTGGCGCTGGGGTATCTGCTGCTGCCCGGCGTGCCGTTCGTGCCCCGGATCAACGGCGCGACGTCCTGGATCGCGACGCCGTTCATGCGCGTCCAGCCGGCCGAGGCCGCCAAGCTGGTGTTCGTGCTCTCCGTCGCGTGGTACCTGCGGTTCCGCGATAGTTACCGCACGCTGCCCGGCTTGCTCATCCCGTTCCTGATCATGTTCGTGCCGGTCGGGCTGATCCTCAAGCAGCCAGACCTCGGCTCGGCGATGCTGTTCGCGCCGACCTTGTTTGCCATGCTCGTCGCGGCCGGCGCGAAGATGCGCCACCTGCTCTCTCTGCTCGGCATGGCGGTCGCGGCGGTCGCGATTGTCGTGTCGGTCTGCCTGTTCGCCCCCGACGATCTGCAGGTCCTCCGGCCGCACCAGCGGGCACGCATCGTCTCGATGGTCAGCCTCGCGGCGGGCGACACCTCCTCGGTGAACGACGAGGGCTTCCAACAGGACACCGCCATGACGCTCATCGGCGCCGGCGGGCTCACCGGCAACGGCGCCGAGCGTTCATCGGTGCTCGTGCGCTACAACTACCTGCCACACGACCACAACGACATGGTCTTCGCCGTGATCGTCAACCGCTGGGGCCTGCTCGGCGCGTGGGCGGTGATCGGGCTCTACGGCGTGTTTGTCGGGGCGCTGCTGCTGGTGGCGGTCCGCAGCAAGGACCCGTTCGTCCGACTCTCGTGCGTCGGCTTCGCGGCGCTGACG
Organism: Planctomycetota bacterium; assembly: GCA_039188455.1. GTDB lineage: Bacteria > Planctomycetota > Phycisphaerae > Phycisphaerales > Phycisphaeraceae > JBCBUE01. The sequence goes on from JBCCZA010000006.1 coordinate 26,466, forward strand.
TTCACGCAGGCCTCGATCAACATCGGCATGCACGTCGGCCTGCTGCCGATCACCGGCATCACCCTGCCGTTCGTCAGCTACGGCGGGTCGAGCCGGGTTGTGAGCTTCGCGATGGTTGGCCTAGTCTTGGGCTTCGCGGCCGCGCGGCCCAAGCCGCTGGCGCGGCCGAGCTTCGAGTTCGACCACGGGGACGCGATCTTCCAGTGAGTCTGTCCGCCGCCGACGCCGATGCGATCGCCAGGCTTGGCCTGGACCTCGATCACGCCAGGATCGATCGGCTCGACCGATTTCTCACGCTGCTGCTCGAGGCGAACGAAAGGGTCAACCTGACGGCCGTGCGCGATCGTGAGTCGGCTTGGTCGCGGCTCATCGTTGACTCGCTGACGGTGGTGCCGTTCCTGGATGAGCAGGACGCTGGTGGGCTGTCGGTGATCGACGTCGGCACGGGCGGGGGGCTGCCGGGGCTGCCCGTGGCGATCGCGCGGCCAGGATGGTCGGTGACGCTGCTGGACGCGACGGGGAAGAAGGCGGATGCGGTACGAGGGTTTGCCGAGACGCTGGGGGTGGACAACGCGCGGGTGGTGCAGGGGCGGGCCGAGGCGATCGGGCAGGACCGCGACCACCGTGAGCGGTACGACGTGGCGGTGTGTCGGGGGGTCGGGGTGATGGCAGAGTTGCTGGAGTACACGCTGCCGATGGTGCGTGTCGGCGGGGCGGTGTTGGCGATGAAGGGGCCGAAGGTCAAGGACGAGCTGGCGGCGGCGGGGGATGCGCTCGCCGAGCTGGGCGGCGGCGAGCTGGCGGTGTACGACGCCTATCCCGAGGGCTTCGACAACGAGCTGGTGATGGTGTGGGTGAGCAAGGCGGAACGCACGCCCGAGGCCTATCCACGTCTGCCCGGCGTACCGAAGCGCGAGCCGATCGGTGTCGAGGCTAAGCCGGTTCGGCATCCGTCGAAGAAGACGCGTCGCCGGTCGCGTTGATCTCTCGCATCGATCGAGCCCACTCGAGGTATTCGCCGATGCGCTGCTCGTAGCCGCGGTCGGTGGGTGTGTAATAGGTCTTCTCGACGCCGAGGTATTCCTCGGCCGAGACGCCTCCCTCGGCGGCGTGGGCGTACTGGTACCCCTTGCCGTGGCCCATGCGCTTCTTCTCCGTCTTGGACGCCGACATCAGTTGCACGGGCACGGGGATGGTGCGGTCGTGCTTGACGTCATCCATCGCGGCGTTGATCGCGGCGTAGCTGGCGTTGGACTTGGGGGCCGACGCGAGATAGGTCGTGGCCTGGGCGAGGGTGATGCGGCACTCGGGCAGGCCGATGCGGTGGGTGATGTCGTAGGCGGCGGCGGCGATGCTGATGGCGCGGGGGTCGGCGTTGCCGATGTCCTCGGAAGCGAGGATCGCGATGCGGCGGGCGATGAACATGGGGTCCTCGCCGGCGTCGAGCATGCGCGCCAGCCAGTAGATCGCGGCGTCGGGGTCCGAGCCGCGGACGGACTTGATGAAGGCCGAGATGACGTCGTAGTGCATGTCCCCGTCGCGGCCGTAGACGGGGGCCTTGCGCTGGATGGACTGCTCGGCGGCGTCTCGATCGATCGTGATGCGTCCCGCGTCGTCGGGCGACTGGCTGAGCGCGGCGATCTCCAGCGCGGTCAGGGCGCGGCGGGCGTCGCCGTCGCAGGCGGTGGCGAGCAGGGCGATCGCGTCGTCGTGCACGTCGAGGTCGAGCTTGCCGAGTCCACGCTCGGCGTCGTCCATCGCGCGGCGGAGCACGCCCGTGACATCGGCCTCGTCCAGCGGCTCGAAGCGGAACACCTGCGACCGCGAGACCAGCGCGGGGTTGACGGCAAAGAACGGGTTCTCGGTCGTCGCCCCGATGAGCGTCAGCACGCCGCGCTCGACATCGCCGAGCAGGACGTCCTGCTGCGCCCGGCTGAAGCGGTGGATCTCGTCGAGGAAGAAGATGGTGCGCCTGCCATCGGTCGCGAGCGCATCGGTGGCACGAGCGATGACGTCGCGGACATCCTTGACGCCGATCGCCGCGGCGTTGGCGCGCTCGAAGCGGCGCTGCGTGTGCGCGGCGATGAGCTCGGCGAGGGTCGTCTTGCCCGTGCCCGGCGGGCCGTAGAACAGCAGCGACGTGATGCGGTCGGCCTCGAGCGAGCGACGAAGCAGCGCGCCCGGTCCGAGAAAGTGGCGCTGGCCGGCGAACTCGTCGAGCGAGCGGGGTCGCATGCGATAAGCAAGCGGCTCGGCCGAGGCGAGACGCTCGGCACGGCGGTCGGCCCAAAGGTCGTTCACGGCCCGAGTGTAGCGTGGTGGGTCTGGCGGCGACCGATTTGGATTCGTCCAAAACGTTCACGGAACTCGCGATTGCAGCAGGGTTTACGCGTAGGAGTGACTGCATTCGTCGCCGCAACCGGCCGATGAAGGCGTTGCCGCCAGCGCGTGATCCAGGATTTCGTGCATGTCTCTGTCACGTCCGGCAATCGATCCGAGGTGGGCCCAGCCCCGCCGACAACTCTCCCCCCTGCAAGCGAGGACCTGACAGATGAAGCGTTTTCGAGTCACGATCGGAACCAAGCTGTTCGCCGCCTTTGGCGTCGTCGTGGTGGTGCTGCTGGCCATGACCGCCATCAGCTTCACGCGGGTCAGCTCACTGGTCGCCGGCCAGAAGCACCTGATCGAGATCGACTTCCCGGCCGAGGAGTACGTGCTCAAGCTGCGCGGCGGTGTTCACGAGGCGCTGTCCGCTCACCGCGGGTACATCATCCTCGGGCTGCCCGAGCTGAAGGACGAGCGCGTCGCCGTGTGGGGCGAGATCGACAAGACCGCAAGCAAGCTCACCGCGCTGGTCAAGAAGACCGAGGACCACGAGGCGCAGAAGACGGTCGATCGGCTGGCCGGCGTGCTCGCCGACTTCCGCTCGAGCCAGGACGAGATCATCGCGATCGCTCACGAGCCAGACAACCTGCCCGCCAACATCAAGTTCGACCACGAGGCGCTGCCCTTCGGCATCGCCATGCAGGAGCATCTCGAGAACATCCTGGAGCTCGAGTTCGGCCAGCCAGTCGGCGAGGAGCGTCGCAAGCTCGATCACCTGGTGGCCGCTGCCGAGGTGCATCTGCTTCGGGTGACCGCCGCGATCGCGGAGTATCTCGTCGACGGCGAGCCGAGCCGGCTGAAGCATGTCGAGGAAGAGCTGGCGTATTGCTCGGCGACGGTCGAGAAGCTGCAGGGCAAGGTGGGGCTGTTCACGCCGGCTCAGCGGGCCGAGTTCGACGCTTACATCGCCGCTCGCGAGCAGTTCATCGCGACGGCGACGCAGGTGATCGACATCCGTAGCTCGCCTCAGTGGAACACCGCCGAGTTCCTGTGCGCCGGCACGGTCACGCCGCTGGCCGTCGAGGCGGACGGCATCGTCGACGAGCTGCTCGAGCACTTCAACGGACGGCTGATCCATCAGGAAGAAGACCTGGTGCAGACCGCCAGCGTGACGCAGTACAGCGTGCTGATCGCGTCGGGGGTCGCCATCGCGTTGGCGATGGTGATGGCGTGGCTGCTGGGCCGGTTGATTCTGCCGCCGATCCGTCGGGCCGTGGACGCCGCGCAGCACGTCGCCGAGGGCGACCTGACGGTGCGTGTGCCCGCGACGTCGAGCGACGAGTGCGGCGACCTGGGGCGCAGCTTCAACGCGATGACCGAGCGGGTGTCGGAGATGATCGCCGAGGTCGCCGGCACAAGCCGGGACGTGGCGGCCGCCGCCACTCAGATCGCCGCGAGCTCCGAGGAGATCGCCGGCGGCATGGGCGAGCAGTCCGGCCAGGTCACGCAGATCAGCTCGGCCGTCGAGCAGATGAGCCAGTCGGTGATCGAGGTCGCCCGCAAGTCCGCCGACGCCTCGCAGAACGCCCAGCGTTCCGGCGAGATGGCGACCGAGGGCGGCGAGGTCGTCCGCCAGACCGTCACCGGCATGAACGCCATCAACGACGCCGTCACCGCGTCGGCTGGCGCCGTCCAGGAGCTGGGCAAGCGTGGCGAGCAGATCGGCCAGGTCATCCAGGTCATCAACGACATCGCCGACCAGACGAACCTCCTGGCCCTCAACGCCGCGATCGAGGCCGCCCGCGCCGGGGAGCACGGCCGCGGCTTCGCCGTCGTCGCCGACGAGGTCCGCAAGCTCGCCGACCGCACGACCAAGGCGACCGAGGAGATCGCCGAGTCGATCCAGGCGATCCAGCAGGAGACCGACGAGGCCGTGCAGCGGATGAACACGGGCACCGAGCAGGTCGAGCAGGGCGTCGAGCAGGCCAACCAGGCCGGCCACGCGCTCGAGCAGATCGTCTCGGGCGCCCGCGACGTCGCGGCGATGATCCAGTCGATCGCCGCCGCAGCCGAGGAGCAGTCCGCCGCCAGCGAGCAGGTCGGCAAGAACATCGAGGCGATCGCCGCGGTGACCCGCGAGGCCAACGAGGGCACGCAGCAGGCCGCCACGGCCGCCGCCAGCCTCTCGACCAAGGCCGAGCGCCTGCTCGAGCTGGTCGGCTCGTTCAAGTTCGACGCCCAGGGCCCGGCCCACGCCGCGCCCGTCGACTCCGAGCGGGAGGCTCGCCTCCGCGAGGCCGCCGAGCAATTCCGCGCCGCCGCCTGATCCACGCACCGATCCGGCAGCGTCCCACGCGGGGTCCGACGGGCCCCGCGTTTTGCTGCGCCCCGATTGCTGGCCGAAATCGCCCCTCGCGGCCGATAAATGAACCAGGCGGGCGGTACGTCCGTCTAGTGTGGTGGTCTCCCACCGGCGTTCCCGCGATCAGAGGGCGAGTGCATGACGCTGTCTTCCCAGTCCCCCCGGCCCGGCCTCTCTCGGCAGTACATGTCGCGCAAGCGCCGCGGACGGCCGTGGAAGTGGGTGCTGCTGGCGATCGGGGGGCTGATCCTGGCCGGCGTGTACTACTGGCTGAGCCGCCCGCCCGGCGAGTCCAGCGACGCCCAGCAGGCCGGCGCTACGACGCCTGTGGCCGCCCGCGCCGCCGAGCCCACCCCCGACCCACGCGTGTTCCAGCCGGTGCAGACCGCTGAGCCCGATTCGATTTCTCCGACGATGCCGCCGCCGCTGCCCCCGCGCCAGGGCCGCACCGCCGCCGCCGAGCCCGACCCGCCGGCACCCGTAGCATTCGTCGAACCCGAACCCGAACCCGAACCCGAACCCGAGACCGCCGAGCCGACGCCCGAGCCGTCTCGCGCCGCCGCCGCCGTGCCCCCGCCCAGCGGCTACGTGCTCGCCGAGCCGACACCCGACCTCCGCCGCGGCATGGACCTCATCGCCAATGGCCGACTGATCGACGGCCGACGCGTCCTCTCCCCGCTGATCCTCGGCGACCGCTCGCTGCCGTCGATCGACGCCGCGACGGTCCGCGACACGCTCGCCTCGATCAACCAGAAGCTGGTCTTCTCGGGCGAAGTCCTCCCCGGCGACCCGGCGGCCGAGTACCACACCATCCAACGCGGCGACATGCTCGCCCGGCTCGCCCCCAGCTACCGCGTGCCTTACCCCTTTGTCGCTCGCATCAACGACATCGACCCAGCCCGCCTGCAGGTCGGCCAGCAGGTCAAGTTCGTCAAGGGCCCGTTCCACGCCCGCGTCATCAAAGACGACTACCGCATGGACATCTACGTCAACGGCGACGACGGCCAGCCGCTGTACATCTGCTCGTTCCCGGTCGGGCTCGGCGAGTTCGACTCGACGCCGATCGGCGAGTTCGTCGTCGAGCGCGGCCGCAAGGTGCAGAACCCCGGCTGGGCCGACCCGCGTACCGGCAAGTACTACCAGCCCGACGACCCCGACAATCCCATCGGCGAGCACTGGATCGCCCTGCGCGGCACCTCGCCCTCGACCGAGAACCTCAAGGGCTACGGCATCCACGGCACCATCGAGCCCAGCTCGATCGGCTCGCAGGCCTCGATGGGCTGCATCCGCCTACGCGATGAAGATGTCGAGCTCGTCTACCACATGCTGGCCGAAGGGCACAGCACGGTGGAGATCGTGCGGTGATGTCTTGGGTTTAGCCGGTGAGATTTCTCGCCGGTGAGGTGCCCGACAGAGCAGGCGGATGCGAGAATGGGTTGCGCGAACCGGCGAGAAATCTCGCCGGCTAAACAAGACGTGTCATCGATCACAAGTCCGCCGACATGCGCGACTGATCTTCTTCCGGCGTTTCGGGGATGTGGATCCCGCACTCTTCCTTGAGGCCCTGGAAGCGTCCGGCGCGTTCGCTGTCGGTCTCGCCGATCTTGGCGGTCGAGTGCCAGTCGCCGATGGAGGCGTAGCCCTGCTCGACGAGGGGGTGGTAGGGCAGCTGGTGCTCGACCATGTACATGCCGACCTCGCGGCGGGACCAGTGCAGGATGGGGTGGGCCTTGAGGACGCCGGCCTGGCGCTCGAGGCGGCGCAGGCCCGAGCGGTGCTCGGTCTGCTGGGCGCGGAGGCCGGCGAACCAGACGGCCGGCTGCAGGTCGTCGAGCGCCCGCTGCATCGGCTCGACCTTGTGCAGGTTGTCGTACTCCTGCAGGGCCTCGCGGGTCTGCTGCTCCCACAGC
>JBCCZA010000007.1:0-33001 GCA_039188455.1 Planctomycetota bacterium
CGAGACCGGCGTCCACCCACGCATCACCACCGAACAAAACATCGCCAACATGGTCCGCCAGCTCAAGCGCCTCGGCCTGGGCTACGACTGGGACCGCACCCTCGCCACCACCGACCCCGGCTACTACCGCTGGACCCAGTGGATCTTCCTGCGGCTGTGGAACAGCTACGTCGACCCCGCCACCGGCCACGCCAAACCGATCGGCGAGCTCGTCGCCAAGCTCGAGTCGGAGAAGTATCTCATCGGCACCAACGCCGAACTGATCGCCGACTTCGACGGCCTCGACGCCCTTGAGGGTCAGCCCATCGGCTCGCGCCCCTGGTCCGACCTCACCCAAGAGCAGCGGCACCGCCTGCTCGACGAGTACCGACTGGCTTACCTCGCCGAGGTCGACGTCAACTGGTGCCCCGCGCTCGGCACGGTGCTGGCCAACGAGGAGGTCACCGCCGAAGGCCGCAGCGAGCGCGGCAATCACCCGGTGTTCAAGCGCCCGCTCAAGCAGTGGATGCTGCGCATCACGGCGTTCGCCGACCGGCTCATCGAGGACCTCGACCTGGTCGAGTGGCCCGAGTCGATCAAGCTGCTTCAACGCAACTGGATCGGCAAGTCGATCGGCGCGGAGGTGGACTTCGCCATCGCCGATCGTGAGGCGGCCGACACGATCCGTGTGTTCACGACCCGCCCCGACACGCTGTTCGGCGCGACTTACATGGTGCTGGCCCCCGAACACCCGCTGGTCCCGTCGCTCACGAGTGATGAGCAGAGCACGGCCGTTGAGGCGTACGTCGTCGAGGCGGCCAAGAAGACCAACGTCGACCGTCAGCAGGACGCCAAGGAGAAGACCGGCGTCTTTACCGGCGGCTACGCGATCAACCCGGTCAACAACCAGCCCATCCCCGTCTGGGTCGCCGACTACGTGATGATGGGCTACGGCACCGGCGCGATCATGGCCGTGCCGGCGCACGACGAGCGCGACTTCGAGTTCGCCGAGAAGTTCGGCCTGCCCATCCGCGACGTCGTGTACACCGACCCGCTCGAGGCGATCGCCGCGTTCTGCGATCGCTGCGGCTCCGCCGACGTCGCCGACGAGGCGGCCGTCACCGAGCGTCTGGCGGACTTCGTCTCGTTCGTCATCTCCTCGGGCAGCCGCGACTACGACGACATCTACGCCCGGATCGCCAAGCCAAGAGAGGACACGCCGGACGCCGCGAAGGCCAAGCGGTCCGATCGCGGCAAGATCAGCTCGATCTGGCGCGAGGCGCTCGAGCCGTTCCTGACCAAGGGCGTGCCCGCGTTGCTCGCCGCCGGCCGCGACGGCGGGCTGATCGCCTTGCAGGGCCAGGCCCTGACCGAGAGCGGCCGGGCCGTGCGGTCGGCGAACGACGAGGTCTCGCTCGACGGCCTCGACTCCACCGAGGCCAAGGCGAGGATCACCGCCTGGCTGCAGAGCAAGGCCCTGGGCCAAGCCAAGGTGCAGTACAAGCTGCGCGACTGGCTGTTCTCGAGGCAGCGGTACTGGGGCGAGCCGTTCCCCGTGCTGCACGAGCTCGACGACGCCGGCCAGCCGACCGGCCACGTCATTGGCGTCCCCGAGGAAGACCTGCCGGTCGAGCTCCCCGAGCTGGACGACTTCAAGCCCGAGCCGATGGAAGACCCGGACGCGCCGCCCCGCCCGCCGCTGGGGCGGGCGCCCGCGTCGTGGCGGATCGTCGAGCGCGACGGCAAGCGCTACGCCCGCGAGCTCAACACCATGCCCCAGTGGGCCGGCTCGTGCTGGTACTACCTGCGCTACCTCGACCCGCACAACGACGAGGCCATGGTCGACCCGGCCACCGAGCGGTACTGGATGACGGGCGACGACCGACGCAGCGGCGTCGACCTGTACGTCGGCGGCGTCGAGCACGCCGTGCTGCACCTGCTCTACGCCCGCTTCTGGCACAAGGTGCTCTACGACCTCGGCCACGTCTCGACGCCCGAGCCCTTCGGCAAGCTGTTCAACCAGGGCTACATCCAGGCGTATTACTACGAGGACGACCGCGGCGTCCGCGTCCCCGCCACCGAGGTCACCACCACCGATGGCAAGCCCGCGTACGAGGCGCAGGGCACCCGGGGTGCGGCGTTCGTCTGCGACGGTCAGCCCGTCAGCGAGAAGTACGGCAAGATGGGCAAGTCCCTGAAGAACGCCGTGGCGCCGGACGACATCTGCGAGCAATACGGCGCCGACACGCTGCGTTTGTACGAGATGTACATGGGGCCGCTGGATCAGAGCAAGCCGTGGAATCCGCAGGACATCGTCGGTGTGCACCGCTTCCTGCAGCGGGTCTGGCGGAACTTTGTGGATGATGAAGCCGATGCGCTGCTTGTTGAAGAGCACGCGCCCGACGACGATCAGCTCCGCCTGCTGCACAAGACGATCAAGGCGGTGACCGACGCGATGGGGTCGATGAGCGTGAACGTGGCGATCGCGAAGCTGATCGAGATGAACAACGCGATGGTCGCGATGGACACGCTTCCGCGGGCGCTGGCGGAGGATTTCGTGCGGATGCTCGGCCCGCTCGCGCCGCACCTGGCCGAGGAGCTGTGGGATCGGCTGGGGTTCGACTTCAGCGTGACGGTCGCCGATTGGCCGACGCACGACGAGCGGTTCCTCATCGAGGACACGGTCGAGCTGCCGGTGCAGGTGAACGGCAAGCTGCGCGGGCGGATCGAGGTCGCGGCGGACGCGGCCACGTCGACGATCGAGGCGTCGGCGCGCGAGGCGGCCGAGTCCGACGAGGCGGTGGCGGCGGCGACGGCGGGCAAGTCGATCCGCAAGGTCATCGTGGTGCCCGGCCGGCTGGTGAACCTGGTCGTCGGCTGATCGCCTCGGGCCGCGGCGTGGTCGCGGTCCGGGATCGACTCGTAGGGTTGTGAGCATGAGCGAGCCGCGGGACGTCTACGAGCTAGCCGACGAAGACGACGACGGCCGCGTCCGGGCGTTGAACGACCGGCTCGACCCCGACACCCTCCCGGACGTGCGGGGCGGAGGCGAGTCGCTCGACGCGGTCGAAGGGTACGAGGTGGAGGACCACGAGGCGTCGCTCGCCGCGTCGTCGTCCGCCGCTCCGCCGCCCGAGGTGCCCGCGTCGACCGGCCCCGCCTACGACCTCGCCGAGCCGGAGCCCGAGCCCGGCGTGTCGGGCGGCGCGGGCGGCCGGCCGGTGACGAAGGGCTCGCTGCCGCTGCGGCCCGTGGCCCGCGAACCCCTCGTCCGTGACGGGCCGATCTTCGCCGACGTCGACCGCTACTGCCTCGACTGCGGCTACAACCTGCGCGGCCTGCACGAGCCGCGCTGCCCCGAGTGCGGGTCGTGGTTCGATCCCGAGCGACCCAACACGTACTACGCCAAGGGCGACGTCAGCCAGGAGCTGCTCCGCCACGACCAGACCGTGCGTGTCGGACTGACCGCGGCGCTGGCCGTGCTGTTCGTCGTGGGCCTGCCGATCATCTTCTTCGCCGGCGACCTGATCGGCGGCCGGCTCGCGTGGCTCGGGCCGCTGCTGGTCGTGACGCCGTGGTCGGCCTGTTGTGCGTATGCCTTGCTGTGGCTGGTCGAGCACGACCGGCTGGTGACCCTGGCGGCGTACCTGGTCGTTGGCGTCGCGTTCGGCGTTGGGCTGGGGATCGTGTCGGCGATCGTGGCGCTGATCAGCGAGCTCGCGATGACGCAGACCTTCTCGTTCGAGATCGGCTACCTCCTGCTCGGCGGCATGGGCGGCGTGTTCGCGGCGTTCGTCCGCCGGTACAACACGCTCTCATCGATCTGAAGCGGCGTCGCTACGGCCCCTCGGCGGGCGGCATGCGACGCTCGTTGCCCGACAGGGCCGATCCACCCATACGCCCCAGCAGCTTGTCGAGATTGGCGCGCGCCCCGGCGTGTTCGGGGTCCAGCTCGAGCGCGATGCGCCACGCTTTTTCGGCTTCCGCCATGTCGCCCACCGTCGCCAACGCGATCCCCAAGCTGTTCCACGCTCCCGCGTCGCTTCCTCCCACGGCCACCGCGTGCTCTGCCGCGCGCAACGCCCCGCCCACGTCGCCCTGACGACGCAAGGCGGTCGACAGCCCTCGCCACGCGACCGTCGCGCGGGGGTCCATCGCCACCGCCCGACGCAGCCAGGTCTCCGCCGGCTCGAGCCGGTCGAGATCGATCAACGCCAGCCCCATCGTCGTCGCGCCGCCGCTGTCGAGTCCGCCCAGCGCCTCGGCGCGATCGAGCAGTTCGATCGCCTCGCCCGGCCGGCCCGACCGCAACGCCACCGCCCCAAGGCTTGCCCAGGGCGCCGGGTGTGCCGAGTTGATCTCAGCCGCGCGACGGAGCGTCCACTCGGCCCGCCGCAGCTCCCCCAGCTCGACCCAGTGGCCGCCCAGATGCGTGATGATGTCGAGGGCCAACACCGTCGGATAACTCGCCACCAGTTCGACGCCCGCTCGATACGCCGTATCGGTCAGCTCTGGGTCGAGCAGTCGACGCGCTCCGTCCTCATCGAGGATCGGCTCGATCCGCGCGATCAGCGCCTCGGTCTCGTAACGCCGCTCGTCGCCTCGCATGCCGCGCGCTGCGGCGATCATGCCCAGCCCACGCAGCGACTTCCAGTAAGCGGGATCGCGATCCAACGCCTCTTGGAAAGCGAGCTCGGCTCGTTCCATCTCCCCCCGATCGAGCAAGGCGTTGGCCAGCGCGTTCCAAGGCAGGGCCGCCCTCGGGTCCTTGGCGACCGCGTCCTCCCAGACCGTCACTCGGTCCGCGAAAACCGTGAGCCGAGCCGCCGACCCGATCGCCCCCCCGACGACCAGCAAGACCGCCAGCCCGCCGGCACCCCACGCCACGGCCGATCCGCCGCGCTCTGCCGATTCGGCCTGGGTCGACGCTCGCGTTCGCCGTTCGATCCACGCCGCGATCCCCGTCGACGCCAGCCCCAGCAAGATCGCCAACGGCAGGTACATCCGCCGGTCCGCCGCCACCTCCGTGATGATCGGCAGCACGCTCGATGTCGGAGCCAACCACAGCCACACCCAAGCCGCCCCCCACCCCCAACGCTTGCACCAAAACCAGGCCGCGAAGGACACCACCGCCGCCGCGCCGACGCCGATGAACGTCGGCCACACCGCCGCCAGCGACTCGGCGATCGGCCACTCATACACAACCTGCATCCCCGTCGGCCAGACCGCCATCCGCGCGTAGTGCGCCAGCACTTCCGATTGAGTCAGCAGGTATTCCCAGCCGCTCGTGCCGTGATGAAAGCCGACCGACTTGCCTCGCCCCGACGCCGCCATCGACCCCACGAGCGCGCCCCATGTGGCCGCCAGCGCCGCGTAATAGGCCCACCGCACTCGCAACGCCCCACGCCAAGTCCCGGCCACCAGGCCACGGTCAGCCGACAGCAGCACCACCGGCAGGCAGTACGCCATCTCCTTGCTCGCCATCGCCGCCGCGCAGCACCCCACCGATCCCGCCAGCCACCATCGGCCAACGCGGCCTTCCCTCGCTCCGCCCAAGAGCAACGCCACCGACCCCATCGCCGCGACGCTCACCATCAGTTCGGTCCGCTGCGTGACGTACACCACGGCCTCGGTCACCAGCGGGTGCGCCGCCCACACCCCCGCCGCCCCGGCCGCCGCGCCCCAAGCGGCCCATCGCCCCAGGCCTCCGAGCCGCGCCGCGCGCTCCAGCCCCAGCAGCAAGATCACCGCCCCCGCCGCGTGCAGGATCACGTTGCCCAGCCGATGCCCCCACGGCTCGATCCCGCTCACGGCGTACGTGACCGACAGCGAGAAGTTGCTCAGCGGGCGCGAGCTCAGCGGGCTGTCCTCCGGCGGGAGCCACGGCCCGGGCAGCGCCCACGCCGGCTTCAGCGTCGCGTTCTCCAGCAACGCCGGCTTGTCGTCGTAGATGAGCGGATAGCCCAGCGTCGGCCCGTAAAGCACGCCGATCACCAGCACCACCAGCGCCGCCGCCCCCCAGCGTGCCAGCCGCAGCCACCGCGTCTTCATGTCTGGACTTTACCCGCGGCGAGGAGCGACTCAGCCCGGCGTGATCTCACCGTCGCACTCGATCGGCGTGTCTTGCTGATTGCCCCACTCGAACCAGGACGCGTCGTAGATCGAGACGTGCGGATAGCCCAGGTCTCGCATGATCAAGTACGGCAGGCTGACACGCGTGGCGGTCTGGCAGTACAGCACGATCTGCTTGTCGGGCGTGATCCCCTGCGCGTCGAGCATCGCTCGGAGGTCGTCAACGTCTCTGACAAGCTCGTCTTCGGTCAGCATGTCGGCATAGTCGATGTGCACCGCGCCGGGCAGGTGCCCGCCTCGGGCGTTTTTGCGCAGCGCCTGGCCGGTCCACTCCGCCAGCGATCGCGTGTCGTACATCACCACGCCCGGATCGTTCAGGTGGGCGCGGACGCGCGGCTCGTTCCAGACGAAGCCGTCGCGCGGCTCCGCCCGATAGGTCGTGGCGGGCAGCCGCGTGGGCTCCGTCGACAGCACCCCGCCCGCCGATCGCCAGCGATCCACCCCGATCCCATCGAGAAACAGCACGCGCTCGTGGCCGAGCCAGTCGAGCAGCATGACCGGCACCGTGCCGTCTTTCTTGCCGGCGTGGTTGCCGTACACAACGACGACGTCGTCGCGCTCCACTCCCGCCTCGCCGAGCATCCGCTCGTAGTGCGCCACGTCGGGCGTCGTGTCGGGCTTGCGGAACACGTACTGACTCATCCGGCCGTCGCCGGGCTTGGCCGATGGCGTGCGCCACCGCGTCGGCCCGAGTTGGATCGCGCCGGGCAGGTGCCCCGCGAGATACGCCTCCTCGTCGCGTGCATCGATCAGCACGACACGCCTGTCGAGGTCAGGCAGAGCCTCTTGCTCGGCCAGCATCGCCATCAGCTCGGCGGGGTCGATGAACGTGCCCAACTGACGCGCGTCGGGCTCGTTCGTGCTCCCGCTTGGCGCTCGCTCGGCCGCGACCGGCTGAACGCCGGTCATTCCCAGGAACCCGCACGCGATCGCGAGCCGAACGGTCCCCCAAAATCCCCTGTGTTGTTGAAGTACCACGGTCATGTACATCTGATAGCGGGCTCGGCACTACATGACAAACCTTATAGGGATAATGCTTATTGGGTTTATCACCTATCTCTCGGGTGCGTTGAACGAGTGGCTTCGGCTCAGGCCAAGCCGGCCACGCGTCGCAGCCCCCGGACCTCGCCCGCCGTCAGCGCCCGCGACCCGCCGATGGGCAACCTCTTGAGCACCAGCGGCCCGATCGCCGTGCGGTGAAGCTTGCGCACCTTCAGCCCCAGCCGCGCCATCAGCCGGCGGATCTCGCGGTTCTGCCCCTCGGCCAGCGTCACCATCAGCACCGTGCGGTCCTCGCCGTTGCCGTCGCGTTCTCGCCTCAACACCCGCACCGACTCGACGGCCGCTCGCTTCACCCCGACCCTCACCCGGCTCTGTCGGCCGTCTTGACCGAGCGTCCGCTTGTCCGTGAGCAGCAGGCCTTCGCGAAGCCGACCGACGTCGTCCGCCCCGAGTCGGCCGCGCAGGCCGACGCGGTACGACTTGGTCACCTCGTACCGCGGGTGCGTCAGACGGTTGGCCAGCTCGCCGTCGTTGGTCAGGAGGATCAGGCCGGTCGAGTCCGCGTCCAGGCGCCCGACGGGGAACAGCCGCTCGCCCGCCGCCCTCGGCACGAGGTCCAGCACCGTCTGGCGTCCCTCGGGGTCGTCGGCCGTGGAGATCACGCGCCTCGGCTTGTTGACCATGACATACGTCAGCCGCGTCGCCGCCTTGCCTTTTCGCCCCTTGCCCTGCCCGCGGATCGGGCGGTCGTCGACCGTGATGCGGTCCACCGCCGGATCGACCCACGCCGGCAGGTCGACCACGACCGCGCCGTTCACCGCCACGCGTCCCTCGCCGATCATCGCCTCGCAGTCCCGCCGCGACGCCACCCCCGCCGCGGCCAGCACCTTCTGCAACCGTTCGCCCCGCGACTTGTCTTTCAGGTCTTCAGCTGTCGACACCACTGAACCTATCGAGAATAGCGCCGTCACCCCCGCGAAGGCGGGGGTCCACGCTTAGAGTGACGAAGACAGGTCCGCCCACGCTGAGTTGCCCTGCTCAATCAATTTGATCTTCCAATCGCGATTCCACTTCTTCATGAGCTTCTCGCGAGTAATCGCCGATTCGGCGGAGGGGTGAGTCTCGAACCACACGAGTCGATGCAGCCCGTAACGGCGAGTAAAACCATCGACCAGACCTTCGCGATGCTCGAAGGCCCTCACCTTTAGATTACTTGTCATTCCAACGTACAGAGTTCCATGCCTGCGGTTCGACATCATGTACACCGCGAACTGTCGTTGTCGCCCCGTCATGTTTGCATTCATCGTTACGCGTGGATGCCCGCCTTCGCGGGCATGACGAAGTACACGTGCTCTAGATAGGGATCAGCCGAACTCGTCCCCGCGGAATGTCGAGCCCAGGTACGTCCGCTTCACCGCCTCGTTGTTGATGATCTCTTTGGGCGTGCCCTCGGCGAACACCTGGCCCTCGCTGATCACGTACACCCGGTCGCACACCGCCAGGATGTGGTGCACGTTGTGATCCGTGATCAGCATCGCGATCCCCAGCCGGTCGCGCAGCGCTCGCAGCTCGTCCTGCAACCCCTCCACCGCCAGCGGATCGACCCCCGCGAACGGCTCGTCCAGCAGCACCAGGCTCGGCTCGGTGATCAACGCCCGCGCGATCTCCAGCCGACGCTTCTCCCCACCCGAGCACAGCCGGGCCTGCTGGCGCCGGATCTTCGTCAGCCCGAACTGCTCGAGCAGTTCCTCGGCCCGCTGTCGCCGCTCGACACGGGTCATCGGGCGCGTCTCGAGGATCGCGTGCAGGTTCTGCTCGACCGTTAGCCGCTGGAAGATCGACGGCTCCTGCGACAGATACCCCATCCCCAGCTGCGCCCGCTGGTACATCGCCAGCCGCGTCACGTCCTGCCCGCCGAACAGCACCTGCCCCTCCTCGGGCGTCAGCATGCCGGTGGTCATGCGGAAGCTGGTCGTCTTGCCCGCGCCGTTGCGCCCCAGCAGCCCGACGATCTCCCCCTCGGCGACCATGAAGCTCACGCGGTCGACCACCCGCCGCTTGGCGTAGGTCTTGACCAGGTTGTTGACCTTGAGGATGTACACGATGGAAGGACGAAGGACGAAGGACGAAGTGCTCCGGCAGCACGCTGTCCGGCTTGCGGACCCGCCCGAATCGAGCAGTCTACAGCCGCAACCCTTCGTCCTTCGTCCTTCGTCCTTCCACCTTCACAATCCCCCGCTCCAGCACCACCCGCCGGTCCGCCCGCTCGGCGATCGCGTCGTCGTGCGTGACCATCACCACCGTCTGCCCGTCCCGGTGCAGCGCCTCGATCACCGCCATCACCTCGCCGCCGGTCTCGGGGTCGAGGTTGCCCGTCGGTTCGTCGGCCAGCAGCACGGCCGGGGCGTTCATCAGCGCCCGCGCGATCGCCACCCGCTGGCGCTCGCCGCCGCTCAGCTTGTTCGGCCGATGCCCCGCCCGCTCGCTCAGCCCGACCTTGTCGAGCAGCTCCTCCGCCCGCGCCCGCGCCACCCGCCGCCGGCGGAGCCAGCACACCGGCCCGCCGTGCAGCATCGACGCGACCGTCACGTTCTCCAACGCCGTCAGCTCCGGCAGCAGGTGGTACGCCTGGAACACCATCCCCACCACCGACAGCCGGTAGATGTTCGACCCGCGCTTGCCCGCCCGCACCACCACCCGCCCGTCGTACACCACCTCCCCCTCGTCCGGCCGATCCAGCCCGCCCATCAGGTGCAGCAGCGTGCTCTTGCCCGACCCCGACCGCCCCAGCACCGCCACGAACTCGCCGCGCGACACCGACAGGTCCACGCCGCGCAGCACCTCTAGCGTCTTGGACCCCGAGCGGTAACGCTTGGCCAGCCCGTTGGCCTCGATCAACGCCGCGTCACTCATACCGCAGCGTCTCCACCGGGTCCTGCCGCGCCGCGAGGATCGCCGGGATCAGCGCCCCCGCCACGCTGCTCACCACCGCGCCCACGCTCACCCACAGCAGATCGTTGAACGCCACGCGGTCGGGGATGCGGTCGAAGTAGTACGTCTGCGGGTTCCACATCCGCCAGCCGAACACCGCGTCGAGCAGCTCCTGGATCCCGTTGAGGTTCGTGACGATCAGCGCCGCCAACCCGCTGCCCACCCCGGCGCCGATGATCCCCACGGCCAGCCCGTACCCCAGAAACACCAACGCGATCCCCGACGCCGACGCCCCGATCGCTCGCAGCGTGCCGATGTCGCGCGTCTTCTCCAGGACGATCATGTAGAACGTCGTCGCCACCATCACGACCGCCACGATGCTGATGACCGCGAACAGGAACGTCACCAGGCCCCGCTCGTTCTCCACGGCGTTGAGCAGCACCCCGTGCCGCTGCTCCCACGTCATCGTGAACACGCTCGTGTCGTGGTCGACCTCCCACGCGTTGACCGCCGCCCGCACCGCCGCCGACACCGCGTCCAGCGTCACCCCGTCGGCCGACTTCACCAGCACCTCGGTCACCCGCGCCGGGATCACGCCGCCCGTCGGCATCCCCTCCTCGTCGACCGCGATCCCCTCGTCCATCCCCAGCATCTCCTGCAGCACCGCCAGCGGCACGTACACGCGGTTCGCGTCGACCTCGTACAGCCCCGACTTGAACTCGTTGACCGCCGCGAACGCCCGCGTCTCCGGCTCCAGCAGCCCGCCCGCCCGTGTCAACGGCAGCACGGTGAGCACCACCCGGTCCCCGTACCGCGCCAGCGTGTGGCGGAAGTCGTACTGCCCCTGCGCGTCCCGCCCGTTGTACGGGCTCACCTCGATCCCCGGCACGATCGCCCCCGACACCGCCCGCCGCTCGTCCGGCCGCTGACGCCAGACCTCCGGCACCGCCAGCTCGGCGCCGAACCGCTCGAACGCCCCGTTGGCGATCTGCTCTCTCGCCTCCAGCGCCTCGGGCGACTGCTCGCTCGCCGGCCCGAACGCCCGGTCGTGCGCCGCCACCCGGTGATGGTCCTGCCAATACATCGTCCCCGCGTACCCCACCACCGCGTCGTACCCCCCCGGCTCGATCCCCACCACCTGCGCCACCGGGATCGACGACGTCCCGATCTTCACCAGCCCCGGCACGTCGATCACCGGCGTCGCCACCGCCACCTCCGGCAACGCCTCCAGCCGATCGATCAGGTCTTCGTACTGCTCGAACCCCGTGATCGACCCCGCCCGCACGATCACGTCCCCCGACAGCCGGTGCGCCGACGCCCGCAGCATCTCGAGAAACCCGCCCATCACCGACATCACGACGATCACCATCATCGTGCACAGCACCACCGCCAGGCAGGCAAACAGCGGCGCGAGCTTGCGACGCAGGTACTTCGAGATGAGCAGGAGGACGTACATGGGTGTTATGCAACCGCGGATGAACGCGGATGAACGCGGATGCAAAGAGATCGGCTGTAGACCCCATAGAATCTGCGTTTATCTGCGTTCATCTGCGGTTCCAAAATGATCAATCCCTCGGCCGCATCAGGGGGAACAGGATCACGTCGCGGATGCTCGGGGCCCCGGTGAGCATCATGATCAGCCGGTCGATCCCCAGCCCCATCCCGCCGGCCGGGGGCATGCCGACGCGAAGGGCCTCGAGGAAGTCCTCGTCGATCTGCTGCTTCTCGGCTTCATCGCCCACCTGCTGGCGGAACTGCGCTTCCTGCACGTCGGGGTCGTTGAGCTCGGAGTAGCCGGGGCTGATCTCGACGCCGTTGATCGCGAGCTCGTACACGTCGGCAAAATAGTCGTCGTCTCGGCATCGCTTCGCGAGCGGGATGATCGTGCCCGGCACGCGCGTCACGAACGTCGGGTTGATCAGCGTGGGCTCGATGAGCTTTTCGTAGACCTCGACGAGTTGCTCGGCGGGGGTCACGCCCGGTTCGGTGAGCCTGAGATCCTTGCCAGGGTTCTCGCCGCGTAGCCGATCGATTTGCGCCTTGGTCATCGGGGACTTGTCGAACGACCACCCCGTGCGTTCCTCCACCAAGTCCGCCATCGACACCCGCCGCCACGGCCGGCTCAGATCGATCGTGCGTCCCTCGGTACCCTCCGTGCCTCCGTGGTTCAACACCAACCCCCCGCAGACCTGCTCGGCGACGGTGCAGACCATGTCTTCGACCAGCTCGGCCATCGTCTCCCAGTTGCCGTAGGCCTCGTAGGCCTCGAGCATGGTGAACTCGGGGTTGTGGCGGGGGCTGACGCCCTCGTTGCGGAAGTTGCGGTTGATCTCGAAGACCTTGGGCATGCCGGCGACGAGCAGTCGCTTGAGGTAGAGCTCGGGGGCGATGCGCAGGTAGAGCGGCAGGTCCAGGGCGTTGTGGTGCGTGGTGAAGGGTCGGGCGGCGGCCCCGCCGTGGATGGCCTGGAGCATCGGCGTCTCGACTTCGACGAAGCCCCGGCCGCGCAGGTATTGCCGGATGGCGTCGATGATGGCGATGCGCTTCTGCGCGAGGTCCATGACCTCGGGGTTGGCGACCAGATCGACGTACCGCTTGCGGTAGCGGGTCTCGGGGTCGGTCAGCCCCTTGTGCTTGTCGGGCGGCAGGGCGAGGGACTTGCTCGTGATGGCAAAGCCCGGGTCCGGGCCATTAGCCCCCGGCTCTGCCGGGGGTGAGCCAGCAGGCGGTTCCGCCCACACGGTGACCTCGCCGGTCTTGGTCGTCGCCAACGGCCCGTGCACCGTGACGAGGTCGGCGTAGTCGATCAGCTTGGCGGCCTTGAACGCATCCGCGCCGACGGTCTTCTTGCTGATCGCGACCTGCAGATCGCCGGACGGGTCGCGGAGCGAGGCGAAGACGAGGTTGCCCATCTGACGGAGCTGCACGACGCGGCCGGCGACGCGGACGCGGGGTCGGTCGTCTGTCTCACCAGATTCGTCGGCCTTGTTCGCATCGTCGGCCGCGGCGTCGTACTGATCACGCGCTTCTGCAAGGTTGCCAATTCCCGGGGTGCGTTGGCCGTAGGGGTCGAGCCCGAGCTCGCGGAGCTTGTCGAGCTTCCGCCGACGGTCGGCGAGGAGCTCATCGGTCGACTTGGCGGAGGTGGCGGCGGGCGCGTCGGGCATGGGGCGATCCTACTCGCTTACAGAAAAACAGCCCGGGCCGTTCGGCTCGGGCTGATGGGGGTTCATCAGGGCGTGCGATCCCGACCGGACGTCACTCGGCGGCGACGGCCTCGGGTTTCTCGGTGGACTCGACGGGGGCGTCGGTCTGCGGCTCGGGGGTCGCCTCGGGGGCGATGGCGTGGTGCAGGCCTCGACGGCGGTCGCGGAGGCGACGCTTCTTGCCCACGCGGTCGCGGAGGTAGTAGAGCTTGGCCCGGCGGGCGTCGCCGCGACGCTTGACCTCGATCTTGGCCACGCGGGGCGAGTGGACGGGGAAGGTGCGCTCGACGCCCTCGTTGGCGACGATGCGGCGGACGGTGAAGGTCTCCTCGAGGCCGCCGTGCTGCTGCTTGATGACGACGCCGGAGAAGACCTGGATGCGTTCCTTGCTGCCCTCGATGATGCGGACGTGAACATCGACGGTGTCGCCGACGGAGAACGCGGGGACGTCCTTGTCGGGCTTGAGCTGGCTCTGCTGGACAGCGGCGAGGATGGCGTCGCTCATCGGGATCACCCGTGCGGTGAGGGGAACGGAGGGTTGCGGGACGGTGGGGACGGGCCAGCCGGGCGTGAAACGCGTTCGGCATAGCGAGCCGAGCAGTGTATCGAATCGGCTCGGCGGCGTCTAGGGCTTGTGCCGGGCCTCGAGCTCGGCCAGGGCGTTGGGCTGGAAGCAAGCGGCCCGGGCGACGATGGTGCCTTGCCACTCGGGGGGCAGGGGGTCGCGGAGGGCCAGCGCCTGGAAGGCGTCGCCGGCGTCGTAGGCGTTGCCAAAGCCGAGGTCGCTGGCGGGGCGGAAGCCGAAGCGGCCGTAATAGGCGGGGTCGCCGAGGACGAAGAGGGCGCCGACGCGGGCGTCGCGGGCCTGGGCGATGCCGCGGCGGAGCAGGGCGGACCCGACGCCGCGGCCCTGCCAGCCGGGGAGCACGGCGATGGGCCCGACGCAGAGCATGCCGCGGACGCCCGGCTGGTCGGCGGGGTGCATGCCGGACCACAGGGCGTGGCCGATGACGCGCTCGAGGTCGCCGACCCAGGCGGTGGCGACATCGCTGAACACGGCCTCGCCCTCGTCCTCGCAGGCGGCGACGAGCTCGTCCTCGCCGGCGTAGCCGTGGGATGAGGCGGCGAATGCGGCGCGGTGCAGGGCGGCGATGGCGTCGGCGTCGGCCGGCGTGGCTTCGCGGAGCGTGACGATCGGGGCTTGGCCCGGCGCGGCGGGGACGCCGTCGGCGAGGTCGGGGCGGCGGGCGCGGGTGCGCTCGGCGGATTGCTCGCGTCGCCAGGCGTCGATCTTGGCGTGGTCGCCGGTGGTGAGCACGTCCGGCACGGCCCGGCCGTCCCAGGTCGCGGGGCGCGTGTAGTGCGGGAAGTCGAGCCCGCCGGCGAGCGTCGGGCTGAACGACTCGTCCTCGGCCGACCGCGCATCGCCCAGCACGCCGGGCAGCAGCCGCACCACGGCGTCGATCAGCACCATCGCCGGCAGCTCGCCGCCGGATAGCACGTAGTCGCCGATCGACACGTCGATCAGGCCGTCGTCGCTCTCGCGCAGCCGGTCGAGCGCACGCTCGTCGAGGCCCTCGTAGTGGCCGCAGATGAGGGTGAGCCGGTCGATGCTGGCCAGCTCATGGACGAGTGACTGGTCGAGCTTGCGGCCTTGCGGGGAGAGGTAGACGCGGCGATGGGTGGGGGATGCTGACGGGGCGGGGGGACCCGATCGGGCGCTGCGCTTCCACTCGGCTTGGGCGTCGTGATGGGCTTGGGTGTCGGCGTGCTGGACCGCGTCCCAGATGGGTTGGCACTGCATGACCATGCCTGGGCCGCCGCCGTAGGGGGGCTGGTCGACCTTGCCGTGCTTGTCGGCGGTGTGATCACGGATGTCGTGCAGGTGGTAGCTCACCGCGTTCGCCTCGGCGGCGCGCTTGAGGATGCTCGTGCCCAGCGGGCCGGCGAACATCTCGGGGAACAGCGTGAGCACGTCGATGCGCATGGGCGGAGCGTAGCGGCGGATGGCGCCACGAAAAAACCCGCGGCCCTTTCGAGGCCGCGGGCTTGTCTCCCTTGGTCGGGTGCGTTCGCCGTCTTACTTGGCGAAGAGCATTTCCTGGTAGGTCGGCAGGGGCCAGAGGTCGTCGGCGACCAGGCCTTCGAGCTCGTCGGCGTAGCCGCGAACCTCGAGCATCTTCGGCAGGACCTCGTCCTTGAGGAAGGTGCAGTGGGCCTCGACGTCGTCCATGTCCTCTTCCTTGGCCTTGAGGGCGACGAGGGCGCTGGTCCCGTCCTGCAGCTTGCCGATCAGGTCGGTCACCGTCTTGAGCGTCTCCTGGTCCGGCTCGATGCCGACGGCCTTGAGGTTCGCCAGCGAGGTGGCCAGCTCGGACTGGTAGCGGACGGCGGCCGGGAAGATGATCGTGCGGACCATCTCGACGACGAGGTTGGACTCGACGTTGACCGAGGCGATGTACTGCTCGGCGTAGACCTCGTAACGCGACTCGAGCTCGCGCGGGCTGAGGACGCCGAGCTTGTCGAAGAGTTCCTCGACCTCCTTGGTCTTGAACATCGGCAGGGCGTCGGCCGTGGTCTTGAGGTTGGGCAGGCCGCGCTTCTCGGCCTCGGCGTGCCACTCGTCGGAGTAGCCGTCGCCGTTGAACACGACCTGCGAGCAGGTTCCCCAGACGTCCTTGACGATCGAGGCGACGACGTCGCCGACGGCCTTAGGGTCGCTTGGGGCGGCGGCCTCGAGCTTGTCGGCGAACTCGTTGAGCGACTCGGCCATGATCGAGTTCATCGCGATCAGCGGGCCGGCGATCGACTGGAACGAGCCGACGGCGCGGAACTCGAAGCGGTTGCCGGTGAAGGCCATGGGCGAGGTGCGGTTGCGGTCGCCGGAGTGCTTGGGGATGGGCGGCAGCACGTCGACGCCGACCTTCATGTCCTGCTTCTTGGCGGTGACGGACGAGCCGGTGGCGATGGCCTCGATGGCCTGGGTGAGCTCGTCGCCCAGGAAGATCGAGAGGATGGCCGGCGGGGCCTCGTTGGCGCCCAGGCGGTGGTCGTTCGACGCCGAGGCGACGACGGCCCGCAGCAGCTTGCTGTGGCGGAAGACGGCCTGGATCATCGCCGAGCAGAACAGCAGGAACTGGGCGTTCTCGGCCGGGGTGTCGCCGGGGTCGAAAAGGTTGCCCGCGGCGGCCGAGCCCATCGAGAAGTTGAGGTGCTTGCCCGAGCCGTTGACGCCGGCGAAGGGCTTCTCGTGCAGCAGAGCGACCATGCCGTACTTGGCGGCGCACTTGCCGAGCATGGTCATGATCAGCTGCTGGTGGTCGGTGGCGACGTTGCCGAACTCGAACACCGGAGCGATCTCGTACTGGCCGGGGGCGACCTCGTTGTGACGGGTCTTGGTCGGGATGCCGAGCTTGAAGCACTCGCGCTCGACCTCAAACATGCAGGCCAGCACGCGCTCGGGGATGAAGCCGAAGTAGTGGTCGTCGAACTCCTGGCCCTTGGGCGGGGGCGAGCCGAACAGCGTGCGGTTGGCGGCCATGAGGTCCGGGCGGGCGAAGTAGAAGTGCTTGTCGATCAGGAAGTACTCCTGCTCGGCGCCGGCGGTGGACGAGACGAAAGGCCCGTCGTTGCCGAAGAACTTCAGGACGCGCTGCGAGGCGGTGTTGAGTGCCTGCATCGAGCGGAGGACGGGGGTCTTCTTGTCGAGTGCCTCGCCGGTCCAGGAGACGAACGCCGTCGGGATGCACAGCGTGGTCCCGTTGGGGTTCTCCATGATGTAGGCGGGGGAGGTGACGTCCCAGATGGTGTAACCGCGTGCCTCGAAGGTGGCGCGGATGCCGCCATTGGGGAACGAGGAGCCGTCGGGCTCGCCCTGCATGAGGTTCTTGCCGGCGAACTCGGCGATGGTGCCGCCGGAGCCGTCGGGGTCGAAGAACGAGTCGTGCTTCTCGGCGGTCAGGCCGGTGAGGGGGTAGAAGACGTGGGCGTAGTGAGTAGCGCCTTTCTCGAGGGCCCAGGTCTTCATGGACTCGGCGACGGCGTCGGCGACGTACGTCTCGAGCTCGGTGCCGGTCTCGATGGTCTTCTTGAGCGACTTGTAGATGCCCTTGGGCAGGCGCTGGGCCATCTTGGTGAGGCTGAAGACGTTCTCGCCCCAGGCCTCGGCGGTGGGCTCGGTGGAAAAGTCGAATGTGCTGGGGGTGGGGCCCAGGGCCGAGATCGCCGCCATGGCGTCCAGTCGTGCTTGCTTGCCGCTCATGAGTCCATCAACTCCAGTGTGGGGGTTGCTTCTCCTCTCGCGTTCCGCTGGGGAGTGGCCGGTGGCCAACGCCCGCGTCACGCGGCCGACCCGCTCGGGCCTGCCTGGCCGATCGACCCACGCGGCCGTCGGCACGGTTTGGCCCGGGGGCTGTGTCGCTTCGCCGGGCACATTCAAGTTCCGCTGCCTAGTTTTAGGGCACTATTGACAGGGAGGCCCGAAAGATAACGGCTGGTTGGCCACGATGCAACGCCTGTGGGCAGTCCCTGGTCGCTCCGCGGGTCGCCGAAATCCGACGCCCCCGCGGCGATTACGCTTCTCCGATGCCGACGCCCTCGAACACGCC
Source organism: Planctomycetota bacterium (assembly GCA_039188455.1). Classification (GTDB taxonomy): domain Bacteria; phylum Planctomycetota; class Phycisphaerae; order Phycisphaerales; family Phycisphaeraceae; genus JBCBUE01. Next base: position 17,858 of record JBCCZA010000007.1, read on the forward strand.
CCCGCCCGCCCCCGCCGATCCCCCCGCAGACCCGCTCGCCGCTGCGATCGACGACCTCACCGGGCTGCTCGACAGCCTGCGGTCGCTCGCCGAGCCGACCCGCCTCGCCGCGGACCTCGTCGCCGACGCCCTGACCTCCGGCCACAAGCTCCTGGCCTGCGGCAACGGCGGCTCGGCGACGGAGGCGGCCCATATGACCACCGAGTTTGTCGTCCGCTACGTCGACCACCGCCCCGCCTATCCCGCGATCGCCCTGACCACCCACGGCGGGGACCTCACCGCCATCGTCAACGACTACGGCTACGACCCCACCTTCAGCCGACAGGTCGAGGCCTTCGGCCAGCCCGGCGACGTGTTGATCGTCTTCTCGACCTCCGGCAAGAGCCCCAACGTCCGCCTCGCCCTCGAGACCGCCAAAGAGCGCGGGGTCAAGGCCATCGCCATGCTCGGCCGCGACGGCGGCGACACGCTCGGCCTGGCCGATGTCGACCTGCTGGTGCCGCACACCGTCACCGCCCGCATCCAGGAAGCCCACCTGCTGCTGATTCACACGATCTGCGACCTGGTCGAGCCCCGGCTCAAGGCGTGAGATCGGCTACGCCACGAGGCGATGCGGGGTTAGGCTGAACCTGTCGGCGGGCCGTGCTCGCCCATGCGGAGGTGCCGTGGACACGCAAGCCGCCGAACCCAAGGGCAGCCCGGCCGAGATTGAGGCGTCGACGACGATGCCGCGACCGCCCGGGAAGTGGCGTTGGTGGGCGGGCGCTGCGCGACGGGCCGGGGCGGTGGTGGTGCTGCTGGCGGCGGCGATGTGCCTGGGGATCATGGCCGGCGGGGGGCGGTGGTGGCCGATCTTCCTGGCGTGGGGGCTGACCGCGGGGCTGCTGGTCTGGGGCTGGCGGACGGCGTGGCCGGGGCGGCTGGCGCTGGGGGCGGCCGTGTTCGTGGCCGCCTGGCTGTCGGTGCGTCGGCCGAGCCACGACCACGACTTCCGCGTCGACATCTCGGTCCTGCCCGCGCTATCGATCGAGGGCGACACGGTCCACATCACCAACCTGCGCAACTTCGAGCGTCACGCCGACGGCACGTTCACGCCGCGCTGGGAGGACCGCACCTACACGCTCAGCAAGCTGCGGGGGGTGGACATGATCGTCGAGCCGTTCGCGATGACGGAGCTGGTCGCGCACACGATGCTGTCGTTCGACTTCGGCGACGAGGGCCGGCTGGTGCTGTCGATCGAGGCGCGGATGCAGCCGGGCGAGAAGTACGGCCCGGTGGCGGGGGCGCTTCGGCAGTTCGAGCTGGGGTACTTCTTCATGGACGAGCGTGATGCCCTGTCCGTGCGGGGTACCAAGCTGGGTCAGACGCTGTACGCGTATCCGATCCGCGCTAAGCCCGAGCACGTGCGGGCCGTGTTCCGCCGGGTGGTCGCCGAGGCGAACGAGATCCTCAGTCGACCGCGTTGGTATCACATCATCTTTGACAACTGTACGACGGTGTGGGTCCGTGCTGTGCAGCATGTGCGTGGCGAGCCATTCCGCTTGCATCGCGACATCGTGCTCAACGGCCGGATCGCACGCGGGCTGCACGGCGTGGGCGTGATCGACACGGACCTGCCGTTCGAGCAGGCCCGCGAGAAGTTTCGCATCGATGAAGCGGTGCGCAAGCACTTCGACGACCCGGACCTGTCGCGCGCGGTGCGAGCCGGCCGAGACGCATCTTGAGGGTTAGCCGAGCGCCGCGTTGTCGATGAGTCGGGTCGCGCCGCAGTGCGCAGCGATGAGCAGCCGTGAGGCGGGGTCGGCCGGGGCGTCGGGGTCGAGGGGTCGGAGGGTGAGTGGGTCGCGAACGGCGGCGTAGTCGATGTCGAGTTGATGGTCGGTGAGGACGCGGTGCATCTCGTCAGTGAGTTGGCCGGGGTGAGTGATGTCGCCAGCGGCGAACAGCGTGCGTGCCCGTTGGATTGCGGCGGTGAGGCCTATCGCACGGGGGCGCTCGTCGTCCGAGAGGTAGCGGTTGCGCGACGACATCGCCAGGCCGCTGGGTTCGCGGACGGTCGGGCAGGGCACGACGGTCATCGGCAGGTCCAGGTCGGTAACCATGGCGCGGATGACGGCGAGCTGCTGGTAGTCCTTCTCGCCGAAGACGGCGTAGTCCGGCTGGGCGAGGTTGAACAGCTTGAGGCAGACGCGGCAGACGCCGGCGAAGTGGCCGGGGCGGTGCTCGCCCTCGAGGGTGGTGGCGAGCTCGGGCACGTCGATCGCGACCTTGGGCCGGCCTGCGGGGTAGAGCTGGTCGGCGGTGGGCGTGAACACGGCGTCGACGCCACGATCGGCGAGCATCGCGAGGTCGCGGTCGAGGTCGCGGGGGTAGCGGTCGAAGTCCTCGCCCGGGCCGAACTGCGTGGGGTTGACGAAGATGGACACGACGACGGCAGCGGCGGGTCGGCCGTCGGTGGCGTCGGGGTCGCGGGCGCGATCGACGAGCGCGAGGTGGCCTTCGTGCAGGGCGCCCATCGTCGGCACGAGCGCGAGCGGCCGCGGCGCGGTGGTTAGCCAGTCACGCAGCATTGCCGGGGAGTCGAGCAGCAGCATCTCGGGCATCGGCTTGCCCTCACCCCGCCTGGGCCAGCGGGATGGTCTGGCCGGTGTAGCGGCGGTAGAGATCGAGCAGGGCGTCGATCTGGCGGGTGACGGGGCGGTGCTCGTTGACCCAGGCGCGCGAGCCGTGGCCCAGGGCGGTGGAGGCGTCGGGGTGGTCGAGCAGGTGGACGATGCGGTCGTGCCAGCCGGTGGGCTCGGAGTGGCTGAGCATCCAGGCGGTCTCGCCATCGACGAGGTAGTCGAGCCAAGGGTCCTCGGTGGCCAGGACGGGCAGGCCGCGGGCCATGGCCTGGAGTGTGAGCGACCGGGCCTTGCCGAGTGGCTGGGGCATGAGCAGGGCGTCGGTGCGGAGCAGCAGGTCGCGGTTGCCGAGCTTGCGCGGGACGAGCGAGACGTGGCGGAGCAGGCCGAGCTTGTCGGCGGCCTTCCAGATGCGGTGCTGATCGCTGGTCTGGCCGTCGAAAAAGAACTGGGCCTGTGGGTCGCGTCGAGTGACTCGGGCGAGTGCCTCGAGGATGGCCTGCATGTAGGCGTCGTGCCGGCCCGAGCCGGTGATGACGGCGCAGAGCGGGCGGTCGTCCGGTCGGGGCGAGGGCTCGAGGCAGTGGACGCCGGGCGGGACGAGGTGGACGGGGACGGCCTCGGGCACGCGGGTGCGCAGGGCGGAGGCGAGCGGGTCGGTGGCCGCGGTGAGCGCGGTGGTCTCCGGGCGGAGCCGGCCGGCGAGGCGCGACGCGGCGGCGAGGTCGTGCGCCGACGAGGCGGAGAGCAGCAGCGGCAGGTCGAGGCGGTCGGCCAGGTCGATGGCCGCGGGCCAGAGCCTGCCGTCGAGGGCGTGGATGAGATCGACCTTGGCGGCGGCGAGTTGCGTGTGCAGGGCGTCGAGTCGGCGGCGATTCAAGAACCGCCAGCGCGTCTCGGACCAGTCCAGCCGGTGGGCGAACGGCGACGTGTCCTCGGGCGGGATCAGCTCGGGCACGACCTGCGTGAGGGTCACGTGCTCGTCGATGAGCCCGACGACCAGCTGGCGCAGCGCCGCCATCTCTTCGTCCAGCCAGGCGGTGTTGGCGAGCAGGGCGATGTGCATGGCGGTTGACCGGCTAAGCGGGCGGCGACGAGAGGATCAACGACGCGAGACCGATGTTCACGGCATTAAAGCCGGCGTGGCAGACGATCGGCGTGATCAGCGACCGTGTCCGCTCGTACTGGTAACCCAGCGTAATCGACAGGATGGCCAGGGCCGGCATGGCGTGGGGCGAGGCGACGCCGCCGTGGGCCAGCACGAACACCACCGACGTGACGCCGATCGCCAGCAGCCGCCGCAGCCCGGGCGACATCGGGCGGGCGAGGTTCAACAGCGTCGTCTGCAGCAACCCGCGGAACAGCAGTTCCTCGAGCACCGGTGCCAGCACCACCGCGGAGACGATGAACCCCAGCCGCACCATGGGCGGGGCCGCGAACATCGCCTCGAGGAGTTCGTGCGCGATTTCCGGCGGCGCGTCGCCCAGCGCCTTGGCGATCCACGTCGCGACGATCGAGGCGAGGAAGATGACCGGCAAGACCAGCAGCAGCCCGCCGAGCCCCAGGAGCGTGTGACGCAGCCACCGTCGATCGACCACGCCAACGCGAGACAGGCCGCCGGGTTCCTGCCACGCCAGTCCTATCAGCAGCGCCGTCAGTGGCACGTACATGAACGCCTGGCCGAGCAGGGTGACGCACAGCAGGCCTATCGGTGTTGGATCGGTGCCGTCGGTTGGGACCAGGCCCATCGAGATCGCCAGCCCGCCGAACGCCACGTTCATCACCGCGAAGATCGCGACGCCGGCGATCAGCACGCCGACGCCCCACGGCGTCCGCCGCTCCGGTGCCGTGGCTAACCGTCGCAGACGATGAACGCCCAGGCCGACCATGACGGCAACCGACAGGGCGGCCAAGGCGGCGATGACGACGGTCTGGAACGTTTCGGGGGTCAACGGATCGATGAGTTATCGGAGGTTGCAACGCGTCGCGTTGCTCGGGCAGCGGGCAACGTCTAGGCTACGGGTTTCGCCGGCGGGCAGCCGTCGGCGGGGTGCGGTCCGCCCAGCCAGTCCCACGCCAAGAGCACGCGGTATGTCGATCATCACGGTCTGGTCGCCGTTCTTCCAGAGCGACGCCCGGATGAAAGGCCGGTCCCACTACCTGGGCGGCAGAGTCAAGCCGGTCGAGCCGCTGGACGGTGAGGTCGTTCGGGTCGAGGTCACCGACGAGGGCCAGACCCACACGGTCACGATCTCGATCGACGGCAAGTACGCCGTGGCCGAGTGCACCTGCGAGTACTTCGCCAACGGCACCTTCTGCGACCACATCTGGGGGGCACTGCTCGCCGTGCAGCACGGCGCCGCGACCCCTGAGATCGATGAGGTCGATGGCGGCGGCGCCGGCGGGACCACCGTCGCCTCGCCGGCCGAACGCCTCGCCGGGCTCCGCGTCCGAGCGCCCAAGGCCCGCAAGCGCCCCGAGGGTGCCCGGCCCTCGCGCCGCGCCGAGCCCGCCTGGATCGGTCGACTAAGCCTGCTGCGCTCCGCCACGTTCGACAGCGAGAAGGGCATCGGCCGCGTGATGCCGGCACAGCAGCAAGTCTGCTACGCCGTGCTCGCCGGGCTCTCGCGGCGCCATCGCGGCGTCGTCATCGACATCCGCCAGCGCACCGCCCAGGCCAGCGGCTGGAGCAAGCCCAAGCCCCTGCGTCTCTCGGCCGACCAGGTGCCCGGCCTGCCCGACGCCGGCGACCGCGAGCTGTGCGCCCTGCTCATCGGCGCCTCGCGCGTCGGCGATGTCGAGCCGACGACCATCGGCCGCGGCGGCGACCGAGCGCACGCGACCTATCGCCTGCTGCCCGGCTCGCGCCGCACGATGCTTCGCCGCCTCATCGGCACCGATCGCTGCCTCGTCGACACCAAGGACGACGGCGACGGCGTGCGGCTGACGTGGTCCGACGAGCCGTGGGTGCTGTGGATGGTCGGCCGGTTCGAGCAGGGCGGCGAGGGCGAAGACGGCGAGGTCGCGAGCGATGATGCGTCGGCGCAGCGCGGCCTGTCGGTCCGCGTCGAGCTGCGGCGCGGCGACGCCGTGATGGGTGTCGACAAGCCGTCGGTGATCTGCGGCGGCGAGGACGGCCTGCTGATCCTCGGGCGCGAGGCGAGCCCGTTCGACGACCGCGACGCGTGGCGGTGGGTGGCTCAGTTCCGCGACGCCGAGCTGGGCGACGGCGACGGCCGGCGCCTCTGGGTGCCCGAGGCCGACATGCCGCGGTTCCTCGATCGGCTGTACATGCTCCCGCAGCTGCCGGAGATCGACCTGCCGGGCGAGATCGGTCGGCGAGAGGTCAGCGTCCACCCCGTGCCGCACCTCGAGCTGTTCAGCCCCGGCACGGCCGAGGCCGCCGAGGTCTTGCCCGCGTCGAGCAAGCACCAGCTCGCCGGCCGCGTGTGGTTTGCCTACGGCGATCGCCGCGTCAGCCCGATGCAGAGCGGACGGTTTGTGCCCGCCCGGCCCGAAGAGGCCGCGCCCGAGCCCACCGAGACCGTCGCGGAAGTCGAGGATGCCGAGCCCGCCAGCGAGAACGGCGACACGGCAACGGCCAACGGCGACGCGCCCGCCGAGAGCCCCGGTATCGAGCCGGGCAGCGCCCTGATCCGCCGCCACCTCCAGGCCGAGCGCGACGCCGTCACGCAACTCGCCCCGCTCGGCGTCCGCCAGGCCGCGTCCGACGGCGAGGGCAACACGCTCGTGATGCCCAGCAAGCGGCTCGGCCAGATCGTCGGCCGGCTCATCAGCTCCGGCTGGTCGGTCGCGGCCGACCGACGCGTCATCCGCGCGGCCGGGCCGGCGTCGCTGTCGATCCGCTCGGGCATCGACTGGTTCGAGCTACGCGGCAGCATCGGCTACGAGTTGGCCGACGGCAGCCGGGCCGAGATCACCCTGCCGCAGATCCTCGCCGCCGCGCGATCGGGCGAGAACCTCATCGAGCTCGGCGACGGCTCGCAAGCCCTGCTGCCCGACGAGTGGCTGGCCGAGCACGGCCTGCTGACCGCGATGGGCGAGCTCGAGGGCGACCACCTACGCTTCCGCTCGTCGCAGGCCGCCATGCTCGACGCGCTGCTCGACGAGAAGGAACTCACCGACTTCGACCAGCAGTTCGCCCGCGTCCGCGGCCGGCTCGCCGAGTTCGCCGGCATCGAGCCCGTCGATGCACCGGCCGGGTTCCACGGCCAGCTCCGCGGCTATCAACGCCACGGCCTGGGGTGGATGCGCTTCCTACGCTGGTTCGGCGTCGGCGGCGTGCTGGCCGACGACATGGGCCTGGGCAAGACGATCCAGGTCCTCGCCAACCTGCAGGGCCGCCGCGACGGCATGCCCGCCAGCGGCGTCTGGGAGGCCGAGCCCACGACCGACGAGCCAACGCTCATCGTCGCGCCGCGATCGGTGGTCTTTAACTGGGTCGATGAAGCCGAGAAGTTCACGCCCGGCCTCAAGGTCGTCGCCTACACAGGCGCCGACCGAGGCCAGATCCTCCGCGATATCGCCGGCTACGACGTCATCGTCACGTCCTACGGCCTGCTGCGGCGCGACATCGACCAGCTCCGCGAAACCATCTTTGACTACGTCGTCCTCGACGAGGCCCAGGCGATCAAGAACCCGGCCTCGCAGTCCGCCAAGGCCGCACGCCTGCTCCGCTCCCGCCACCGCCTCGCGCTCACCGGCACGCCCATCGAGAACCACCTCGGCGACCTGTGGTCCATCTTTGAGTTCCTCAACGCCGGCATGCTCGGCAGCAACTCTCGATTTGGCGACCTCGTCCGTGGCGTCGGCGCCGGCCAGACCGCCATGAGCGAACGATCGATCACGCAGCCGACCGCCGCGACCAACGACGCGCCGTCCGCCGATGCCCCCGCGCCGCCGAGCGCGACACAAGCCGCCCAGGCCGACGCCGCCGTCGATGGCGAGCTAGACGGCGACGACCCCGTCGCTCCCGAGCGTCAGGCCGACCCGACCCTCGCCCAGGTCGCCGCCGTGCTCCGCCCGTTCATCCTCCGCCGCACCAAGGGCCAGGTGCTCAAGGACCTGCCGCCCAAGACCGAGCAGACCCTCGTCTGCGAGATGGAGCCCGCCCAGCGCAAGGTCTACGACGACCTCGCCGCCTTCTACCGCGGCAAGCTCATCGGCCAGCTCGACGCCGCCAACGTCTCCAAGTCCGCGGGCCTGGGCTCCGCGTCGTTCATGGTGCTCGAGGCCCTGCTCCGCCTCCGCCAGGCCGCCTGCCACCCGGGCCTCATCGACGACGCCCGCGCCGATGAGCCCTCGGCCAAACTCGACGTCCTCGTCGACCGCGTCGTCGACATCATCGAGGAGGGCAGCAAGGCCCTCATCTTCAGCCAGTTCGTCAAGATGCTGAACCTCGTCCGTCGCCGCCTCGACGAACGGAAGATCGGGTACTGCTACCTCGACGGCCAGACCCGCGACCGCCGCGGCGAGGTCGAACGATTCCAGAACGACCCCGCGCACGACTTCCCGCTGTTCCTCATCTCGCTCAAGACCGGCGGCCTGGGCCTGAACCTCACCGCCGCCGAGTACGCCTTCATCCTCGATCCTTGGTGGAACCCCGCCGTCGAGGCCCAGGCCATCGACCGCGCCCACCGCATCGGCCAGACCAAGCCCGTCTTCGCCTATCGCCTGATCTGCGAGGACACCGTCGAGCAACGCATCGCCCAGCTCCAACGCCAGAAGAAAGACCTCGCCGAGGCGATCATCGGCGGCGAGCAGAGCGTCATGCGCTCGCTAACCCGCGAAGATCTCGAGGCGCTGCTGGCCTAGTCACAAGTGTCTATATCTGACCCTTCTCTACACGAAATTAATGTGTTATTGTATTACTTGTGGATCGACAGTTAGGATCAGATTACCTACACTCTGGGACACGCTATGTTTGATTTACATTGCATCCATAGGCACATAGGCGAAAAGGCTAGTCGTGCTCTTTTTGTATTTTTAATATCGTCTTTTTCTCTTAATTTGGGGTGCAGCAACCAAGAGAAGATTCATCATGAGGCTTCGATATCAGCCGACAAGAGCCCGGCTAATACTTCGGCAGATGAAAGAATAATAGGCGAATGGCGAGCAGGATCCCTAGCTGATCGAGTTGTGTTCCGAGATGACCGAACCTGCACAAAGTACATTTCAGAAACAAATATTCAGACTGGGCGTTGGACTAAATTCTATAGAACAGTCACCGCGAACTGGAACGATGGTTGGGTATGGACACTGACAGAAACCGTTGATCCAGATGTTTTTCGCGGAAGTTCTAGGAAGCCTAATGAGAATACAAATCCTAGAACCTTTAATTTGACCCGCATTTCGAGCAGTGCACGGCCGGGCGATTGGTCAAGCTTGGCAGTTGAAAATTTGATTTTGAAGCCAATTGAAGTCGAGCTTAACGATAATGATGAGGAGGAAGCTGTTAGGCAGCTTGAAGATAGGCTTAATGTCTATAGTAGAGCCGGGTGGAGGCTAATCGTTGAGCCGAGGATTGCCTATCGAAGAGGTGGGCTTGGCACTCATTTTTGGAAAATTACCACTGATGCCGACTCGGGTAACTATCTGTTTTTTGAACGAACACGATCGGAAGAAGAATAAGCTCTTATGTCAATTTGGGCTGTCGTCCGCGGGGCCGAGGCTGGGGTGCTGGTTGACGTAGGTGACGGCGTCGGAGTAGACCCAGGCGGCGTTGGCGACGCCGTTGCCGGAGAGGGGGGCGCCGTCGTGGTCGATGAAGAGGTTGTCGATGCCGGTGGGCCAGTCGTTGACCGGGCCGTTGCCGAGCTGGGTGGTGAGTTCCTGGGTGGTCTCGAAGACGACGTGGTTGTCGTTAAAGCCCACGCTGCCGCGCCAGTCGCCGGAGTTGAGCTGTGTGTGGATGGATGAGGCTTGGGTGGTGGCGTCGGCGCCGGTGTTGCGGTCGCCGAGGACGGGGGCGTTGGGGTTGAGGGTCTCGGACCACTCCTGGACGGTGTCGCTGAGAGGCTCGATGAGCCGGCCATAGGCGTCGGGCTGCGGTTCGCCGGCGGGCTTACGCCAGGTCAGGTCGCCGGTGTTGCCGTGGGCGATGCGGAGCATGGCGTAGGAGTAGTTGTCCTCGTTGACCTGGCCGCCTTGCCAGGGGACGAGGCCGGGTTCGGTGGGGGCGATGGCGTACTCGCCGGTGAAGTAGTTGCCGTCGAGCAGGGCTTCGAGGCGTTCGGCGGGGTGACCGCCGTTGGCGCCGCCGGCGTACGGGGTGGCGCTGTCGAGGGTGACGTTGCCGGCACCGTCGAGGCCCGGGAACTGGCCGTTGTTGCTCTGAGCGTACATGACCATCGACTGGTGGATGCCGCGGACCTGGGTGTTGTTCTGCATTTGATGAGCAGTACGTCGGGCGGCGCCGAGGGCGGGGAGCATGATGCCGATGAGCAGGGGGACGATGAGCAGGCTGGCGGCGACGCCGACGCCGCCCATGATGGTGCCGGCCAGGGCGATGCCGTGTCCGCCGAGCCGGTTGCCCGAGGCGGAGATGTTGTTGAGGGCGATGACGCCGAGGATGAGCGCGACCAGGCAGATGGCGACGCCGACGCCGGCGCAGATCGTCACGAAGCCGACGATGGCCAGGACGAGTGAGGTGATGGCGAGCGTGGACGTGCCCTGCGAGGCGTCGTCGAACATCGAGGGGGCGTGCGGTTCCACCGGAAGGCTCCTGAGTTGGCGTGTCGGCCCCGAGCCTAACGGCGTGGCGACGGCGGGTCGATCGGGCCGTTACAGGCGTTGGCGGAGGACGCGGTCGATCGCGTCGTGGCCTGTTGGCAGCCAGGCGGGTTCGAGCGCCGCGCCGGCATCGAGCAGCAGTTCGGCGCAGCGGGCGTGGTCCTGCGGGAAGCCGGTGGGCCAGCCGTGCAGGGCGCCGTGGATGCAGGTCTGCAGCGGCGTGCCGTCGTATTGGTGCTTCCAGTCGAGCGGCGGGTCGGGGTCGCCGTCGAGGAGGCGAGCGAGGCAGTCGGCGTGGCCGTGGAAGGTGGCGCGGTCGAGCGGCGTCATCTTTTCGTGGTCTTGGACGTGCCGGTCGAAGCCCAGGGCGAGCATGGCGGCGACGGCGTTGGGGCGATACCACCAGCAGGCGCGGTTGAGCGCCGCGTGGTCGTCTTCGGTCATGACGCGCATCACGTCGGGTGTCGTGGTACGCAGCTCGCGCGCGGCGTCTAAGTCGCCGCGTCGGGCCGCGTCCAGGAAGCGGTGCTTGGTCGGGCAGGCGTTGAGGATGAGGCGGTGCACGTTGGCGTGGCCGCGCTCGTGAGCGACGTCGAGGGGGGTGAGGGCGTGGCCGAGCGTCCAGTTGTAGATCACGGCCTCGCCTTGGCCGGTCAGCCAGGGCGCGACGCCGAGGCGGTGCGTGACGCACGCCGCGTCTTCATCGATGCAGCGTCGAGCGAGGGCCTCGTCGCCGAGCGCGGCGGCCATGAAGAGATCGGGCGTGGCGCCGCGGTCGAGCAGTCGGCGGACGACGGCTGGCTCGTTCACAAGGTACTGAGCCGGCGTCGATCCGTGGTCGACGTCGCGGGCGTCGGCACCGGCGCCGCGGTCGACGAGCAGGTTGACCATCTCGGGCGAAGCGGCGTAGTGCAGCGGCTGCTTGCCGTCGCCGCCGGGCGCGTGAACGAGCGAGGGGTCGTTGTCGAGCAGCGATCGAACCCGCTCGATCCGATCGAGCCCGACGGCGACCCAGATGTCCTCGACAACCCCGCGTTGCAGCAGTGCCTCCGCGACCTCGGGTGGGTGGTTCTCGGCCAGCCCGAACCCGCCGGCGGTCCAGCCCGACTTGCGGTTGACGTCGGCACCGTGTTCGATCAGCAGGTCGAGCAGCTCCAAGTTGGGTGCTTGCCCGTTCACCGCGGCAAACACGGCCGACGTGTTGAAGGCGAAGGCCTGGTCGTTGACGTGTTGGTCGAGCTCGGGGTGCCGGTCGAAGAGTTCGCGGACATGGTCCGTGTCGCCGCGGCGCACCGCGTCGATCCATCGGTCGAGCGGCGACTTGGTCAACGACTCGATCTTGCGTTTGAGGTCGGCCCAGCTGGCAAAGCCGTGGCCGCGCGCGATCACCAGCTGGACGTCGGCGAGCTTGGCATCCTCGGGCTCGGGCGGTGCCGGGTGCAGGGCGGTGAATCGCTCGACGGCGTCGGGTTGGCGAGACCAGACATCACGAGCGAGCTGCTTGGCCAGCTTCTGCTGCTTCTCCAGGCTCGGGCGGGCGGGCAGCGGCTGGACCGGGGCTGAGGGATCGGGCATGACGGACCTCCTTCGAGGGGTGATGCCGGGGTCCGCGAGACCGGCGAAGGGGGCGCGTCAGCGATCGGGATGTCGGTCGGGAGCCAGGTGGGCGAGGCCCTTTCTGCGGACGAGCGGCGACCTGTTCGCGTCCGCAGCCTATCACCCGGCGGGGTTGGGTCAATCGTCTCGACCGCGCGTTGCCCCACGGCGGGCAAGCGCCTACCTTGTTGGCGTTGGCCGACCACCGTGTCGAGCCGGCCCCCGCTGTATCGACCCCCCTAGACAACTCATGGACCGATCCTGCCGGTCCAGGCTCCGCGCCAACACCGCTCGACGGATCGCGGAGGCTTCCCCCCACCGGGCCCGCCGTCGAGCAGAGAAGTGACACCGTGATCAACATTTACGTCGGCAACATGCCTTACGACACCACGGAGAGCGAGCTCCGTGAGCACTTCGGCCAGTACGGCGAAGTCGGGAAGGTCACCCTGATCGTCGATCGGGAGACCGGTCGGCCCAAGGGCTACGGCTTCGTGCAGATGCTCGAGCCCGAGGCAGGCCGCGAGGCGATCGAGAAGCTTTCGGGCGAGCCGTTCAACGGCCGGCCGCTAACGATCAACGAGGCCCGCAACCGCCGCGAGATCGAGCCGGTGAAGACCGAGACCGAGGGCGGCTACTCCCGTGTCGCCTCCGCGGGCGACGCCGAGGCCGTGGCAGACGACGCCCCGGTTTCGCAGGGCTACAGCAACCGCATCCTCCCCGGGTCGCGCCTGCCGGACTGAGCGGCTCTCGCGCGTTAGCCGACGGGCTCGACGGGCACGAAACGGTCGATCGACAGGCCGAAGCCCGAGAGGGCTGTCGGCGTGAAGGGGTGGTCGGTGATCAGGTCGAGCCGGCGGATGCCCAGGTCGCGGAGGACCTGGCAGCCGATGCCGTAAGACGAGGCGTCGCGGCGGCTGGCGGAGGTCGCTTCGTCGGGGCCGGTGATCGGGTGATCGGGCTGGACGTCGTCCAACGCCGAGCCGAGGGGGTGGCGCAGGGTCTGCAACTCGCGGAGAAGTCCGGTGCCCATGCGCTCGTGCCGGAGGTAGACGATCGCGCCGCGGCCTTGCCGCTGGATCATGCCCATCGCGGCGTGCAGCGTCGACGCCGAGTCGGTCGTCTTCTCGGCGAAGACGTCGCCGAGCAGGTTCTGCGAGTGCATGCGGACGAGGACCGGTTCGTCGACATCGATGGGCCTGCCGCGGTCGTCCCATCGCGCGAGGTCGCCCTTGACCAACGCGACGTGGGGCAGGGCGTCGACGGCGGCGCGGTAGGCGATCAGCCGGAACGGGCCGTACGCCGTGTCGATCGGCTGATCGGCGATGCGTTCGACCAGGCGATCCTGTTGCAGACGGTGCTCGATGACATCGGCGACGGTGCACATGGTCAGGCCGTGGGCGTCGCAGAGCCGGGCGAGGTCGTCGCGTCGGGCCATGCTGCCGTCGGCGTTCATGACCTCGATGATCACGGCGGCGGGCCGCAGGCCGGCGAGCTTGCAGAGGTCGACCGACCCCTCGGTCTGCCCGGCGCGGACGAGGACGCCGCCGTCGCGCGAGCGGAGCGGCTGGACGTGGCCGGGGCGGTCGAAGTCGGTGGGCGTGGCCGCGGGGTCGGCGAGGCGGGTGATGGTGGCCGAGCGGTCGCTGGCCGAGACGCCGGTGGTGATGCCGAAGCGCTCGGCGGCGTCGACGGTGACGGTGTAGGCGGTCGATCTCTGCGAGGTGTTGACCTTGCTGAGCGGCTCGAGCGCGAGGCGATCGCACGTCGGGCCGTCGAGCGCGACACACATCATGCCGCGCCCGTGGGTCAGCATGAAATTGATCGCCTCGGGCGTCGCGTGTTCGGCCGCGACGACCAGGTCGCCCTCGTTCTCGCGCGAGGCGTCGTCGGCCAGGACGACGAGCCGGCCGGCCGCGAGCTGATCGATGACATCGCCAACGGGGTGCATCGAGTCAGCTTAGTGCCGCGGGTCGGCGACGCGCCGCGTGGGCCGTCAGAACCAGGCCTTCTTCTCGACGATATAGGTCTGGACGAACTCTTCGTCGGACTTGGTGAGGTAGATGATGCCCTCGATAAGGCCGATGATCGACCCGACGCCGCAGGTCACCACGGTGATGACGATGCGGAGGATGCCGCCGGTGGCGTCGCCGAGGATGAAGCGGTGCAGGCCGATGCCGCCGAGCAGGATGCCGAGGATGCCGGCGATGACTTTCTTGTCTGCGCCTTCGGGTTTGGTGCCTTCGCTCATGAGATTTCCCCTGTCCTGTGGTGAGTTGAAAACCTGATCCGCAGACACCATATCGCCGGGTGGCGGGCGTGCAAGCAGAAGGCTCACGGTCGGGGATCGGGGGTGCTGCCGTCGCGAGGCTGCGACGGGCGGTCGGAGCGTGGAAGGGCTGGGCGGTCCGGGCGGGGCTAGAACCAGGGTCGCTTGTTGGCGACGTAGGTCTGGACGAACTCTTCGTCGGACTTGGTGAGGTAGATGATGCCCTCGACGAGCCCGATGATGCCCATGGCCGACGACGCGAACGCCGTGAGGCCGAAGGTGCAGAACGCAAGGGCGAACCCGCCGAGCGTGACGGCCAGCATGATTAGGCCCTCGGTGGTGTAGCCGAGCACGAACTTGTGCACGCCGAGTCCGCCGAGCAAGATGCCGAGGATACCGACGAGGATCTTGTTTTCTGCCGTCTTCGGTGTGTCGGCCATGCCTTGCCTCCTGGGGTGAGCGTCGAGATTACTCGGTCGGTGTCAGCCGGATGACGGCACGCGGCTCGAGCGGGTAGGCGGCGCTGAGGTCGGCGATGGCGTCGCGGGTCACGGCCCGCAGCGCGTCGAGCTCCTCGGTCAGCGTCGTGTACGCGCCGCGATAGAGCCACTGCAAGCCGATCGCCTGCATCCGCCCCTGCGGACGCTCGCCGCGGAGGGTCAGCCGGGTCGCCAGCTTGTTCTTGGCCCGCTCGATCTCATCATCGGTCGGCGGCTCGGCGGAGAGGGCGGCGGTCATCGTGTCGATCAGCTTGGCTTCGACCTGCTCGGCCTGGGCCTTGTCGCACAGCGCGCCGGCCATGTACGCCCCGGTCTGGTCGTGCGGCCAGAACGACAGGTCGGCCTCCTCGGCGATGCCGGGCTCGACCAGCGACCAGTACAGCCGCGAGCCCTCCTGATCGCCCAC
>JBCCZA010000008.1:0-32569 GCA_039188455.1 Planctomycetota bacterium
CGGGCCTTCTGCGCGATGCGCACGATGAACGCCTCGACCTCCTTGTTGGTCATCATCAGGTCGGCCAGCTCGTCGATGATGAACACCATGTACGGCAGCTTGCGCGGGATCTGGGCTTCCTCGAGCTCGGTCTGCGGCTCGAACGCGTCGCGCAGCTCTTCCCATGAGAGCTCGTTGTAAGACTTGATGTCACGCACGCCGACCTCGGCGAGCAGCTCGTACCGCTCGTCCATCTTCGTGACGGCCCACTCGAGGATCGCGGCGGCCTTGCTCATCTCCGTGACGACCGGGCACATCAAGTGCGGGATGTCGCGGAACTGGCTCATCTCGACCATCTTGGGGTCGACGAGCACGAGCTTGAGCTCGTCCGGCCGCTTGGTGAATAGGAACGACGCGATGATCGAGTTCATGCAGACGGACTTGCCGCTGCCCGTGGTGCCGGCGATCAGCAGGTGCGGCATGGCCCCGAGGTCTTGGACGAGCGGCGTGCCCGAGGCGTCCTTGCCGAGGAACATCGGCAGGGTCATCTTGGCGATCTTGCCGGGGTCGGCCGACATCAGCTCCTTGATGCGGACGGTCTCTTTCTTGATGTTGGGGACCTCGACGCCGACGGTGTCCTTGCCGGGCTGGTTGGCGACGATGCGGACGTTCTGGGCACGCATCGCGCGGGCGAGGTCGGGCGAGACTGCGTTGAGGCGGGCGACCTTCGTGCCCGGCGCAAGGCGCACGTCAAACAGCGTGATCGTCGGGCCCGAATCGATGCCGACGACCTCGCCCTCGATGCGGTACTGACGCAGGGCCGACTCGAGATCGACGGCCTGCTCGCGGACCAGCGCGTCCATCTCGTCGGTGAAGCCGCCCTCGGGCTCTTCGAGCAAATCGAGCCCGGGGAACTGGTAGCCGGTCAGGTCGACCTCGCGCGGGGGCTCGGCGTGCTCCTGCTGCTTGGGGGCGAAGTTGATCGGCAGCTGGGCCATCTTCTTGCGCAGCTCGTCGGGGTCGAACTTGCGCTTGCTGGAGACGTACGCCCCGGGCGCGTCGGCGCCTTCTTCCTCGTCGTCTTCCTCTTCTTCCTCGTACTCGTATTCGTCGTCGCCGGCGTCCTCGTCGACGTACTCGTACTCGTATTCCTCATCTTCGCCCTCTTCTTCCTCGGGCTCTTCGGCTTCCTCGTAGACGCCTGCGGCGAAGTCCGATCCGTCGTCGGCGAAGGCTTCCTCTTCCTCGGCCTGCTTGGCGGCGCGCTTGGCGCGCAGCTCGGCGAGGCGGTCGGCCTTGTCCTTGCTCAAGCCGGACTTGGGCGAGAGCTCGGGCTTCTCGCGTCGCGGTAGGCGAAACCAGCCGACGATCGCGCCGGGGATCGCGACCAGCCGCGAGACGTCCGGCAGGGGGACGCCGGTGAGCTTGCCCGCGACCCACGCGGCCGCGCGGTACGGCAGCATCAGCACGACCTCATCAACGGCGAGCACGAGGCCCGTGACCAGCGCCGCGCCGGCGATCATCGCCGTGCCCAAAGGCGCCAGCCGCTCGGTCAACTCCAGCGCGAAGAACGACCCGGCCATCCCGCCCCAGGTGTACGCTGGCACCGCGTCAGAGGCGTCGAACCACCCCGCGACCGTCCCGCCGAACTGCGCCGCCCCCGTCGCCACCGCCGCCGCCACCAGCACCGCCCCGATCGCCCGCAGCGGCCAGTGCGTCAGTCGCTTGCCCCGAACCAGCGTCACCAGCGCAAACCCCGCCGCGCCCACCAGCACCCATGCGCCCCAACCCATGAACACCAGCACCGTCTGGCTGACCACCGCCCCGACTGGGCCCAGCCAGTTGGTCGGCGTCTCGTTCAGCACCCCCTCGATCGCCCCCAGCTCCCGGCCGGGGTCCCGCGGGTCGTGCGACGCCAGCGCCGCCGCCAGGGCGACCCACACCAGCGCCGCCGCCAGCAGGCCGATGACCTTGAACGTCCAGGCCGTTCCGTAGCCCGAGGGCTGCTCCTCGGCCGTCTTCTTCTTGCTCGCCTTCTTCTTCGCCATCCGGTGATTCTCGCGGGCCCGTCACGGTCACGGCCGGCCCGGTACTCCCAGAGCCCGCACCGATCGCGCGTCGATGCCCCGTTATCGGCGATACGTCCCGGATCGCGTGAGGGTCGAAAATTCGGCGATCACCCGCGTTTCAGCCGCAGCAGCCGGGACACGGCGTGTCCCGGGGTTCGCGCCCCGTCGCTGCGATCAAGACCCAACCCCGGGTGACGCCGTCACCCGGCTATTTCCACCGCGTGGGTCGTCCTCAATGCCCCGTCGACCCGAACCCGCCCGCCCCGCGGTCCGTCGCGGGTAGCTCGTCCACCTCGAACAGCCGCACCGGCGGCACCGGCTTGATCAGCATCTGCGCCACCCGCATCCCTCGCGTCACCGTGAACGTCTCGCGCCCGTGGTTGATCAGCGGCACGAACATCTCGCCCCGGTAATCCGCGTCGACCGTCCCCGGCGTGTTGGGCATCGAGATCCCGTGCTTGGTCGCTAGCCCCGACCGCGGCCGGACCTGCGCCTCGTACCCCACCGGCACCGCGATCGCGAACCCCAGCGGCACCAGCCCGATCGCGCCGGGCTCGATCACCATCGGCGCGTCCTCCGGCACGGCCGCGACGACGTCCAGCCCGGCGGCGTGCGCGGAGTGGGCCGTGGGCAGCGGCAGGCCCTGGCCGTGCGGGAGGCGTTGGATGGGGACGTCGAGGGGCGGGGGCGATTGCTGGTTCATGTTGGACAGGATGACAGGATTCAACGGGATCGACGGGATGCACAGCACAGAAGAGAGGTGCCACACCTCGGCCGTAGGCCGATGTGTGCTGTTATGCAGACGACTCACGGCACACATCACGCTGCGCGTGAGGTGTGGCACCCCATCATCGCCGTAACTCCGCGAGGTGTGACGCTGCCCGAGCGCCACACTCGGGGCAATTCAGCGACTTGTTGTGTGAGAGGTCGTAGCCACACTCGAAGCAAAGATCGCTGCGCCCGCGATAGCCTTTGCCAAGATGACTTTTCGCAAAACTACTCAGGCGTTGCTCTAAGTCATACAGCCACAGCGAAGCGATCAAGCCAACCCACAGAACACCTGTGGCGGTGAATGCTAATGGCGCAGCAGCTGTTGCGAAGATAACGATCCCGAGAAATTCGAAAGCTGTAGCAACGCTCGTGATAGCACATACTGGGAATCCGACTAAAAGGACAAATGTCATTGAAGCGATGTGCCAAAGCAAACTGTGCTTTCGATTCCACGCTCGTATTAGATTGCGATTGAACATCAACTTGTGAGGAAAGAGTCTGCCGTGTCTCGCCTTGTCTCTCGCCATTGCCGCATCTCCATCAGCTGGATTCAAGGCTATTTGAGCTACCACCGCCCGCTGAGCAGCATCTCGATCGCGTGGGCGACGCCGTCTTCTTGGTTGCTGAGGGTGTGGCGGTCGGCGGCGGCTTTGGCCTCATCCACGGCGTTGGCCATGGCGATGCCGCAGCCGGCGGCCTCGAGCATGGCGAGGTCGTTGATCTCGTCGCCGATGCAGGCGACCTCGGCGGCGGGGATGCCGTGCTGGTCCATCAGGAAGGCGATGCCGCGCCACTTGTTGACGTCGGCGGCGAAGACCTCGGCGATGTAGATCGCTTCCTCGCCCTGGGCGGTCGGGACGCCGGCGAAGGCGTGGACGGAGATCTGGCCGGCGAAGACGGCGTCGACGTTCTTGCAGACGTCGAAGGCGCGTTGGCCGCGGGCGACGAGGCCGACGCGCAGGGCGTGGTGCAGGTCGTCGGGGGTGGGGTGGCGGTTGACGGTGTGGCGGAGGTCGTTGTGGGCGAGCCAGCGGGTGGTGTTGTCGGTGAGTTCGCCGTCGCCGGTGACGAGGTAGTCGACGCCGGTCTGGTGGCGGTCCATGTGGACGAGGACGGCCTCGGGCATGGGGCGGAGGTGCTCGATGAGCTCGAGGCACAGGTGGGGCTCGAAGTCGGCGAGGTCGACGGACTCGCCGGTGGTGGTGTGGGCGACGCAGGCGCCGGTGTTGAAGATGCCCAGGCCGAGGCGGTGGTAGGCGTCGTCGAGTTTCTGCAGGCCGATCTGGGCCTCGCGCCAGCCGCGGCCGGTGGCGGGGACGACGAGGACGCCTTCGTCGAGGGCGCGGTGGACGGCGAGGCGGACGGCGGGGGTGATGTGGCCGCCGGGGCCGAGGAGGGTGCCGTCCATGTCGATGGCGAGGAGGCGGTAGTTCATGGGGCGGGACCCAACCGGGCGCTGCGCTTCCGGTTGGCTTGGCGTTGAGTTGGCGTGTGGGCTAGGCGGCGGGGGTGAGTTTGGGGAGGGGGTTGAGGAGGGTGGCGCAGCGGGCGGCGAGGTCGTCGCAGAGGAGCGACAGATTGACGTTGGACGCGAGCAGGCCCTCGGCTTCGTGGACGGCGTCGAGCACGGCGGCCCATCGCTCGAGGCGGGCGGCGGCGGGGAGGTCGCGCGGGGTGGCGGCTTCGGCTTCGGCGGTCAGCCGGCGGTGCGCGTGGCGAGCGACGATCGACCAGGCCAATGAGGCGGCGACGCGGTTGGCGGCTTCTTTGCTGGCGTTCTTTTGCTTCTTGACGGCGGCCTCGGCGAAGGCCTGCACGCGCTCGTAGAGGTCGCCGCCGAGGGTGGGGGCGGGTTTGCCTTGAGCGAGGGCGTCGAGCTGGGGCTCGAGGGCGGCGCCCCACGCGGCGAGGCCGTGATCGATGGCGATCTTGGCGCGGCCGAGCGAGCCGGCGGCGAACTGAGTGAGCCAGGGGATGTTGGCGTGGTCGTCGCCGAGGCGTTCGCTGAGCCACCGCGTGACGACGTTGTCGGGCAGCGGGCTGAACGGCACGCGCTGGCAGCGCGAGCGGATGGTGGGCAGCAGGCGGTCCTCGCGGGCGGTCACGAGGATGAGCGTGGTGTTGGGCGGGGGTTCTTCGAGCGTCTTGAGCAGGACGTTCTGGGCGTAGCCGTCGAGCAGCTCGGCCTCGTCGATGACGAAGACCTTGTGACGGCTGAGGACGGGCGACTTGAAGGCGGGGGCGTCGTGGCTGTTGCCGTCGGAGGTGGTGCCGCCGACGACGTGTTCGCGGAGGAGATCGACGGCGATGTTGGTCTGCTTGCGGGTGCGGAGGGTGGCGACGGAAGAGGTGGCGGCGAGCTGCTTGTGGATGAGGTGCAGGTCGGGGTGGGCGACCCCCGAAATGGCGTCGTCCGTGTCGTCATCGCCGTCTGATGGGTCGTCGTTGGCGAGCTTGAGCAGCAGTCGGCAGGACTCGCAGGCGTCGCAGGGCTCGATCTCGCCGGTGAGGGTGGTGACGGGGTCGAGGCAGAGCAGGCGTTGGGCGAGCCAGAGGGCGGCGGTGTGCTTGCCGACGCCCGCGGGCCCGGCGAAGACCAGGGCGTGCGGCAGGCGGCCGGCGGCGAGCTGGCGGTTGAGCTGGTCGGTGGCGGCGGGCTGGGCGAGCAGGCGGATCACGGGTGCGATGGTAGAGCGTGGGGTGGCGGGGCGGGTAAGCTCAAGGCATGGCACGACTCGATGACAGGCGATGCCGGGGACAGGTGGCGCTGGCGATCTGCGTGGCGGTGGCGGCGGTGTCGCTGCTGATCGCGGGGCTGGCGCTGTGGCGTTCGCACGAGGCGCACCTGACCGCACGCCAGGCGCTGCAGGCCCATGAGGGCAGCGGCGACATGCGCGCGATGGTCGAGCAGTTGCTGGCCCAGACGCCGCCGCCCGTGCCGTTCACGCCGCAGCCGGCGCCGTCGATCGACGGCCCGACCGGCCCGACGACGACCCAACTCGTCGAGACGGCGATGGAGGGGTTGATCGGAGAGGAAGGGCAAGAGGCCATCACCGACGGCGGGGTCGTGATCGGGGTCGAGCCCGCCCAGCCCGCGACGTCGGCCGAGCCCGACCCAATGCCGGCGTCGGCGTACGAGGCCGAGCGTGTCACCGCGGCCAACGGCGAGTCCGTCTTGGCCATGGACGACGAGCAGACCACGCCTTTGCCGCCGACGCCGCACCGGTGGGACGGGCCGCGAGCGTCGCAGCCGTCGGCCGGGGCGATCATCCCGTGGGACGAGGCGGCCGACCACTACTCTCGGACCATCACGGTGGAGGGCAAGGTCGTCGCGACCGGCAAGGCGCGAGCCGGCCACCCGGTGTACCTGAACTTCCAGCCGTACTCACCAAACAGCAAGGCATTCCACATCGTCATCTTCGAGGACGGTTTCGGCAACGCGCCCGACGGCGACCCGTTCAACTACTACAAGGGCAAGACCGTCCGCGTCCGCGGCGAGGTCAGCCAATACCGCGACGCCCCGCAGATCAAGGTCGAGCGGTCGGGGATGATTGAGGTCGTGAACTGAGGCTCAGTCGGCGAGCTTGCTCGCCGCGTTGATCACAAGAAACGCCAGTCGGGCCCGGCCGCCGCGTAGTAATCCCGCCACAGCGTCCATCCCCACAGCAGTGCGTTCGTGATCGCGTGCGACCAGACGATCGGTCCCAGGCCCAGCGCCGGCTTGCGTGGCGACGCGGCCGGGCTGACGTCGCCCTCGGGCAGCCCGCCCGTGGCCCAGGCCTTGACCAGCCCGCGGTTCGTCCACCACAGCAGCATGCACCAAACGATCCCGCAGGCCACGCAGCCGAGGTAGTCCCGCGGGTGGTGGTTGAGCATGAACACCAGCGTCGACAGCGTCACCGAGAACACGGTGATCGCCCCGACCGGCGTGCCCTTGAGCTGGTTCGTGAGGACGGGCCCGGCGGCGAGGGCCTTCTTGCCGTAGTCGCTGTGCGCGATCCGGTCGCCGATGACGACGAAGTCGGACGCGATCTGCGTCAGGCCGAGCATCGTCTGCTTGCGTGCGTGGAAGGCGCGGAGCAGAAGCGCCCGGGTGAACAGCTCCTCAAACAGCGGCACGACGATCACCATGCCGACGAACTTGAGCGACATGCACAGCCAGAAGAACGCCACGCCTTGCTCGACGCGGACGCGCTCGAACCACGACGGCACGAGCACCTCCTCGGCGTCGCGGGCCGGCTCGAACCACGGGATCAGCCACGTGGTGAACCAGCCGAGGTAAAGCCACGCGAACAGCAGGCCGACGCCGGTTGGGATCGCCAGCCAGTGGAACTTGACGTTGAGCTCGGGCGTGAGCTTGCGATAGCGGATCAGTAGGCCCATCACGACGACGATCTGCAGGACGTAGACCGTCGGGTAGAGCCAGGGGTAACGGTCGGTGAACAGGGAGAGGACGAAGAGGCAGGCGATCCACACGAAGAACGGCACGACGTACGGGTGCCACGGCGAGTCGGCCATGAAGCGGTCGAGCCCGGCGAGCGGGCCGGGGCGGGCGTCGAGCGTCGGGTCGGTCGGGTCGGCGGGCATGGGGTGGGCCGGAAGTCGGGTCGCGATGAGTCGACGGGTCTGGGAGGGTAACGGGATGTCGACGCATCCGGCGACGTTGAACGAGGCGGAGCTGCTTATCGGCTGTGAGGAGTTCCGCGGCCGGCGCGGCGGGCCGGGCGGGCAGCACCGCAACAAGGTCGAGACGGCCGTGCGCGTGGTGCACCGCGAGTCGGGGCTGGAGGGGCAGGCCAGCGAGCGGCGGAGTCAGGCGGAGAACCGGCGGGTGGCGGTGCGTCGCCTGCGGTGGCGATTGGCGGTCGAGGTGCGCGAGGCGGTGGCGCTGGGCGCCGAGCCGAGCGAGACATGGCGGCGGCGGGTGACGCAAGACGGGGCGATCCGGCTCAACGCCGAGCACCGCGAAGCGCCGGCGATGCTGGCCGAGGCGATGGACTGGCTGGCGGACAGCGGCTGGGACGTGCCCAAGGCCGCGCGTCGGCTGGGCGTGACGACGAGCCAGTTGGTCAGGCTGCTCAAGGTCGAGCCCGCGGCGCTCGAGGCGGTGAACCGGCACCGCCGGCGGCGCGGCGAGCGGGCGCTGCGATGATGCCGGCATGACGCAGACCGACGACACACGGTGGGACGGCCCGACGCTGGCCGAGGCATTCCGGCAGGTGAGAGCCCTCACGCTCAGGCTGCTCGACGCCGCGAGCGACGAGCAGCTGTTCTGGGTGCCCGAGGGGCTGACGAACCACACGATGTGGCGGATGGGGCACTGCCTGTGGGTGATGGACGACGTGCTGATCCGGCCGGCGACCGGGGCGAGCGAGTTGCCGGAGGGCTGGGCGGGCAAGTTTGAGATGGACGGTCGGCCGCCGAGCGAGATCGCCGAGTGGCCGAGCCGCGACGACGTGCGCGCGGCGCTTGTCGCGCAGGCGGCCCGCGTCGCGGCCTTACTCAGCAGCGCCGACGCCGCGTTGCTCGCCCGGCCGCACCCGGGCTGGCCGACGCTCGGCGGGTACGTGATCCACGGCATCCACGACGAGGCCCTGCACCAGGGCGAGACCTACTTCGCGCTGAAGATGCAGCGCGTGAACATCGGCTACCGCTGAGGCTCAGTAGAACAGCAGCAGGTTGTAGGCCAGGTCGATCGCGATGAGCGCCAGCGTGATCCCGGCGCTTAGCCGCGCCAACATCCACCGCCGCTTCGGGGGCAGCCTGACGAACGCGCGGCGCATCGCCAGGACGAGGATCAGCGGGATCGCGGCGAGCAAGAGGGCGAAGGTCAGCAGGAAGTCGACGGGGCCGTAGCTGGAGTTCAGCGGATCGATCGCGATGTCTTGCACGATGAACAGCAGCCAGTAGATGCCGGACGTGGCGGCCGCGGTGGCCGGCAGGGCGATGGCGAGCAGCGGGCCCAGGCCGGCCGGGTCGTCACCGTCGACGCCGAGGCGGAGCACGTCCCCGCACTCGGGGCATCGGTCGTGGGTCAGGCCGCGGAGCTGGTACCGACACGACGGGCAGCGGGCGTCGTGTTCCGCGAGATAGTTGACCAGGGCTTGGCGATCGCTCACGCGGCGATGGTAAGCGCCAGCCAAGCGCGGCCGGCTGGCGCGCCGGCGAGGGTGGCGGTTACCTTTCTCGGATGACGAGCGAGGCGAAGCGGCGGGTGGCGGTGGTGACCGGGACGCGCGCGGAGTGGGGGTTGCTCGAGCCGGTGGTGCGGGCGGCGGGCGAGCGCGACGACTTGGAGGTCGGGGTGCTGGCGGTGGGGTGGCACCTGGCGTCCGGGACGGTGGAGGAGGTGCGGCGGGCGGCGGAGTCGGCCGGGGCGGCGTGGTGGGGCGAGGTGGCGATGCAGCGGCCCGGGCAGGTCGGGCGATGGGACGACGCGGCCGGGCTGGGGCGGGGCGTGACGGGGCTGGCGGACCGGCTGGGGGCGTTGGCCGACGCCGGCGGGCTGGACTGGGTGGTGGTGCTGGGGGATCGGGTCGAGGCGTTCGCCGGGGCGATCGCGGGCTCGATCGGGGGCGTGCGGGTCGCGCACCTGCACGGCGGGGACCGGGCCGAGGGCGTGGCCGATGAGGCAATGCGTCACGCCATCAGCAAGCTGGCGCATCTGCACCTGCCCGCGACGGCGGGTTCGGCGGAGCGGCTGCGGCGCATGGGCGAGGCCGAGGAGGCCGTCGTCTGCGTCGGGTCGCCGTCGATCGACGGGCTCGGCGACGTGACCGCGGCAGACGACGGGCCCGGCCTGATCGTGCTGCGGCACCCGATCGGTGAGGATGACGCGCAGGAGCAGTCCTGGATGGCGGCGACGCTGAGCGCCGCGTCCTCGGCGGCCGAGGCTCACGGCCTGACGCTCGCGGTGCTCGAACCCAACGGCGACCCGGGCCGACTCGGCGTGCTCGCAGCGATCGAGGCGGCCGGAATCCAGCCCGTACACCACGTTCCACGCACCGATTGGCTGGCTTGGCTGAAAGGCGCGCGGGCGATCGTGGGCAACTCGTCGGCCGGGCTGATCGAGGCGGCGGCATTGGGCACGGCGAGTGTCAACCTTGGGCAACGGCAGGCCGGCCGGGAGCGGGCGGGCAACGCGATCGACTGCGCGGACGGCGATCCGCGCGCGATCCGAGACGCGATCGACGCCGCCATCGCGCTCGATCTGGCGAACCTGTCGCATCCGTTCGGCGATGGCGAAACGGGCCCGCGTGTGGCCGCGCTGCTCGCGACGTTCGACCTCGATCGGGCCCCGGTTCGCAAACACAACGCTTACTGACCGGCGCAGAAGTTTCCACCGGCCCGCCGCAGATGCCTCCGGCCTCGTTGACCTAGGCGGCCGCTGGGTTTAGCCTTCATCTAGTCACTCAGTGCGAGGCCTTGACTCCATCGCGTGGATGGGCCGGCCGAGCCGCAGGGAGAGTGCTGGGCCATCGCGCCGAGTTGTGGCGCTCCTCGTGAAAGTCCCGCGCATCGCCACGGAGAAGATCAGGTATGAACTCATTCGCATTTTCCAAGGTCTGGTCGGCGTGCCTGACCGCGATGCTGTTAGTCGCGGTGGGCGTGGTTACGGGTTGCGAGAGCGGCCCCGCTTATGAAGAGGGTCGCGCGGGTCAGAGCGAGATGCCTCAGACCGCCGAGACATCGACGCCCGCGCCGGCCGGCGCCGCCGACGGCTCGATCACCATCTACCTGCCCGGTGGCACCCCGCAGTCGTCCGTCGTGAAGCTCTACCGCGAGGGGCCCACCGAGGTCACCGTCGGCCAGGACTTCGTCATCAACATGGAGGTGACCAACATCACCTCCGACACGACGCTGCGTGACGTCGTCCTCTACGGCCACCACGCCGACGACGTCGAGATCGTGTCCTCCAGCCCCGCGGCCGCGATGGTCGACGGTCAGCCGACCTGGTCGGTTGGCTCGCTCGAGCCCGGCCAGACGGCGACGCTCGCGATCACGCACCGCGCCTCGGCCGTCGGCGCGATCGTCGACTGTGCGACCGTGACCTACACGCCGTACGCCTGCCTGGCGATCAACGTCACCGAGCCGGCCCTGCAGCTGGCCAAGACGATGCCCAGCGACGTGCTGGCCTGCGATCCGATCCCCGTCCGCTACGTCGTGACCAACTCGGGCTCCGGCCCGGCCACGGGTGTCGAGGTGCGTGACGAGCTGCCCGACGGCCTGGTCGTTGCTGGCAGCGGCCGCAAGGTCGTCGTCGCCCCGGTCGGCACGCTGGCCCCGGGTGAGTCGAAGGCGTTTGAGGTCACCCTCGAGGCCACCGAGACCGGCACCTTCGTCAATAACGCCACCGCCACCGGCACCGGCAACCTCGCCGCCGAGGACTCGGCCGAGGTCTCCGTCACCAAGCCCGAACTGGCGATCGCCAAGACCGGCCCGGCCGAGATGTTCGTCGGCCGCTCGATCGACTACACGATTGGCATCGCCAACACCGGCGACGGCGAAGCCCGCGACACCGTCGTGGTCGATACCCTGCCGGCCAACGCCACGCTCGTCTCCGCCTCGGATGGCGGCGTCGTGAATGGTCAGACCATCACTTGGAACGTCGGCACGCTCGCCCCGGGCGCCGAGAAGGAGTTCACCGTCGAGGTCCGTCCGACCGAGAAGGGCGAGTACACCAACTCGGTCATGGCTCGGGCCTACTGCGCCGAGACCGTCGAGGACGTCATCACGACCGACGTCAAGGGCATCCCGGCCGTGCTGCTCGAGGTGGTCGACGCCATCGACCCGGTCGAGGTCGGCACCAACACGACGTACGTCATCACCGTGACCAACCAGGGCTCGGCGATCGACCGTGACATCGACCTCAAGGTCACCCTTGAGGAAGGCGCCGAGTTCGTCTCGGGTACCGGCCCCACGGAGATCACCGGCGAGGGCAACATCGTCGACCTGCTGCCCCTCGAGCAGCTGCTGCCCAAGCAGAAGGCCACGTGGCAGATCGTTGTCCGAGCCGCGGACACCGGCGACAAGCGGTTCCGTGTCGAGATGGACACGGCTCAGCTGACGCGTCCGGTGTTCGAGACCGAGGCGACCAACTTCTACGAGTAAGTCGCCCTCGTGAAAGCCTGAACTGTTAGCCAAGAGCGGCGGCCGAAAGGTCGCCGCTTTTTTTCGCCCCGTTCACCCTCACTTCCCGAGCCACGCCATGCCCGACCTGCCCGCCGATCTGCCCGGCCTCACGCTCGACGCCGTCGGCCCCCTCGAGCGTGCCGTTGTCGAGACCGATGCTTGCCGCGGTGCGGTCTTCGCGCACGGGGCTCACGTCTCGGCGTGGCAACCGGCGGGGCACGACCCGGTGCTGTGGATGTCGTCCAAGGCCGAGTACCGCGACGGCAAGGCGATCCGCGGCGGTGTGCCGGTCTGCTTCCCCTGGTTCGGCCCCAAGGCCGACGACCCCGACGCCCCGGCGCACGGCACCGTCCGCACCAAGGCGTGGGACTGGCTCGACGCCACCCACAAGGACGGCGTCACCACGGTCTCGCTCACGACTCACGCCGACCCGTTCACCGTCAACTTCACCGCCGGCTTTGGCCCGACGTTGGACCTTCGGCTCACCGTCATGCTGATTGGTACGGCCTCGGCTCCCGCCGCGTTCGAGGCCGCCTTACACACGTACTTGGCTGTGGACGACGTCCGCGAAGTCACCATCGCTGGCCTTGAGCAGTCTCAATACATCGACAAGATGCTCGACGGCGCTCCGACCTGCGACCCCGCTGGCCAGCCGATCCGCTTCACAGCCGAGACCGATCGCGTCTACCTCGATGTTGATCGCCCTTCGGTCCTCACCGATCCCGGCCTCGGCCGACGGATCACCATCGATCATCAAGCCCCCAGCGTGGTGGTGTGGAACCCGTGGATCGATAAGGCCACGCGGATGGGCGACTTCGGCGACGACGAGTGGCCGGGGATGTGCTGCATCGAGACCGGCGCGATCGGCCCCGACGCGATCACCCTCGAGCCGGGCGAAGGCGTCTCATTGGGCGTCTCGATCCGCGTCGAGCCCACCGGCTGAGCGATCTGCAGGTTGGCCCACGCGGCGTGTCGATCCTCACGACATCGCCACGCCATAGGCCGTGCCCACGGCCAGCACCATCCACAGCAGGTCGAACAGGCCGACGGTCGCGAGCAGCGAGAAGATGACGTTGAACGTGTTCCCACCCCCGCTGAACACCGCCGCATCCTCGTACGTCGCGGCGAACTGCGGGTAGCGCGCCAGGGCGGCGGACTTCGCGGCGTCGAGCTGCTCGGGCGTCATCCCCTCGACGCGTCGCTCGACCTGCCGATCGAGCTTCATGGCGTCCTCGAAGTAGCCCTCGTCGGGCACCGCGTCGAGCAGGGCGTCGGCCTGCGGGTCGTCGAAGTAGTACGCGAGGTCGGCTTGGGCGTGCGTGGTGAGTCGTTGGTTGAGCTCGCCGTTGTCGGCCATGGCCATCATCACGGCGTAGTAGCGGAGCTCGTAGTCGGCCTCGAACTCGGGCGGGATGATCCCCAGGAAGTTGGAGCCGGTGAAGACCGACCAGAACATGACGCCCTTGGCGGCCGCGATCGAGAGGAAGGCGATCCCCGCGGCGGCGGCGCCGTAGATCGCGGGCTGGTTCTTCATCTCGATCCCCGCGGCGAAGCCGACCGCCCCGCCCAGCGCCCACGCCAGGAAGCCCAGCTCGTAGCCCGTCCACTTCACGACCCCCAGCCAGATGCCCGTGAAGATCAGGCCTACCGCCGCCGCGGCGGCGAGACGGATCAGGTATGACGACAGCGGCTTGTTCTCGTCGGCATCGCCGTCGGCCGCGCCGGCCTCTTGCAGCACCTGCGTCTTCTGCTTCTTAAAGCCCTTCTTGAGCGGTGCGCCGCAGTGCACGCAGATGGCCGCGCCCGGGTTGTAGTGCTTGCCGCAGGCGTCGCAGACGGGGCGGTCGTCCACGGTGCGCAGGTTGCCCGGCTGGACGGCGGGCGGCTCGATCGACGCGAGGTCCAGCGGCCCGAGCCCGTCGTCGGGCGCCTCATCGACCACCTCCATGGGGATCTCGTCGACCGCCGGCAGGGGTTCGGGCTCGGGGAGGGGCACTGCAACGCGTGCCTTGCAGCGCGGGCAGCGGACCGCCTTGCCCGCATACTCATCGGGGACGCCCATCTTCTGCGTACAGTCGGTGCACCGGAACTTGATCATCCGAGCCTCCCCTGAAACCTGTGGTCACAGCGTAACGAGTCTTGCGGGCGGATTCAGGTCTCGCGGGCGCCGGCCGGCAGGACTTGGTCGACTTCGGGGAAATACCTGCGGATGACCGAGCAGTCGAAGCGGCTGAGGATCGCCGAGGCGGGCTCGCGTTCGAGCAGGAAGGCGAACGCCCGCTGCACGACCGTCGAGGGCGGGGCGGCGCCCTTGCTCCACAGGTCGTAGTCGGAGAACGAGAGCGTTACGGCGTAGCGGTGCGTGCGGCCGGCGTCGAAGACGGTCACGTCGTAGCTCCACCCGCGGGCGGACTCGGTCTCGGTGCCGATCTCGATCTCGGCCATCGGGTCACGATACGGGATGCGGCGGGTCGGCGTCGCTCGGGGCCACCCCGCGCGCGAGGGCCTAAACTGTGCGGCGTGACGTTCTTCATCGAGACGCTTCGGCTGGGCATCAACAACCTCTGGCTGCACAAGCTGCGGTCGCTGCTGACGGCGTTGGGCATCATCTTCGGCGTCGCCGCCGTGATCGCGATGGTGGCCATCGGCGAAGGCAACAAACAGAAAGCCCTGGCCGACATCCGCCAGCTGGGCGTGACGAACATCATCCTGCGCTCGGTCCAGCCGGCTCAGGGCGAGTCGATGGCCGAGGGCAACCAGCGGCTCAGCCAGTACGGGCTGAAGCGCGTCGACCAGCGGCGCATCGAGCAGACGGTCGGCCCGGTCCGCAACATCGTGCCGCTCAAGCGCGTGGGCAGTCAGGTGTATCGCACCGTGCGACAGGCGCCGGCGGAGGTGTACGGCACGACGCCGGAGCTGCGCGAGGTGATGAGTCTGCGGCTGGAAGACCCGCGTCGGCACCGCTACCTGACCGACGAGGACATGAACGCGGCCGAGAACGTCGCCGTGATCGGGGCGGCGATCGCGGACCGGCTGTTCCCGCTCGAGGACCCGATCGGCAAGCGGTTCATGGTCGACAGCCAGCCGTTCGAGGTAGTGGGCGTGCTTCGGCGGATCGGCCTGGCGGGCGGCGCCGGCGGGGCGCTCGTGGGCCGAGACCTGAACTTCGACATCCACATCCCGCTGCCGTCGGCGATCAGCCGGTTCGGCGACGTCCGCTCGGACCGATCTTCGGGCGGTCTGGCGTCGTCGGTGGAGATCAGCGAGCTGGTGGTGCGGGTGCCGCACGAAGACGACGTGCCATTCGTGGCCGGCCAGCTGGAGCGTGTCGTCGCGATCGAGCATTCGGAGGAGCAGGACGTCACCGCGATCGTGCCGCTGGAGCTGTTGATGCAGGCCGAGCGGACGCAGGCGATGTTCAACGCGCTGATGATCGCGATCGCGTCGATCAGCCTGCTGGTGGGCGGCATCGGCATCATGAACATCATGCTCGCGTCGGTGACCGAGCGGACGCGGGAGATCGGCGTGCGGCGGGCGATGGGCGCGACGCGCTACCACATCGTCCTGCAGTTCCTGGTGGAGACGACGGTGCTCTCGGGCCTGGGCGGGCTGATCGGCGTGGGGCTGGGGCTGGCCGGCGTCGTGGGGCTGACGATCCTGCATCGGTTCGTCGAGGCGCTGGAGCGGCCGGAGGCGACGATGTGGTCGATCGCGGTCAGCTTCATCGTGGCCACGAGCGTCGGTGTGATCTTCGGGCTCTACCCGGCGGTGCAGGCCAGCCGGCAGGACCCGATCGTGGCGCTCCGCCACGAGTAAGCCCGCTACTGCGGCTGGGGTTCAGGCTCGGGGATGTCGGCCAACACCGAGGCGTCGCGCGGGTGCGACAGCGCGGTCAGAGGCGATGGGCGGACGTCTGGCTTCTCCAGCGTGCCCTCGATCACCAGCGCGACGAGCTGGTCCTTCACGGCGTTGAACAGGTCCGACAGCGGGCCGAGGTGCGGCCAGCCGGGGTTGCGGGTGACGAGCAGCAGGTCGAGCGACTGATCGTGCCAGGTCATGGTGCCGTCGCCGACGAGTTCGATGGTGGTCTGCGGGTGGCCGTTGGGGCCGAGGATGCTGCCGACGGCCTCGACGCTGACGCGATCGAAGACGATGCGGTCGCCGGCGATCTGGAACCGGGCCTCGGCCTTGTCGAAGTGCGACGTGCCGGGCAGGGAGAGGTTGATGGTGTCGAGGATGGCGGTGGCCAGGGGTTGGCGGTAGAGCCGGGCCTCGCT
This sequence comes from Planctomycetota bacterium, assembly GCA_039188455.1. Taxonomy (GTDB): domain Bacteria; phylum Planctomycetota; class Phycisphaerae; order Phycisphaerales; family Phycisphaeraceae; genus JBCBUE01. The sequence continues at coordinate 16,229 of JBCCZA010000008.1, forward strand.
GACGCGGAACGCGCCGTTGCCGCGGCGGTCGTCGGGGTCGGCCAGGGAGAAGTCGAGCGCGAGGCTGGCGTCGACGCGGCCGGTGGACTCCTCAGTCGCGGGCGGTGTTGTGTTGGCGTCGGGGTCGGCGGCGTCGATGTCGGGCGGGTCGCGGAACGGGCCGAGCTCGACGCCGACAAGTTGGCTCTCGATGACGGCGCGGCCGTTGTCGTCGAGCCCGACGCGGCCGGAGGTCAGGGCCGACCCGCCGTAGAGGTCGCCGCGGGCCTCGACGATCTCGAGCGAGTCGCCGTCGGAGTCGGTCCGCAGGTGCAGCCGGGCCGGCGACAGCAGGCGGCGCTCGACGCGCATGGCGTCGGCCAGCAGGCGCAGGTCGAGCTCGGGCGTGGCGCGATCGGGGAACGACTGGGCCTCGATGTCCATCGCGCCGGTGATCCGGTCGACCTCGACGCCGATGTCGAGCGCGACGTCCTGCAGGTTGACCCGGGCGGAGAAGTCGACGATCGGCTGGCCCAGCGGCGGCTCTGGCATGTGCACCAGCCTGCCCTCGGGGATGTCGTAGCCGCCGGCGATCGACAGGTCGTCGAGGATCACGCGGACGTCCTCGGGCAGAACGGCTCGGGTGTTCGAGTCGAACGAGCGGGCGGCGGCCGAGAAGTTGATCGCCAGCCGCTTGGGCTCGGCGCGCGAGGCGTGGCCCCAGGCGGTGAATCGGCCGTCGGCTTCGCCGCCGAACTTGCCCGACAGGCCGACGAGCTCGACCTCCTGGTCGTGGATCACGACCGAGCCGGTCATGTCCGTCGCCCGGACGCGTTCGCCCTGATACGTCAGGCCGATGCGCTTGGGCTTGAGCGTGAGCTGGGCGTCCACGGCGTCTGCCCCCTCGGGCATCGTGAGGCGGACCGAGGCGTCGGTCACCCCTTTGGGCTCGTGGCGGTCGAACAGGGCGGCGGCCTCGGCTCGCTGCGGCAGGTCGGGCGGGATGAGCCCGATCAGTGTCGGGGAGATGTCCACGCGGTGGCCGCCGAGCGTGAGGTCCATCGACGCCGGCTCGGCCCAGCGGATGACGCCGGCGATGGTGTGCTCGGCGCGGTCGTGCTCGCCGAGGATGTCGTCGAGGGTGATCTCGTCGCGGGTCAGCGTGGCGTCGCCGCGGACGTCCGTGAGCGGGTAGCCGCCGAGGAACGGGTGGACGGCGGCGTCGGCGATCGAGGCGTCGATCGCCCAATCGATCTGGCCCGCGTCGTCGTTGAAGATCTCGCCGGTGGCGTGGATGCGGCCGCCGGTGAAGTGCTGCTCGGCGACCCAGTGGCGTTGCTCGGCGGGGATCGAGTCGATCAGCAGGCGGTCGATGGGCAGGTCGGCGTGGGCGACCGACAGCTGCGGGTCGACGGTGGCCGGCGTCGGCCGATCGATTTTGCCGGTGAGCGTGGCCGAGCCACCGGTGGGCGTGACGACGCCGAGGTCGCGGGCCTCGATGCGATCGGGCGCGATGACGAGCTGGCCGGAGGTGATGCTGAGCGGGTACTGCCAGAACGAGGGCAGGGCGTTGACCGGGGTGTCGCCGATCGTGATGGTGCTGGTGACCCGATAGGGGTACTGCCTGCCGAGCGGACGGAAGACGTCGACGTCGATATCGACGGCGCCGCCGAGCGCGAAGGCGGGCGGCGTGGGCGTGTCGTCCGGCGTTGGGGCCTGATCATCGGGATCGGTCAGCCGGCCGTCGGCGACCATCGCCGCGTGGCCGGCGGGGTCGAAGAACAGGCCGAAGGCCTTGCGCTGGCCCGGCTCGAGCGCTTCGAGCAGCGTGTCGTCCAGCGCGATGTCCTCGGCGTTGATCGCGAGCTTGACCACGGCGTCCTCGTTCGGCGGGGACATCGAGCCGGTGATCGTAAGCTTGGCGTCGCCGGGGCCGCGGGCGGTGAGCTGGTCGATGATGACGGCTTCGCGGTCGAGCTTGATGACGCCGCGGACGTTGCGCAGCGGCAGCGGGAACCGTCGATAGGCGGCCGCGACGTCGATGAGGCGGAGGTCCGCGGTGTAGGCCAGCCCGCCGCCGATGGTGTCGCGGTCGATCCGGGCCCGGGCGGCGAACCGACCCGAGGGCTTGAAGCGGTCGTACTCCTTCTTCACGATCGGCGGCAGGCCGAAGATGATCTCGGGGTTCTCGGGGATGCTGACCGGGCCGATGTCGAGCGTGAGGTGCAGGGGGTCGGCCTGGGGGTCGAGGCCCTCGAGCCAGCCGTTGATGAGGAAGGGGATGTCCTCGGCGTTGCCGCGGAGGTCGTGGATGTTGAAGCGGTCGTCGGTGATCTCCAGCCGGCCCGCGACGTCTCGGAAACGGGGCGGGCGGTCGCCGATCGGCAGGGTGATCGCCCCGCCATCGATGCCGAGCTCGATGCGTCGGCCGTGCTCGGGATCGATGGTCAGGCGGAAGTGCGATAGCGTGGCGACCGGCTCGAGCTGTTCCCACAGCGAGCGGACGCGGCTGGGCATGAAGAACTGCTTGACGTCGCTTTGCCCCTCGATCCCGACGTCGAGCGTCCGGCGGTCGAGGTCGAACCGGCCGACCACGGTGAAGGCTTCCTCGGGCACGCCGGCCGGCGCCTGCGGGTCGGGCGCGCGGTTGAGCGAGAAGCCGTACGAACCGGGGTCGTGGTGGTGCTTGACGAGCTGGCCGTCGAGGTGCATGACGCCGAGCGTGGCGTACCGGCCGTCGGCGTCGCGGGTGCCGAAGTGCAGCTTGGCGTCGCGGATGAGCAGGGCGGGCAGCTGGTCGGGCAGGGCGGCCGGGGATTGATCCTCCTCCGCTTCCTCGCCACCGGCGTCCTCAGCGGGTGGGGCGAGCAGCTGGATCGTGTAGAGGCGGGTGGGCAGGTCCTCGGTGAGGTAGAACGAGGGGCTGATGAGGCGGATGGAGCGGGCCTCGATCCGGCCGGCGAGCAGCGCGAAGAGGTCGGGGCGGATGACGATGCGCTCGGCGTAGAACAGCGAGGCCCCGACGCGGGCGTCGCCGGGCAGGCGGAGGTTGACGCCGACGAGCTCGATCTCGCCGTTGGCGGTGAGGACGGCGCGCTGGATGTCGGCGGTGGCGCCGGTGGTGCGTTCGAGCAGGCCCGAGCCGAGCTGGGCGAGCCGCTTGGGGCGGGTCTGGACGTAGACGAGCAGGACCACGGCCAGCAGGAGCGCCAGCAGCAGGGTGAAGACGCGGCGGCGGCGATTGGTGCCGCGCCGCAGGCGTCCGCGGAGATGGGCGGGGGAGTCGGTCAAGCGGGGCGGGCCTCGGGGGCTCGGGTCACGGCCTGCAGGGGCATATCGGCTCGGCCGGGGGGCCTGTGTCAGTTTCGCTACCCTGCCCGCCCCCTTCAAGGAGCCGGCCATGAGCGAGATGCCCACCATCACCTACGACGACTTCGCCAAGATTGATCTGCGGGTCGCCACGATCACCGCCGCCGAGGCTCACCCCAACGCCGATCGCCTGCTGAAGCTGCAGATCGACGTGGGCGGCGAGTCGCGGCAGATCTGCGCGGGCGTCCGGGCTTACTACGACCCCGAGGCCCTGGTCGGCCAGCAGATCGTCGTCGTGGCCAACCTCGCCCCCCGCAAGATCCGCGGCGAGGAGAGCAACGGCATGCTGCTGGCCGCGTCGGTCGTGTCTGAGGGCGAGGACAAGCCGACCGACGTGGTGCTGCTCACCCCGGGCAAGCCCGTGCCGGCCGGCAGCTCGGTGGGGTAAGGCCGCGTCTGCGGGCTAGTCGTTGCTCTGCTGGAACCCGGTGCGTCGGGCCAGGGCGGCGAAGCTCAGCGGCGACTCGGCGTCCGGTGGCACCAGCTCGGCCGAGGCGATGAAACGCGAGACCGGCTGGGCCCGGAACTGATCGAGTTCGCCGCGGGTGAGCGTGTCGAGCTCGTCCACGCGGAAGACGGCCAGCGACAGCACGCCAGGCGCCTCGGCGACACCGAGGCGGTCTTCGGGGCTGGCGATGTTGAGCGTCGTGACGTCGCCGGTCAGGGCGTCGCGGGCGGTGTCGTGCATGGCATCGCTGACCGCCTCGTCCGACCCGATGCCCGGCAGGGGCGGGGCCATCGAGCCGCCGCCGGTGGGGATCCGCCGCGGCATCGGCGGCACGGCGATGAGTGCGCCGTTGTAGGCATCGGCCACGCCCTCGAGCCCCTCGGCGATCGCCAGCCGCTCGATCTCGTCGGCCTCTGCGACCAGCGCGCGATACGCCGCGACAAGCCGGGCGTCGCGCTCGACGATCTCGCGGACCTCGTCGATCGACTCGGCCGAGCGCGCGGGCTGAGCCTCGGTGATGCGGAAGACGTAAGCCGAGCCGTCGGGCCCAACCATCGGCTGGCTCGGCAGGCCAACCGCGAGGCCCAGCGGACGCAGGGCGGCCGAAGGGTTCTCGACGTCGAGCTCGCCGAACTCCAGCACCGATCGCAGGTAGTCGCCGAACGGGGCGTTGGCCCGGCCGGTGACGTTGGAGCTCGTGATCGACCCGATCGCCGCGGGCCGGTCGGCATCGATCCAGCGGTTCGTCAGGTCCGTGACGTTCGGCCGAAACCCGTGCTCGCCCTCAAGGCGGTCGGCGAGCACGGTCAGCCGCGTTGTCTCGGGCGCGTCGCCGTCGGCCGAAGCGCCGCGCAGCTCGGCGCTGAGCAGGCCCTGCACCTCGCGGGCCAAGGCCAAGGCCTGAGCCTGAGCTAGCTGATCGGTCAGCCGGCGGATCACCAGGTCGCGGGCGTCGGCGTAGCTCGCATCCGGGTTGCCCAGGGCGTCGCGGACGGCGGCCTGATTCGCACGGAAGTACTCCAGCGCGGCGGCCTCGTCGACCTCGATCGTCTCGGCGATCGTGTCCACCGGGAACGACAGGTACTCGAACTTCACCCGGTCGGGCGTGCGGTAGCCGAAGCCAAACGGCTGACCCTCGCCGGGCATGTCGTCGCGATAGGCCTCGAACAGCTCGGCGACGATCGCCTCGTCGGGCGTGCCCTCACGGTCTGCCGACGCCGCGGCGTTGATGACGACCATCTCGCCCGACACCACCGATCGGCTCGACAGGGCGGCCAGCGCGAGCACGGCGTCGGACAGCCGGTACGAGCCTTGAGCCATGAGGTTGAGCCCCATCGCCTCTTGGAATCGGCCGAACTGCTGCTGCTGCAACGCGGCGCCCATCAGCGCCACCTTGCGCGACTGCGGGGTCAGCGCCTCGACCATGCCCTCGGCATCCCGGGCGAGCGAGCGGCCGGCGACCAGGTCGGCGTAGTCCAGCATCACGATGAACCGAGCCAGCGTCTGCTCGACGAGCGCCACCGGGACGCCTTGGGCGTTAGCGAGCTCTTGCAGGTCGTCGGGACCGCCGCCCATGGCGGTGATCAGCGCGGCGACCTGCGTCTGTGAGGCCTGCAGGCCCAGACGCTCAGCGTCCGACTGGATCATGATCCAACGCATCGCCGGCGAGTCGGCGGAGTCATCGGCGTTGGGGTCGAAGCCCACGCTCAGCAGCCCGTCGAGCATGACCCCGACGGCGGGGAAGCTGCTGAGCAGGCGGAGCTCGCCCATAGCCTGGCGCTCGTCGTCGAGGCGGACTGTCTGGCCGTGGACGACGCCGAGACTGGGCGCCGGGCCGCGGAAGAGCGTCATCAGCGGCTCGCCGAGGCCGAACACGGCCATCAGGATCACGCCTAGGAAGACGAGGACGTACTTATTGAGGAAATATCTGCGGAAAAAGCGAAGCACGCTGGGCCTCGGGCGGTCGGGAAGTCGAGCCGGGCAGTATAGAGTCGGGCGGCCGGGCCTGCGGGGGGCGGGCGGGTCCGTGGTTTGAGCCGGCGTCTACCCTCCGCTCACGGGTGTTGGGGGCTAGGCGAGGCGATCCGCGAGGCGAGGTAGATCGGTCAGTTGCGAGTTCCCGGGGCCGGCGGTGATCCGAGGGCCGCGCCGCTGTCGGCCGCGTGGAAAAAAAGCGAGAGACGGGATTCGAACCCGCGACATTCAGCTTGGGAAGCTGACGCTCTACCAACTGAGCTACTCTCGCTAACCCGACGCATCGTCTTGCGAGGCAAGGTCTTGCGCCGCCGGCCGCCCCTGGAGTGGAGGGTCGCATTATTCGCTTCCAACCACGTTTTCAACCAAGACGACCGATCGGCGATGATATCGCCGTCCGGGGACCCCAGCCAGCCGCCGCAAGCCCTCGGCTACCACTCGCTAACGATGCCACTCGAGCCGCCAATGCGGTGAGCCTGGATAGTGGACGCGAGAGGGCTCTCGGGGTGCCCTGTGCTACATGGTCTCCGCTATGGGGTTCAACTCCTTAGTTGGGCACCTTCACACTCTTTGGCTGAAGAAGGCTCTCGAAATACAGCACGTTTCAGTGTTGTACGTCGGGGCATTACGACGACAATCTCGACGAGCACGAGGCGTTCGCAGTGCTCGGCCGGTTGGATCCGAGCAACGCTCAATGAAGTGTGAGGCTTGGTTAAGACCGGCCTTGATGAGACGAGTTGCGTTCACCCGCGGACCGGCATGTTCATCTAGGGCGTCAGAAATCAACTCACGGCCCGAGGCCAACCCGATGGGCCTCAACGCGCGAAAAAAAATGGCACGTGGCGAATCAGGTAACTGACGAGCCCTTTCGGAGATGGCGTGAGCCGAGCGATTGACGACGCGGCGTGGCAGAGGCGTGTGGCCGAACACGCCGCGTCGGACGGATCGGCCTATTTGAGGCTGGCCCGGCGGATGCTGGGCTGGCGTGACGGTGCCGAGGACGCGTGTCAGGCGGCGTTTCTCAAGGCTTGTGCTCGGCCTGACGAGATCGACGGAGATCGTCTAGCCGCGTGGCTGCGGCGGGTCGTCGTCAACGAATGCCTCCAACGAATGCGGGTTCGGCGAACGGCCGAACGTCATCGCGAGGGTGTGGCTAGACGGCTGTCCGACTCAGGTGTCGACCCGACCAGCGACTCGGTGGCGCGCGACGACGAGGTTGTTTGGCTGCTCGATCGCCTTGACCCGGACCTTCGCGCAGTTGTGGTGATGCGTGTGATGGAGGGGATTTCCGGCAAGCAGACCGCTGAGGCGTTGGGCGTCAGCCAGTCGGTGGCTTCGCGCCGCCTGCATCGCGCGATGACCCAGCTGCGTGCCCTTCACCGGCTTCAGGAGCCCAGTCATGAGTGAACTTAATCATTCCGATCGTGAACGAGCCGAGCGTGCCATCCTCGACCAAGGCTGGACTCGCCGCCGTCTCGAGCGAGCTCGCGAGGTGATCGAGGCGATGGACCGCGAGCCGGAGCTCTCGACTTGGCTGGACGAGCAGGATGTCTTGCGGGCCGCCTTGCGTGCGAACGCGTCGAGCGACAAGCAGCGCGAAGCCAGGGAAGACGCAGCCCGGGTGGATCGGTTGATCGATGCGATCGAACGGGGGTCCCCTTCAATCCGACGAGATAACGCATCGGGTGGTTGGATCGATCCCGGGCGTGGCTGGACGGGGTTGGCGCTGGCGATCGCGGCGTGCATCGGGGTAGCGGCGACGGTCGGGCTGTGGTGGGCGGTGAATGCTTTAGGGCCTGCGGATGGGCCGGGCCGGGTCCTCGCGGACGCCAATGAGCCATCGATGGAGCCCGAGCTGGCGCTCTCGCCGGCGGAGGTGGGGGATCGGCTGCGCGATTTTGCGTTGATCGATGACACCCTGGGGGGGCGGACACAGTGGGTGGCGTTTGGTCCGCGCGATCAGACATCGGTCGGCCTGCCGCGCGACGCACGGCTCGGTGAGCCGCGGGCTCTGGCGAGCAAGGCACGCGTGGTCGCGGTGGTGATCCGTTCTGACGGTGATAAAGAGGCGCTCGGCCGAGCCGATGTCGTGCTGCGCGTCGGGCAGTCGTCTCGCGTGACGGTGCCGCTGAGCAACGGTCGATGGCCAGCGACAATGCACCTGACACCCACGGGGGACTACCGCACGGATGTCATGGTCGAACTCGATCTGCCCGAGGGCCGTCGCGTGATCGGCGGACACGTCGAACCGGGCCGAGCTCGCGTCGTGATCGGCCAAGTCGGCGGGTTGACCGTCGAGCTGCTGCAATCGGCCGAAGCTTGGACGACGACCGATCGTGACCCCGGCGAGGAGGCTCTGTGATCGCCGAGTCAATGGTCGCCTTGGTCTTGTCTCATGGTGGCTGGTGGTACGCCGGCGATGAGCAGTTGGTCGCGGCTCGCATCACGGCGCGTGAGGTCGCTGAGCAGCAAGGGAGCACGGAACTCGAACTGACGCTTCGGCTAGGCGACGCGACGATTGAGCGATCGATCGTTCGTCCGGTGTCGTTGACCGATTCGATGGCATGGTCCGTTGAGGCGCCGAACGTCGAAGTAACAGTCGCTCTGGAAGTCGGCTGGCGACTGCTCGACGGGCAACGCGGCGGCGTGATTGACAGCGGAGCAGAGACGGTGCGCGTTGTTCCGCGGGAAACAGCGGCGAAGTGGTTGCGGCGCGTGGCTGATGTGGTAGATGTGACGGTGCTCGATCCATCGGGTGAATTGAGCGATGGGCTGACAGCGATGAACGTCACGCACCGACGAGTCAAGGGCGTCGATAGCTTGACCGTCGATGACGGGCTTGTGATCGTGGCTGAGGGCGCGTTGACCGGGGCGAGCTTCGAGCAGCGAGCTTTGCTGACGGCCGCGTCGCGCGGCCTGTTGGTGCTCTGCCAAAGGATTGAGGGTCCGACGATGCTGTTCGGCCTGGGCCTGCTGAAGAAAACCGGTCGGGGCGAGCTCCGTTGGACCGCGTCGGGGAAGGCGTGGTTCGGTGACTTGAGCGATGCAGGCCCGCCTGTGTGGGACTTGGCTGGCCTGGGCAAACCCGCTTCGCCATCGTGCCTGGCGGGCGATTTCCAGGGCAGCACCGTGTTGATGGAGCGTGAGCCTGCGGAAGGCGAGCACGCCGAGGCCGGTGTCTTCGCGGTCGATCTGCGATCATGGGCCGGGCGGCGCATCGTGCTGTGGCAGGCTCCACTGGGGCCGATCGACCATGACCCACGGACCGCCCTGCTGATCGCCTCGGCCATGAGGCATCTGGCGAAGGCCACCGCCCCGCGTCCCGCTCGCTCGGTACCGCATGGAGTGTCGCCATGAGAGCCGGTTTCACCAATACCGTCCGATTGGCCACCGCTGCGGTCACCCTGGTTGCCTTAGCGTTGCTGGTCGTGCCGAGGGCTGCGGCCGAGCCCAAAGAGAGCGAGTCGCCGCAGGTTGGCGTCGCCGCGGAACCCGGCCCCCGGGTCGCGGTGCTGCCGTTCGATGCCGAGGATCCGGGCAATCCCAGACTGGGAGACGACCTCGCGACCACGATCACCGCGTTGATCGCCGACGAGCCGGGGCTTTCGTTGGTTGACCGTGAACGACTCGAACGCGTTCTAGACGAACAGGCATTAGGCCAAGCCGGGCTGGTTGGCGAAGACGCGGTGCGGGTCGGGCGACTGGCGGGCGCAGAGCTCATCGTCGTCGGTCGCGCGTTCCCGCTAGGCCAGTCGATGATGCTGGCCGTGAAGATCATCGGTGTCGAGACCTCACTCGTCGACGCCGTGCTCGTCCGCGGCCGAGCGAGCGAGATCGACGACATGGCGGTCGACGCGGCAGCAAAGATCGCCGACAAGGTTCGCGATGAAGGCGGCCGGCTTACCGGCGACGAGGCTGAACCCGCCGATCCGCTGCCCGCGTTAATCCAGCAGCTCCGATCGCTCGAGGGCAAACCCAGCTTGGCGGTGGTCGTGCTCGAGGAGCACGTGTCAAGTCCACAGAATCCATCCCCGAGCATCCCTGATGGCGATCTCGACCCCGTCGTAGAGACCGAACTAAAACGCTCGCTCATCGAATCCGGTGTCGAGGTGTTCGACGTCCGCCAGAATCAGCTCGCCGACTGGGCAGATTTCCAACCGAGCGATGTCAACAGCTGGCCGCGTGAGCTCGGTCGTGTCGACGTGCTCATCGTGGGCGAGGCCTACAGCGAGACCGGCCTCCGGATCGGCCAGCTCGTCTCGGCGTCTGGCCGCGGCGAAATCAACATGATCGATCGAGAGACCGGGCGGATCCTCTTGGCGGAGCGAAGTAACGCCAAGGGCGTCGGTGTCAGCCCGCGCCAGGCCGGCAAAGAAGCCCTCACCCGCGTCGGCCGCGATCTCAGCGCGATCGTGATCGATCGCCTCGTCGAGCACATCGCGAGCAACAACCAAGCCGATCCGACGACCATCAAGGAGTAGAGACTTTCATGCCTGGATTCATCATGCACTTGCGATCAATTACAAAAACACTCGTATTAGCAGTGGGGTGGTGCTCAGTGCTGGCCTTGTCCGCTGCCGGTTTGACGGCAGCAGATGAGACCAAGCCGATTGCGCTAGCGGTCTACGACTTTGCCGTCGATGAGGTGAGCGGGGCATCTTCTTCAGATGAATTGGCAGACATGATCGCTACGGTCCTCTCGATCAACCTGTCGGATACCGACGCTTTCCAGGTGGTCGACCGCCAATCGATGGAGCACATGCTCGCCGAGCAACAGCTGGCTCTGACAGGACTAAGCGACACGCAGCAGGCCGTGGCGGTTGGCCGTTTGATTGGCGCCGACTTGATCATCATCGGACGGCTAATGACGGTTGGCGAAAGCAGGCTGCTGACGACCAAAGTTGTCGGTGTCGAGACGACGTTGATGCGCGGCGCCATGACCCGTGGGCGACTCAACACGTCACTTGATGAAATGGTGTTCGAGGCGGCCGATAAGACGACCGGTGTCGTCCGCGAATCCGGGATATCGCTGCTGCCTGGAGCGACGCCGGCCGACCCGGTGGTCGAGCTCGTCGAACGGCTGTCGAATCGCGACGGACTGCCTGTCTTCGCCGTCGTGATCCCCGAGGAACACATCAGTCGGCCCAACGCACTTGCTGCGACCGATCAGCCGCCCGACCCCGCCGTGGAAACCGAGATCAAACGCCTGCTCATCGAAGCCGGAGTCGAGCTCCGCGACACGCCGCACAACGAGCTGGCCGACTGGCTTGGCGCATACCAGCGTGGCGACGTCTCGACATGGCCCCAAACGCTCGCGGACGTTGACTACATCGTGATCGGCGAAGGCCTCAGCGAGTCGGGAGGAAGACTCGGTCAGCTGCAAATCGCGATCGCGCGGGCAGAGATCAACGTCGTATCGCGTGCGAAGGGTGAGATCGTCGTAGCGGATCGAGCGACAACCCGAGCGATCGATCTGAGCGAGAACATCGCCGCCAAGACCGCCCTGCAGAAAGCCGGCCACGCACTCGCTACACCGATCTTGACTTACATCTCGTCGCAGCTTGAGCCCGCTGCGGAGTGAATCAATGCTCGTTCTAGACAGACGCCGCAATCCTGCTTGAACCATGCGACGCTTCCTGACCATTGTTGCCTGCTTGCTGACGCTGGGCTTCGCCTCTTGGCGGATCACCGCGGTACTGTTGGCCGACACGGGTGAGCCCGCTAGGCACGGCAACGCGAAGGCCTCATCTGCCGCGGTGACTCCGCTAAGCCCAGATGAGCGGCGGGCGTTGGTTCGTCGGATACGAGACATCACCCAGGCGCTGCGCAACCAAGAGGGCGATAGAGATGCTCTTCGAGAAGAACTGCGGGACTTGACATCCCGACTTCGTGGCGGCGTGGACGATTCGCGCCTGCGGCTTCCACAGTTCGGCGATGTCCCTGCGCTCGCCGAGGTCGAGGCGCGGATCGAAGTGTTGAAGCAAGCATTTCAGACGCGACCAGAGGATCGTGAAGAGATTAGGCGTGAGCAGTTCATGCTTCATTTGGCGCGGATGAGATATATCTTCGATGCGGAATCGTTTGGTGATAAGGAGATCGTGTCCGTCGAAGACGTGAAGCCGCTTGAGTCACTCACACCAGCCGACCTGCTGCGGATGGAACGCCGTGGGCGAGAGATACGAGAGATGCTCAAGAACGGCCAGGGAGATCCGATCAAGCTGCGCGCCGAAGCTCAATGGCTCCGGCAGTCCGTGACTATGTCTCAGCGTCGCGCACGGGGTCAGCCGTGGTGGTCGCTACTGGCGAGCCGTGATTTGGGCAAGATCGACGCGGACGACCCATCGACGCAGCCTTCGATCGCGGTGGTTTCGGCGGGGTCGGACGATGCACTGAATTCGGTCGCTCTGTTGACCGAAGCATTACTGTCTAGCCGTGGAAAACTTCGTGTGATCGATCGCGAGAGCTTTGGGTCCGCGCTGGACGAGATGAGGCTTGTGTTGGCCGCCGCGCCTTCAGCAAGATCGATCGCTGGTCGGTTGGCACTGATCGATGCGGACCTGATTCTTGCGGTCCGCCCGAGCGTTCAGGGTGACGCAACGCCCCGTGCGGCGTTGATCCACGCCGCAACTGGGGTCGTGACCGGCCTCTTTGATCTGCCAGAGTCGATCGACGACGGTGAGGCGATCGAATCCGTCTGCGATGAGATCGAGTCGATGGCCGTCGTTAACCCAGAGGTCGTTCGACTCTGTGCAGTTCCGCCCGTGATCGACACGCGGCTCTATGCCGACAACGACGGGCTGGCACGGCGGCTTCGAGAGGCCGTTGAAGCCGCGTTGATCGAGCGGGGGATCGCGATCCTCAGCTTCGACGATGCCGAAGCGCTGCGGCGAGAGATGCTGATCCGAAGCCAGAAGTCGCTGCCGGTGGACACGGTGCCCTGGTACCTGCAGCTTTCCCTGGCCGCCGATCCAGCGACGCCGGACGACATCACGCTGCGGAGTTCGCTGCAGCGCCTCGATGTCGTCCAGTGGGTAGACGAGAGCCGCGTGGGCCGGCCCGCCGATGAAGCCCGCCGCCTGGCGGATCGCATGACGGTCGGTGCGACCGCCATCGAGGACGCCAAAGCGATCGACGATCGTGGCGGCCGGCTAATGGTGCTGGCAAACGAGGCACGCTCGAACGGGCAGTGGCGTGAGGCGCTCTCTCTCGTGGAGACGGCGGTCCTTTATCGGCCGAATCACTTCGACGCGCGTGTGTTGGGCATCGAGCTGCTGAGCGAGGGGATCGAGCGAGTGATCGCCTTGCCCGGGGTACCGGATCAGTCGCTGATCGAAAGCCTGAATCAGATGCTGATCGCCCGAGGCCGCCACTTCGACCGCGTGCTGGACTTGCTCGTGATTGCGATCGTCCTTGATCAGAATCGGTTACGCCTGGGGGACGGCTTTCGCGCGTCGAGTTCGGCGTTCCTCGAATCTCGCAGCGGTGCGATGTCGATCGATCTCCACGGGCTTGAGCGTCGTGGGGCCACTAAAACACAAATTCAAGCGGTGCATGCACAAAACGATCTTGTCAATCGCGAGAATTTCAGGCGGCAGATCGAGCGTCTCTACGACGCAACGCGTCAGGTCCGCGACGATCATCAACTGAATTATCACGACCCATTTCGCCGGAAGTTCTATGGCCACAACGACCGCTACCAAGATCACTTGCTCGACCTGCAGGTCGCGATGCTCGCCCCGCGAAGCCGCGTCCTTGGCCGGATCAGAGACACGTGGTATGCGTTTGGCGATACCGAGCAACGAGCGGCGATCATCCGCGCGATCGATCGAAGGATCGCCGCCGGGGTCGACCCGATCGATGTCGTCTTAGCCATGGAGCGGGCTCGTCACCTGATGAACAAGCCGTCGTCCTCCCGGCCGCGATACGACTGGTCGCTGCCCTCGACGCTTCCGGAAGGCACGCCGAAGCTGGGGGTGGTTCCGATGCAGCCGATGCAGGCACCGATGGCCCAGCCCGACGCCATTGACCGTATGGTGCCGCTGGCGTGGCGATCGGTCGCGAGCCCCGCGCCGCCGGCGATCGACAGGCCCGGGTCGCGTGAATGGACCGACGCGATCGACGGCGGCGTCCATGGCGACGTACTCGTTCGACGGTTCGATCTCCTGCTGTTGAGGCCCGATGGCTCGGTCGAACAGCTCTTCGAGCTCAAACCGGCGGACGTCGACCCCGAATCAGGTGGCCGGACTTACTTCCACCAGGCGGCCTTTGACGGTCGACATGTCTGGGCGTTGCTTCCCCAGAAGAACTCGCTGCTGCTGCGGATCGATCCGGCAACCAAGGAGGTTCGGCGATTCGGTCTGGAGGATGGCTTGCTGCCGTCGGCTGGCGGTGGCTCTGTCGTCGCGCTGGGGCCCGGTCGCGTCGTGGTCACCGCCGCGACGGAGGCCGAGCTAGCCCTGACGCGGAACTGGTCTTTCTTGCTGGAAGTGGGGGGCAACGGGCCGGCACGCTTGACGACGCTGTACCGCGCGGCGACGTCGCACACCGAAGACGAAGACGGGAAGCGTGCCGTGCAACTGAGTCGATCGAAGGCGATCGTTGATCCGGGGCCGGCACGCCGAGAAGCTGTGCTGACCCCCCTCTCTCGCAGTAAATGGCTCTGTATCGACGTTCAAGAACGCCGAGCGAAAGTGATCGAAGACGCAAGCCTTCACGAGTGGCATGACGCCATCGTCACCGGCTCCGGGGTCAGTTTGACCGGCCGCATGATGGTGCGGCTAGACCCGTTTACAGGCGACCGCCGCTTGGTGCGCGTCGGCATGCTCCCCGGCGATTCAGGATCGAACGCGGTCCAACGCAATGGTTGGTTTCTTCGCGTCGCGGATGAGTCGCTCTACACTGCGCGTTCTCTCGATGAGCCGATGCTTCGGATCGCCCCTATCCGCGGAGGGCTTGAGGTGGGCACGCTGGTCGCGTCGCGACATCACGGTCTACTGAACTACGAACGCGAAACGCTTACCCGCCTGGCCTTGCCCGGCGATCTGGCATCCAGGCACGCCTCGGCCACCTATCAGCCCCCGCAATACACGTACGACTCGTGGCAAAACACGCACTACATCTACATGCTCAGGCCGTGGTTTGTGATGACGATCGATGAGGCACGCCGGATGGCCGGTTTGCTGGGCAAGCCGTTACCCAAGGAAAAAATCGAGCTGTATGGAAACAGGTTTAATAGCTATTGGCTAGATCTTTCGGCCAGCAAGCTTGGCAAGATCGAAGAGCAAGACCTGCTGCCGGCCGGGCAAGGCCCCTACGCCATCGAGTACGTGTTTCCGATCAATAATCAGCCGCACGGGTTCTACGGCCGCGAGTCCACGCATGAGTCATACCTCAGGTACGACCCGGCCGACAGGCCGCCGCTTCGGCCAAAGCCCAAGACGTATCGCTACGTGGTCGACCCCGCCGAGCTGGCCCCGCCGGTGGTGCCGCTGCCGGCTGGCAAGATGCGGCTCGGTAGCCCGCCCGGTTCGCACCCGCTCGCTCGCGTCCAGCCGCTGTACGACGTCGAGATACCCGAGGGCTTGTTCATTGCCGCAACCGAGCTGACGGAGCTCCAGTACGAACGCGTCGTCAACCCCGAGCGGGTCGCTCGGCTGTCGGCTGAGGAAAAACGTGCCATGGCCTGGACGGCTAAAGAGTTGACGCTCAACGACGCAACACATTTCGCAACGCGCCTCACGGTCCTGACCGGACAGTACTGGCGGATGCCTAGCTCACAAGAGTGGGAATATGCCTGCCGCGCGGGATCGACGACCGCTTATGCGAATGGTGACAGTGTCGCCGATCTACGACGAATCGCCACGTACAACGCGACTTCGGAACCACCCCGCGTTTGGCTCAAGCAACGCATCCGACGCCACGCACCCAACGCATGGGGGCTCTATGACGCCCACGGCGGTCTGGCTGAGTGGACGCTCCTTACCACTAATGACTTCTACCGAATGCCCAAGCAGCCGCCGCCAGGGTTCGAACGTGGCTTTGGTTATCACTTCGCCCATGGCGGGGCTTGGTTTGATAATGCGGATCGATGTCGGAGCTCGGATCGGCGTCCAGATCCGGAGTTTGGTGTGAGCTTTGGCTTGGGGCTTCGAGTTCTTCTTGACACTCGACCAGAGGCTAAAGAGATCATTGGCGAGATCAACCATCGCCGCGAAGAGCGAGGCTTGTCGCCAATCGGTCAGCCAGAGACGGCTTATTGACTTGCTCCGTTCGGCTCGGGTGGCCAGAGCCATGTGATGGACCTCCCGAACCGTCTACGCAAGACTCGCTTACGCGTCGAACAGGCCACAGCTATTAGCTGTGTTTAGTCGTTGCCGCGTTGGCCGGCGGAGAAGCCGACGGGTGAGATGCCGGTGACGCCGTCGGGAACCAGCACGAAGCCGAAGGACTGGGTGTCGTCGATGGTGTCGAAGGTGGCGGCGAGGCGGAAGGTCCAGCGGGGGAGCTTGCGCTCGATGAAGCCGGAGATGGTGCGGGAGTCCTCGCGTTCGAGGTCGAGGGTCTGGCTGACG